>CALSMK010000006.1 GCA_943787435.1 uncultured Flavobacteriales bacterium | reverse complement strand
ACGCCTGACCACGTATTGAGCATGCCTGAGGCCTATCCCCACAGTGGTGACATGACGGAGCAGTATCAGGTTTTCGTGTTGCCCACCGATTGGGATGGCGCCACCTCCATTCGCGCCCTCGAAGTACAGCCGGGCAACCACAACGTGGCCCACCACGCCATTTTGGGACTGGACGTCTCAGGTGCGGCAGCGCAATTGGACAACGCTGATCCAGCACTGGGTTACGAGAGTTTTGGCGGGTTCGGGTTCAATGCGGCAAGCTCCTTCTTTGGGGCTTGGGTTCCGGGGGCTCTTCCTGTGAACTACCCGCCGGGCATTGGCCGGGTGATTCCCGAAGGGGCCGATGTGCTGCTTCAGATGCACTATGGTCCGTCGGCCATTCCAGAGTCTGACCTGACCGAAATCAATGTCTTTTTGTCAGAAGAGCCCATAGACAGAGAAGTCTTTACGGCCATCATGGGGCCCCAGCAGTTGGGCGCCCCGTTTGAGCTTCCTCCAAACGAGGTTTCCTCCTTTCACGGCACAATGCCCGTGACCACAGATGTGAGCCTGCTGAACATCGCTCCGCATTGCCACCTGATTGGCTCCTCTTGGTTGGTGTACGCCACGTCGCCCAACAACCAAGACACGATTCCATTGATTTCCATTCCCGCTTGGGACTTCAATTGGCAAGGGTATTTCACCTTCCCCACCATGACCAAAATTCCTCAGGGATACACCTTGCACGGGGAAGCGACTTACGACAACACGGCCTCCAACCCTTTCAATCCAAACGACCCGCCGCAATGGGTGTATTTTGGAGAAGAGACGGCCGATGAGATGTTCTTCGTCTTCATTGACCTGGTCCTTTACGAGGAAGGGGACGAGTATATTTCACTGGGTCCGGCAGACGCATTCTGCCCTGCTGACCTCAGCGGCGACGGTATCGTTGGGGTTGCGGACGCCTTGATTTTGCTGGGGGACTTTGGTTGTCAAACCGCTTGTTCTGCCGATCTCAATGATGACCAAACGGTCACTGTGGCCGACGTTTTGCTCCTACTTGGCCTGTACGGCTCCAACTGCGATTGATGCTCTCCTCCCCTGTTTTACGCGTGATTTTGTTCTTGGCTCCGCTGTGTCCGATTTGTCAAAACATGAGTTACGACCTGAGGCAACTGGAAGCTGAATTTGCAGATGCCCCGGTTGAGTTTCTCGGTGTGTTTCCCAACGCCTCCACCCGCCAAGACCAGATCGATGTCTTCCGAGAAACTTATGGCTTGAAGATGGACTTCGTCATGGATGATGAGGGCTGGACCGGCCAGCTGGATGCGCGCTGGACCCCCGAGGCGTTTGTCTTGGACGAGCATGATTCCGTCCTGTATCGCGGTCGAATCAATGACCGCTACTTCGCCCCCGGGCGCCGGAAAAACAAAACCCGACACCGGGACCTTCGGGATGCCATTTCGGATGCCATTCACGGCGATGAAGTGCGCACCCCCCTCACCGAAGCAGTGGGTTGCCCCATCGAAGGCCTCAAGTTGACCACGCCTGCACATTGAAGAAATCTGACCTCCATCAAGGGGGCACGTCCACCAGCCATTATTTTTAGTCCATGAAGACGCCCAGCATTCTCCTTTGCCTTTTGCTTCTCATTCCTGTTGCAGGAATTGGTCAGGTCACCTACCATGCCGATGTGGCCCCCATCATCCACAATGCGTGTATGGAGTGCCACAGGACAGGTGAGATTGGGCCGATGCCCTTCACCAGCTATGAGGAGGTTTCTGCCTATGGGCCTTTCATTGAGTACGTCACGTCGATTGGGTACATGCCACCTTGGACCCCCGATGCCGAATACAGCCACTTTGTAGGTGAGCGGGTTTTGTCTGCAGCCGAAATTGAAACCATCAGTGCTTGGGTCGATGCCGACATGCCTGAGGGAGACCCCGCCGACAATCCGGGTGCGCCTGACTTTCCTGAAGGAAGTCAAATTGGTGAGCCAGACTTGGTGTTCAGCATGCCCCAGCCCTATGCCCACGAAGGAGACATGACCGATCAATATCAGGTCTTTGTGATTCCGACTGATTTTGAAGAAGACGTGACGGTGAGGGCATTGGAAGTCAGACCTGGCAATGGGGCCATCGCGCACCACGCCATTTTGGGACTGGACATTGAAGGCATTGCAGAAACGCTGGATGCGCAAGACCCGGCGCCGGGATACGAGAGCTTTGGCGATTTCGGATTTGATGCCTTCGAGAACTTTTTTGGGGGTTGGGTTCCTGGGACACAGACAACAGTCTACCCCGAGGGCATTGGCCGGGTCATTCCCGCCGACAGCGATCTGCTCATTCAGATGCATTACGGCCCCAATTCCGTGGAGGAGACCGATCAGACCGAAGTCAATGTTTTCCTCACCGATGGCCCCATCGAACGCGAGGTGACCACAGGCATCATGGGGCCTTGGACACTGGGGGAACCTTTCTTCATACCCGCCAATCAGGTCAAAACCTTTCATGGCACCTATGACATTCCGGTGGACTTGAGCCTTCTGAGCATTGTTCCACACTGCCACCTGATTGGCGTGTCTTGGGAGGTGTTTGCCACGGGCCCCGGAGGCCAGGACACCATTCCACTGATCTCCATTCCCGCTTGGGACTTCAATTGGCAGGGGTTCTTCACGTTTCCTTACATGACCAAGGTGCCGGCCGGATACACCATTCACGGCATCGCTTCTTACGACAACACGGCCAGCAATCCATTCAACCCGAACGATCCTCCGCAGATGATTGAATACGGGGACAACACGGGCGATGAGATGTTCTTTGTCTTCTTTGACTACGTCCCCTATGAGCAAGGCGACGAGGACATTTCGTTGGACACCCCCTTGCTTTCTAGCGTGGAGCCCATGGAGCGAGAGAAGCCTCAAATTCAGCTTCAACCCAATCCAGCTTCCGACCGCATTCAATTGCTGGTGGATCCACAATTTGTCGGAGCCCAATGGACCTTGTTTGATTTGGGTGGTCGTTCAGTGTTGTCGGGAACGATCCAATCGGGCAATGACCGGATATTGGTGGACGGCCTGTCTGAAGGTGTTTACCTTTTCAAAGGGCCGCACGGAACTGACCGCGTGGTCATTCAGAGATAACGGGCCAAGCCGTCGCGCCGCTCCAAGCATGGGTCAAGTCACCATCTCTGATGATGCCTTCTGGGCCGAGGTCATCGACACGCACCTCACCTGAAGCATGGAGCACTTGGGAGACGCCTTGATCCATCCAGGCCAAACCAACATGGCTGATGGACGTGCTTCCCACTTTGTGGAAATACACCAAGTCCCCTGTCTCTAACTGGGAATGCTGCTTTTGAAGTTTTTGGAGGGACTTCCATTGTTGACTCGCGTCCCTGGGGATGGTCAGGCCGCAGAGATGACCTGAGATTTGGGTCAGGCCACTGCAATCCATGCCCAGCACACTTTTGCCTCCCCATAAATATGGAGCGCCCAAGAATCGCATGGCTGCATCCATCACAGAAGACGGAGCTACAGGTTTGGCGTTTGGCCAAGCGGCCGTGGGCACTTTCGCGCCGGCAGGAAGATGCAGGGTTTGATCACCCCACGAAAAGGAGGTCAAAGGAGAAGTGAGCAAATGGCAATCCTGAGCAAAAGCATGGACCGCTTCAGGGTCCAATTCTGCCATGCGGACATCCATGTATCCCTCATATCCATCTTGATTCAGCCGAACTTTGACCCACAAAGGGAGGCCTTGAACAGGATGCACTTCCACCAATTCGCCAAACAAACTTTGGGTAACCAGCTCTGCGCGGTCGTCAGCTTGAGCTCGAATGGGGGCAAGAGGAACGCGAATGACGCCCTGCATCATGTGCACTCAATGACCATGGCACTTGCGCCGCCTCCACCATTGCAAATTCCAGCTCCACCCATACGTAAGCCCCTCTTTCGCAGGGCGTGAATCAAGGTCACCACGATTCGGCTGCCTGAATTTCCGAGTGGGTGTCCCAACGAAACGGCACCTCCATTGACATTCACTTTTTCGGGATTCAAACCGAGAAGTTGGGTGTTGGCCAAGCCAACCACGGAGAACGCTTCGTTGAGTTCCACCAAGTCCAATTCTTCCATGCCCACTCCTGCGCGTTCCAGTGCAATCGGCAGGGCCAATGAAGGGGCAGTTGTAAACCGTTCTGGGGTGTGGGCCGCGTCTGCATTGGACCGGATAATGGCCAATGGAGTGATGCCCAGTTCTTCTGCTTTTTCAGCTGACATCATCACCAATGCGCTGGCTCCGTCGTTCAAGGTGCTGGCATTGGCAGCGGTCACAGTTCCTTCTTTGTCGAAAGCGGGGCTGAGGTGAGGGATCTTGTCCAGTTTCACATTTTCGAACTCTTCATCACGAGAAACAACGATGGGTTCTCCGCGGCGCTGAGGCACAGAAACAGGTGCGATTTCAGCATCAAATTCTCCAGAGTCCCATGCGGCGGCTGAGCGCTTGTAACTCTCAATCGCGAAAGCGTCTTGCTCTTCTCGGCTGAAGGTGTGCTCTTTGGCGCAGAGCTCAGCGCACAAGCCCATATGCTGATTGTTGTAGACGTCGGTCAATCCATCCAACACCATGCCGTCTGTGGCTTTCAGGTTGCCCAGCTTCACGCCTTCCCTGCCCTGAATGTAATGGGGCACTTGCGACATGTTTTCCATGCCGCCTGCCACGGCCACCTCAGCTTGGCCCAAAGCGATAGCGTTGGCTGCCAAATGAATGGCTTTCATTCCACTTGAGCACACTTTATTGACTGTGGTGCAAATGGCTTTGTTTGAGATGCCCGCTCTTTTGGCTGCTTGTCTAGCTGGCGCTTGTCCGAGTCCTGCTTGAAGGACATTTCCCATGAACACTTCGTCGACTTGATCTCCGTTGATTCCGGCTGATTCCATGGCCGCTTGGATGGCCGTTGCGCCCAACTGGGTGGCTGGCACTTTGGATAAGGCTCCGAGGAAGGATCCCATGGGGGTTCGTCGCGCTGATGCGATGACAACTGTTCTGCTCATTTCAGATGGTTTAGTCGCCGCAAAGATAAGGTTGGCCAGAGGAGCCCAATTGGCTTCCGTTCACACTTGAATGGGTGCCGTTTGAGTTTTTGGCACAGGGTTTGCTCTATTCCCTACAGCTGAAAGCAGCGACATTATGGTTCAAGCACAAGCCAAGCACTTGTGCAGATTTGGTTAAGGTTGAAGCGCCCCGAAACGTCGGGGCGTTTCTCATTTAACCACCTTCAAAAACTCCTTGGGCATCCTGGTTTTAACTTCCCACATGGCGTCCAACAAATCATCGGTCATCACGGCCCTGAACAGGTGAACGCCTTGACGCCCAAGGGGGTCTGGTGCATCTGTACCCAAACCACACACCATGCAGTCGTGGTGACGAAGGCCTGGAAGAATATCGGGGATCTCTTGCAATCCAGCTTGGACCTTCAAAATGGTGTATTTCCCACCAGACCTCATGCGGCGAAATGGGAACTTCTTGGCCGAATATTTCTCGCCGGGTTTGCGGCGTGCACTGAACTCACCATCCTCGGGCATTTCTCCGCGAAGGAGCAGGTAGGTTTCAAATCGAAATTTGGTCCAGTTTTCTTGCAAACGTCTGCGAAGACCAATGTCACGCACAACCACAGCAATCCCACTGCTGTCCTTGTCCAGCATGTTCACGAAGTGAACGGGCTTTTCTGGCCTTCCCTCCTCTGAATCTTTGGCGATCAGGTACTCCTTGACCCTGGTGAAACTGGTGTCCACACGGGGATTCGGGGATGCATTGACCCAGCCAGCAGGCTTGAGGTAGCACAACACGTCATCATCCTGATACAGGATCTCAAACGGGAGGTCATCTGCAGGCCTGATGGATTTGGCTCCGGCTGCAGATTCGAGCTTTCTGCCTTCTTTGGATTCAGGTGTGGAAATCTCCTGCCCCACCTTGACCACGGTGGAAGGGATTTTGACGACCTCGTCGGAAACCCGAACGGCGCCTCCCCGAATGATGTTGCGGGCCGCCGTGGTGCTTCCAAGGCCCATTTCGGAACGGACCAACGCGTGCAAGGGAGCTTCGATTTCAGCAATCCAACGTCGGATCACCAACTTGGGGCGTGGGGATGATTGTGCCATAAGAGTCCGCAAGATGCACCGCGGATTTTCATTCCGTGCAAGAGGCGCCATACAATGCCAATACAGCCAAGATATCGTTGGCGGAAACGACCCCGTCTCCCGTCACATCTTTGCTGCAATCCACAAAGCATCCGTAATCAGACAAGACGTCCAAGACGTCGGTGGCTCCATAGACCCCGTCGTTGTTGAAGTCGCCCAAGCAGTATGGATTTGCGCAATCATATTCGCAAGATTCATTGTCCAATTCAGCGACTGGATTGAAGTTGCAAGCTTCTAAGTCAGTGCAGCCAAAGGCTCCTTCTAAAGGGAGACAGATGAATGCACTTGCTGATGCACCAAAATTGGGGTCTGGAAGACCCGGGTCTGAAAGCGTCCATACGTTGTCACCCTCCACAGAAAGAATGTTCAAGTCACCACTCATGCCGCAGGTGGCTCCGGCCAGACCGTCACCTCCCCCATCGTTGAGCAAGACTGTAAAGCAGCCGTGACTCAAGCACAACGTGTCACCGGTGATGGCCTCGTTGTCGAAATGTTGTCGGCGTGCCCATTCGAGACCTGAGCTGTCCGACACCTGCCAAGAGGTTTGCAACCCGAAACAATCGGCTGTGGTTTGGAACACCACGGGCCCGGTGTGGTCTCGGTGCTCCCAGCGCACTTGGGCCACATCATTCTCGGGCACTGCATCTTCGCCTGCTTCTAATTCTCCATTGGCCACGCCACCTGAAGCACTGACAACATCCAACAATCGCGCAGTGAGGCTTTCACCCCAAGGCAAGGAGGTGGGTGTGGCTTCAGTCCAAGGCAGATGGATGGTGTGATTGGGGGCCAGAATGAAGCCGTAATTAACCGTGTCATTGAGGTTCCACAAGACTGAGGCTGAGACCAAAGTGTCGGTTCCTGCATTCCGGACCTTCAAGGTGACGGAAGGCCTGGCTCCGCATGCTGAAGCGCTCGCTCCTAAAATCCCCATTGCCGCAGCATCCCTTTGAGGCACCGTGTGCAAGGGGGCTTTCCACAACCCGCGTCCATAGGTGGCCAACAGAAGTTCATGAGTACTGTATCGAATGGACAAATCTGAACACACAACTTCAGGTAGCCCAGCCTTGTACGGCGTCCACTCTGCGTTCCCCAATGGAAGAACGTAAACGCCGGCATCGGTTCCTGCATATAAATCTCCAGAAAGGGTGTCCTGCGTCATCACATTCACTGGGAGAGCAGGAAGACCAGCTCCGTTCCCTGTCCAGGTTTGCCCTGCATCTAGGGTCTTCCAGATTCGGTCAGTGGGGTCATACCCACCAAAGCTGACCCAGAAGCTGCTGTCTGCGTCTTTGTGAATCAGAGCGTCTGTGACTGGAAGCCCAGGCAAACCCATCAATGGGGACCACGAGAGCAAGTTCTCTGTTCTGAAAGCGTTCACCCCTTTGGCCACAATCAAAGTGCTGTCATCGGATGGGGAAAGGGCCAACATTTGAATCTGGCTTCCAGCGAGCGCCTCGGTTTGACCCCACGTGACTCCCTCATCTTGGGTCCAGTAAACCCTTCGCTTCGCGACGTAAATGCGGTTGTCTTGGCTGGGCGAAAAGGCCATGGGCGTATCCCAATCGCCACGTTCATCAACGCCCGATTCATTGCCGCCGATCCATGGCTCCCAGCTCCAGCCACCGTCACTCGAGCGGTGGGTCTTCCCAAAATATTCTGCGGCATAAAGGGTGCTCGGGTCGACTGGGTCGATCAGACAATGGAATCCATCGGCTCCGATGACCTTGGCGTGCGTTGAACCACTGAGGAAATTGACCCCGTTGTCCTGCCATCCGGAGAGAAGCTGTTCTTTCTTGACCTCAGAATGGCCGATGTGGTAAACCTGACCAATGTTCAGGCCCTCCGACAGGTCTTGAATTTGACCATTGTGAACCCGTGAGATGCCTCCGTCATGAGCACTGACGATATCGGACGTCCCGGGAATGAACGTCACCGCGTGATGGTCTGCGTGAACTTCGGGAACGGAGTCTGCGCCATACCAATGGCCAGTGCATTGCCACAGCGATCCGCCATCAAAGGAGGCCCACAAATTGACGCCGGCAGCGACAATGTGGTTGGGGTCCGATGGATTCACTGCCAAGGCCAAGTCATAAAAGCCTTGGCCACCCAGGTCGTTTCCTGATACCGTGTACCCGAGCAGGTTGGGGATGTTGTCCAAGGCGTTGTAAGTGGCCCCGGAATCTGTGCTGTGGTAAATGCCCTGCAGCCCTTGCGTGCTGGCTTTGGCCCCTATGGCCCAAACTTCATTGGGTGCCATTGGCGATGTGGCAAGTGCGTATCGACTCACGCTGAAAGGATTGGGCATGCCAGGCACAGGACTCCAAGTCCAACCGCCATCGGTGGACCGGTGCACTTCGCCCGGTCGAAGTGCAGCATGCCATACTTCAGGGGCGCCAGGATGAGGAATGAGGTCTGAGCATTGGCCCTCCAATGTTTGGGTGAATGTTTCGCCATCGTCCACGCTGACCCAAATGCCATCCGATGTGGCTGCCAATATTTGGCTGGGTGCCCCCTCTTTCCTGTGGATTCGATTGACCGTGGCCGTTTCAGACAGGCCGAAAGCCAGCCCGGTCGGACTCCAGGTTGCGCCCGAGTCCTCGGTCTTCATCACACCGATTCCATAGGCACTTCCGAAGTCTGAATCACCTGTGGCTGCCAGTAAAACTTGAGGGTTGCTTGGATGAAATGCCACATCGGACACGCCCATTCCAGCCCAGTCTGCGGTTCCCATGATGGTCCAGCTGACGCCAGAGTTTTGGGAGCTCCACAACCCTCCGCTGGGTGCGCATGCGATCCAATGCGACGTGTCACTGGGGTCGATGAGGACGCGGTTTACCCGTCCGGCTCCACCTTGAAGTGGGACGCCATCAGGAACCGCCTGAGACCAAACCGGAGCGATTGGAATGGACCTGGAGGCCCTTCCCTCCCTTTCTAGTGCTGTGGCTTTCCAAGGGGCAGATGATTGTAGCCCGGATGACATCGAACCGTAGGCCCATCTCGTTTCTGCAAATTTCCACCACCTGTTGAAGGGTTTAAATCCCTTACCGCGTTCTGGAATGCTGTCGGTCCAGACCGCATCAAAATTGCCCTTTGCCCCTCCCCAGTCTTCTCCTGGGAGCATGCCGAGACTCCAGTCTTGTGCACTTGAAGCCAGGTGGGTCATCACCAACACAACAGCCAAGGTCAGGGTGTGCCATCTGCTGAGGGGTTGTTTCATGTTGCTGTTGAGAAGCATGACGGTGTAACCCAACTTTTTGGTGGCCCTATGTTCTTGGTTGTCACTCAATCAAGTTCAGGTCTTGGGCTCATTCGCAATATGTTCCAAATACACTCAACATATCGAGAATGTCAGAAGATGTGACGAGTCCATCACCGTTGAGATCTTTGTCTCCACAGTCTTCCATGCAGCCATAAGTAGCCAGAATTGTCAGGATATCAGCGGCCGAACGGAGGCCATCTTCGTTAAAGTCTCCAATGCACGCCTCATTGACATCGCAAATCCCGTCACCGTCCATGTCGTTCAAGCAAACGCCGTCACAATCGACATAGTCGACTCCGTAAATGTCTTCGGGCGATTGGCAGGAGCCGTCTTCGTCGGTGGCGAGTGCATTGTAGTTACAAGCGTCATCGTCGGTGCAGCCAGAGACTTCATCTTCGTCACAGATTCCGTCTTCGTCTGCATCATTGAGACAAACCCCATCACAATCCACAAACTCGGAACCGTAGAGGTCAGCTGGGGAATCGCAAGAGCCATCATCTTCCGTGGCTTCGGAATCGAAGTTGCAGGCCGTTTCATCCGTACACCCGGTGGTCTCATCTGCATCACAAACGCCGTCTTCGTCAGCATCGGAATAGCAATTGCCAAAACAATCATATGAGGTTGAGCCATAAAGGGCGAGTGGATTGGTGCATGAGCCGTTGTCCACTGTGGCGTACTCATTGTAATTGCACGCTTCTGAATCCGTGCATCCTTGGCACGATTCGTAGTCGCAAGTTCCGTTGCTGATTTCAGCGCCGGGGTTGTAGTTGCATGCGCCAGGCTCCAAACAGCCTTGCAATTCGTCATCGTCACAAATGCCATCTTCATCGGCATCATTGACACATGTTCCGCCGCAATTCAGAGAGGGGTCATTGAAAATGTCCAAGGGATAAATGCAACTCCCATCCTCTACTGTGGCATCAGGAGCATAGTTGCAAGCGGGCGGATCGGTGCACCCTTGACATGCGAAATAGTCGCAACTGCCATCGTTCAAAGTCGCTCCAGGAACGTAGTTGCATGCCCCTGGGTTGGTGCACCCGGCGCACGACTGGTATTCGCAGTCCAAATCATCAGTGGCTTCTGGACTGTAATTGCAGCTGTTCCAGTCTGTGCATCCTTCAATTTCGTTTTCATCACAGACGCCGTCTCCGTCGACATCGTTGTTGCACTCTCCAGCGCAGTCAAGATTTGAACCGCTGGGATACGTGCAGGGGAGAGAAATTGTAGCGGCTGACACGTAATTGCATCCAGCGGGGTCTAAACAGCCCGCGCATGAAGCGTAGTCGCATGAACCGTCATTGATGGTGAGCGCTGAGTCGTAATTGCAGGCATCGACGTCCGTGCATCCCGAACAGCTTGTGAATTCGCAGGACCCGTCGTTTTCAGTGGCACCCTCAGAGAAGTTGCAGGCTGCCGCATTGGTGCAGCCAGGAACTTCGTCCTCGTCGCATGTGCCGTCTTCATTGGAGTCATTGATGCAATTGCCGTCACAGTCCACATTCTCACTTTCGTAAACGTCAGAGGGATACGAACACGGAGCTGAAATGGAAGCTGTCTCATCGTAGTTGCACGCTGCGCTGTCGAGGCAACCGCTGCAAAAGCTGTAGTCACAACCCGTGTTGATGGTGGCCTCATTGTCGTAGTTGCATGCTGCAGAATCTGTGCAACCTTCACAAGAGGTGTATTCACAGGACCCATCATCTCCCAGGGCTGCTGGGTTGTAGTTGCATGCGGCATTGTCTGAGCACCCAGGAGACTCTTCTTCGTCACAAATCCCATTCGAGTTAATGTCGTTCAAGCAATCGCCGTTGCAGTCTACGTTCTCAACCCCGAATTCGTCCACAGGATAGGTGCAAGTGGAAGTGGACAGAGATGCGGAAGCGTCGTAATTGCAAGCGTCGGAGTCTGTGCAACCGGCACAGCTGTCAAATTCACAGGGTCCGTCGACCAGATAGTTGCATGCAAAAGGCACATTGCAAACGTCCAAAAAGACCATGCCTGCTGATGGTCCGTAAATGCAGCCATATGTCAATTGGGGCAATATGGCGGGGTCGTAATTGTCTGCGTTTGAATCGCCACAGCAAGAGAGATAGTCGCAAAGAGCACCGTCGTGAATGCTAACATTTGGATCGTAGTTGCAAAACCCTTGGATGGCGCAACCTGCGCAGCTTGTGTATTCACAACTCCCATCATCTGAAGAAGCAGAAACGTCGAAGTTGCAGGCACCTGAATCCGTGCAACCAGAGTAAAGACAGGTGTTGTCGTCAATGTTGGCTTCTGCGTCGTAGTTGGAGGCGTTTGAATCGGTGCAACCCAAGATTCGACATGAGCCATCATCAATGGTGGCTTCATTGTCGTAGTTGTAGGCACTTGGATGGGTGCAGCCCCGGCAGGAGACAAAGTCGCAACTGTTGGATTCAAGGGTGGCGGTGTTGTCGTAGTTGCACGCGCGCTCATCCATACAGCCTGCGCAACTCGTGAATTCGCAAGTCCCATTGTTGACGTTGGCATTTTGCTCATAATTGCACGCTGTGGCGTCCACGCAACCCACGATCAGACAGGAGCCATTGTCAATGTTGGCGTTGGAATTGTAATTGAACGCCTCAGGGTTTGTGCAACCCACAATCCTGCATGAGCCATCATCAATGGTCGCGTTAGAATCGAAGTTCTGGGCGTCAGGGTTGGTGCAGCCACGGCATGAAAGGAACTCACAATTGTTCAATTCAAAATTGGCAGTTGCATCATAATTGCAGGCCAATGGATTCAAGCAGCCCCCGCACGATGTGTACTCGCAGGATCCGTCATCGGTGTTCGCTGAGGCGACATAATTGCAGGCCGTTTGATCGGTGCAACCGAGGTATTCGCATCCGGTATTGATCGTCGCGCATGGCTCATAATTGGAGGCGTTTGAGTTGGTGCATGCCTCGATGGAAATCGCTGGGTTGCTGAAACTGTTGTCCTCACACAAGGCGATGCGCTCAGCAGTGGTCAATCCGATCACCTGCTCCTCACTGTTGATGAAGTTGTTTCCTTCAATTCGATGCCCGCAGGGAACATCAAATTTCAGGACGTGTCTGTGCAGGTTGCCAAAAGCCCCCAGAACAACCAAGCTGTCCGCAGTTCCTGCAGCGGTCACCACAATGGCGTCTGCGCCTGCATTGATGAGTTGTCCCCCATTCAACTCCAATCGAATAGGGGTTGTTGAGTTGGATCGGATGGCGAATGCTTCTCTGTTGTCAGCGGCCAAAACCTCGTTGAAGATGGCTGTACCAGCCTGGACTTCCACGGCCACAGGCCAGTTCCTGAATGAACAGTCGTTGAATGTGATGCCTCCTTGATGGTTCAAGCCAACTTGACCCAGATCTCCCTGCTCTTCAAAATTTCCGCGAAAGACGGTGTTGTTGACTTCGATGTCAGAGACCCCAGCCGCAATCGTCAATCCATCTGCGTCAGTGTCGATGTTCTGGATGCGGATTCCATCCACAAAAACATCAGAAGATGTGATGGCGAAACCGCCCGTGAACCTGGCCTCAATGTCTCTGTCCAACGATGCTGCGGAGATGCCAGCATTTGGTCCAATGATCGAGATTGGTTTGTCAACCGTAACCAAATCAGAGTCGTAGTCACCTGGGTATACAATTTGAATCAAACCTCCTGCAGGTGTCACCTGAATGGCTTCAGAAAGCTCCATGCCAGGCCAAACCTCAATGGCGCCAGAGTCGATGTTACGTGCGTAGAGGCCATTGACACCTGAAATGCTGGATAAACTTTCAGAAATGGCGGCAACATTTTCTGGTGTACACAGGATGTATCCCAATAGTGACCCGTCATATTCGTCGGTCATGGCGGCGATCTGGTGAATCAGGCCGCTTTGCATGTCAATGTCGAACGTGTTGGTGGTTCCAGGGTCCACATAATCATCTTCAGATTGGACCACAATGGCGCCAACTCCGTCGCTGTTTTGACCCAGCAAATTCATTTCCCCAGTAAACAAAAGATCTTGAGTGGTCTGTTCTGAATAAGCACTTTCAAGGATTCCGATGTCGCCGAATCCATTGCCCGAGGATGTGAAATTCTCAATGTTCACATTCTGACAGCTGCTCAATGCCAAACCAAATCCGCTTCCACTCCCGACGGAAGAGCAGTTCAAGACTGCATTGACAGAGCCAGGTGAAAGGCCATTCAGATCGATGCCCGATGTGGCATTGTTGACCACTGACACATTGTCCAGGACAATGCCTGTGATGTCTGGCTCACTGTGAATGGCGTATTGCAAGTGGGCGCTGTTGGACAGCACGGTCAAGTGGCGAATGTGAACCGAACTGGACTCGATCCCAATGCCATATCCGTTGGTGCTACGGATGTCAAGAATGGTGCCGCCTGCGGTCGCTCCCTGCAAAACAATGGGAGTCGACAAAATCAAACTCTCATTGAAGCTGATGGCCGCCAATTGTAGGGTGTCTCCCTCATTTGCGCCTGCAATAGCTTCGGAAATGGTCAAGTATCCATCCAGTGAGGACAAATTTGTGACCGGTGAATTTTGTGCAGTGGCTGAGGCCACTACCATCAGGACGGCAAGTGTCTTGAAGTAACGCATAACTCTAGAATGTGAGGATTTAAAGTTAGTGTGAGACGCCCTGGTCTCAAGTGGTTTTCCGCCCACATATTCTCGCGCTCAGTCGTGAAATATATATTTTTGATGGTAATTACATTGAATTCGTCTGGTTCTTTGATGCTTGATTTCATTGGAAAGCATCCATTTCGTATTTTTCCTACAACAACCACTTATTATGCTTAGAACTTCCACTCTTTTAATGGGCCTGCTTTTTTCATTTTGCGGTTGGTCTCAGCTCACAATTGATGTGATTGCATACTCAACCACATGCAATGGAAGTTCTACAGGGGTCGTGCAGATGACGCCTCTCAACGCAACGGGCGAGGTCAGTTATGACACAGGCTTGGATCTTTCCGCTCTTTCAGCAGGGGAGTACACATTTTCTGCTACAGATGAAGGAGGGCAAACTACAGAGGTCAGTTTTGAGATTTTGGACCATCCAGCAGTTTGCGGATGCACCTATAACCAAGCCTTTAACTACAGCAACTCGGCCGATGTTGACGACGGGTCATGCGTCTTCGCGACAGGGGAAACCTGCCTGGCTGATATCGTGCCCGACGGAGTGGTGGGGACCAATGATTTGCTCCAGCTTCTTGTGGAGTTCGGGGAAGTTTGTCAGTAAGAGGTTCTTACTCCTCGGTGCTTGAAGACATCGAGTGGTAGACGTTCTGTACGTCTTCGTCTTCCTCCAGCTTTTCAATCAGCTTTTCCACTTCTGCGGTGGATTCAGCATCCAACTCTTTGGTGTCTGCAGGGATTCGGTCAAACCCGGATTCTAAAATCTCCATGCCCTCTTCCTCCAGCTTTTTCTGGAGGGCGCCAAAACTCTCAAAAGCACCATAGATCATGATGGCATCTTCGTCGAGGCCAATGTCCTCGGCACCAAAGTCAATCAACTCAAGCTCTAGTTCTTCAGCGTCCCTCCCTTCAGCAGAGATTTTAAAGTGGCAGACATGGCTAAACATGAATTCCACGCTGCCGGTGGTGCCCAAGTTCCCATTGCACTTGTTAAAGTGACTTCGCACATTGGCGACCGTTCTGTTGTTGTTGTCTGTGGCCGTCTCAACAAAAACGGCAACTCCATGAGGCCCATACCCTTCAAAAGTGACCTGCTTTAAGTCTGCGGCGTCTTTATCAGTGGCTTTTTTGATGGCCCGTTCAATGTTGTCTTTGGGCATGTTGGCCGCACGACAGTTTTGAATGACCGCTCGAAGGCGCGCATTGAGATCAGGTTCGGCAATTCCCCCACCCTCTTTGATGGACAGAATGATGTCCTTGTTGAGGCGGGCGAATGTCTTCGACATGGCCGCCCACCGTTTCATTTTCCGCTCTTTTCTGAATTCAAAGGCACGTCCCATATTTCAAAGATAGGAGTCCAGAAAGGCATTGCAGGGAAGCTGCGGTTGAAACCTTTGGGAGTTTTACCCCGTACATCCAACCAAATCCTATTGAAATGCTGTCACGCGCGCTGCCCTTCTTCTTGATAGTGGCTCTGGCTTGGTCCCAACCTGCCATGAGCCAATCCTCTCGGACTTCAATTCCCTCAGGTATCGGTAAGACCCAGTCCAATAGCACGTTGGCCTTGAATGGCGCCCGCAGTTCAGTTGGGGGTCAAAAGTTTGGCTTTCATGCCCATTTCGAAATCAGGGTGGCTCCAGGCTTGGTTAAACCCATGGAAGTCAGGCAATATTTCAACTCAGAAGAGCATGCTTTAGCTGGCTTCTTGAGGGTGCGCAACGCGATGGTGGACAATGCCCACTTGGTGTCCATTGTATGGGTCACCCCAACAGACAGCCAACAAGGTCTTGGACAATGATGCCTTTGACTTTGAACTATTTTTTGGTCCAAAGCAAGTAAAGGCCCACGAGCAGCACCAGTGACCCCGCACCTACGGCGAAGTACAAGGGGTTGTTCGCGGTCGTGCTCAAGGTTGCACCCACACCAAGGGTGCCCAAAAAGGCCAAGACGAACACCCATTGTGGGATTCTCTCTGTGGTTTCGACCAACTTCTCTGTTCGTTCTGTTTTGACCAACCGGCTCAAAGCGTCCTGCATGTCGCGGCCATAGGCCGGAACGCGCGTCTCTTTTCCATCCAATTCTCGGATGGTAATGAGGTACTTATTGAAGCCTGGAGAGGATGAACTGTCGCGCTGCCATTCAGCTTGGATGGCCATGCGACGGGTCTTTTCAGTTTTTGCCATTTATTGAAATTGCGCCGCAAAGATGCGCGCTTCCTCGGGCAAATGAGCCTCAATCATGCAGAATAAGAGCTTTCTTCACAATCCGGTCACCTTCTCTTAGGCTTCCCGTCATGGTCACAGTACCAGAAGGCCAATTTTCGATTGAAAATCGAACATGTCCTTGGGCATTGGCAGTTTGAGTAGACAACAATCGGCCGCGCACGTCGCGAAGTTCCACAGAGCTGTTGATTTCCCAGCCTGAAGCGTGGAGGGCGGTGCTCGCTGGGATGGGCCACGCAACAATGCCGGATGAAAGACCAGCCTCACCCACTTGCGAGGTGGCCAGATCATGGATCATCAGGTCGTCTATGGCGGCTTCAATCAAAGAGCCACCATCCAGTTCCTGACCTGGTCGAATGCTGTCCGAGGCCACGAATCGGATTTGGAATTCGTCGGTCAATGGCACGTGTTCCTCAATCGAAAAGGCATGGCGCCTCCAACTGATGTCTTGGGTGAGCGTTTCTTCCACTTCTACCCAAGTGTCTCCTCCATCTGAACTAACGTGCACCTGCCACCAGTCCGCTCCAGGGTTGGCTCCAGACGCAGGTGCGTTCACGTACCAGCGCCAGTAACTGAGCACGGGAGAGGCGAGTTCGCTTACGTCAATGGATTCGGACTGCAGCGTGGTGGAGCCGCCATCCACATCGTTGGAACCGATTCCCGCATCTTGTCCTGGGCTTACCCCTGTGACAAATGCGAAAAGCCCATCATTGGGCGTGTGGTCTTCATCGGGTGCGCAAATGCTGGAGGCGTCTCCGGGAGTTCCAAAGGAGCCCACTGGAATGGTGGATTCCCATTGTCCGGTGGTGGCGTTGTCCTGGGACAATCCAAGTTGCCAGAAGCCAAATTCGGAGTAGTCGTCTTGGTCGTCAATCAGGACGGGCTCAAGTCCCACAATCAAGTTGAATGGCAAATTTGGATTAGCAGCATTGTTCGAGCTGTACGGAGTAATGGAGCTGGTGGCGCCGAAAGAATCAAGAATGCCAAAGTGGTATTCGACCACAGTTCCTGCAGGTTGCGAAGGGATGGCCGCTGTGAACACATCGCTTCCCGCATCCTCCATGGTCAAAGAAGTCCATGGTTCTGAAGGGGCCGTTCTGTAAAAGGCTAGGCAATGGCTGAAGTACTGTGAAAAGGGAAACAGAATTGCTGCCTCCGCTTCGAGGGTGATGCCGACTTCAGCATCAGCAAATTCAAGCGGAGTGTGGTCAATGTTGACACCTGAGAACAGGCTGATGCCATGCATGGCGAAACCTTCGAGAATGGCCGCTCCATTTGGGGTGCCATTGGACAGGTCTTCATCGTCGTCATCGGCTTGAAGAACATCCAGCAGAACTTCCACAAAGGCCTCCCCTTCATTTCCGTTTTGGGCTTGCGCTTGCAGTCCAGGGAATACAGAAACAAACAAGTCCAAGGTGTTGTCCCATTCTCCTCCCATGAGAAGGTGGGTGTCGTACCACGCCCCACAAATGATTTCACCATCGGCGTGAACCTCTCCCACCAAATCTTGCGGGTAAACTTTGGGGTTCTCGTCATACCTGCGAATGAAAAAAGTGGGGTCGTCAGAATAACATCCCGCACCCAAGATGGGGTTTTCGGTCAGGCTGATGGCCCAGAAGTCAGCATAGCCTTCGTTCATGGCGCCGTTTCCGAAGAATCCACCAATGCTTTCGTAGTACAGGTCATTGATGCCATGGCCGTATTCATGGAACACCACGTCGGCCACCAAGGAAAATGCGTTGCACCCATCTCCTTCTGAGTAGAAATTGATGCTTGGCGACCCTGGTGTGTAGAAGGCGTTGCACGTGCCGCTCACATCGACCGATGTCGGCAAGGAGAAGTCCAGGCCCGTGAATCCAGGAAGCCATGCATTCATGTGGTCATGAATGCGATTGACGTTGTGGTAAGCACTCAATTGCCGAATGCTGGCATCGCCGTCAAAAGAGATCACGGTATCTGATTCCACAAGGGCTTCAAAGCCAGGCGTCTCATTTCCGGTTTCCACTGTACTCCAGAGGCCTTGAAGGGACAAGGACAAATCTGCAGGTCCATCTTCATCAAGGGTCAACATTCCACCACCCGTGGTGTAAGCTGGATTCCCATTGACCTCGGTTTGGAGGTGGTCAAGGCCCACTTCTGTGGGTGTGCCAAACGGTTGAGTGAGAAATACCGTCCCGGTCACTTGGCAGCTCATCATTTGCATCAGAGCAGCTGGCCCCATGGTTTTGGTGCTCGGTTTAGGCTTGCCATGTCCGTGCTCAGAGTGTTTGACCTCATTGGACCTCAGAAGCACCTCCCCTGTCAATGCATCAATGAGAGTTCTGTAGTCCACAGGGATCCCCATGTCGCTGATGCCTTTCACCCTGAACTCTACAGCGGACTTCCATTGCATGACCTGGGCTTCGCTTTGCGTTGAAGGCACAGGTATCCACCACTCTCCTTGGGCCTCAGACGTCATTTCTGATAGCGGCAGCCCCTCCATCGCAGCTTCCATCAAGTCCGCCGCACTCATGGCTTCGGTGCTCCAGTTGTTGTTCATGGCTGAAGCGCATTGAGCTCCCCACATGACCACACCTGCACTTCCCGTTTTCACCACCAACTCCGTTCCCCAGAGTGGTCTGCCGTCCTTCATTTGGTGGGCCCTGTGAACTTCGTGCTTCCCCACAGTTGTTGTGCTCCAAGTGGACAATTCCACAGTGGGCTCATTCTCCAAAAGGAGGTCGGTGAGCCATTCAGTGGGATCACTTGTGGAGATGGCGGGTCCGTATGCGCGGTGCACTGCGCCCAAGGCTTCATCGAACTGCACTTGCCAACGTGGGTGTTGGGAATGAAAATCAGACCACAATGCTCCGGCCCTCATTCGGCTTTGGACTGGATCTGTTGGGTCTTCCCATGACGCCTCCAACCTGACCTCAAACGGATCCATGGCGACTGTGGGGTCAGACCACTGAGACCAAGACAATTGGGTGATGGATAAAAGGCCGAGGCAAAAGACGATTCGATACTGATGCATGCGGCAAAATAGTCACGATCATCATCAACTTACCGGGCATTTGTCCTTTAAGGTCATGAAATGCTCTGTTTCATGATGGGTGAGAAAGGGGAGGCAAAAAAAAAACCAGCCACTTGGGCTGGTTTTTTCACTGATAGAGCAAGTCCTCTTATTCGAAGGTGAACAAGACGGAGTCTCCACAAGCCACGTCGGCAGTCCACTCCAGCTCTGTGCAGGTCGTGAACAAGCTCAAGTTGGTGGTGACGTCATATGTACCTGCGTCAACTTCGACACTGACTTCATCAAACGTACCCAAGTCGGACGCAACCAAGTCGCCACCAACGCTGACATCAGGTGTGCAGAGTGAGTTGTTGTAAATGGTGATGACCGCTTTGTTTCCGTCGTCACATACTTCGGTGACTCCGTCGTCACAGCCCGTCATCAGGGCAAAAGCAGCCAAAAGGACTGCCAAATTTCTAATTTTCATGGATTCGGTTCTTACGCGGCGCAAGTATACAATGAAAAACGTTCAAGCCCTTTGGCAAACACATAGACCGGGATAGCCCGTACTTTGCTTGAACGCATTGAGATGAACCAACGCATCCAAATCGCTGGGCCGTGCAGCGCAGAATCTGCCGAGCAGGTCTTATCCGCAGCCAAAGGATTGGCCCCGACAGGAATCGACTATTTCCGAGCAGGCATTTGGAAACCTCGGACGCGGCCAGGCGCCTTCGAAGGTGTCGGGAATACGGGGTTGCCATGGCTTCAAAGCGTCCAGAAGACCTATGGACTCAAAGTGTGCACAGAAGTGGCCAATGCCCGGCATGTTCAGGCCGCTTTGAAAGCCGGGATTGACATGCTTTGGATTGGTGCGCGGACAACGGCCAATCCATTTCAGGTTCAAGAGATTGCAGATGCCTTAACTGGAGTGAATGTCCCGATTGCCGTCAAGAATCCGACTCAGCCCGACCTCGCACTATGGTCCGGCGCGATAGAACGTCTTGCAAATGCAGGAATCCAAGACCTGATGGCGGTTCACCGTGGTTTTACGGTCCACGGTCAAAAGAAGTACAGGAATGTCCCGCTATGGCAAATCCCGATTGACTTCAGGAACGAACACCCTGAAATCCCCATGCTGAATGACCCCAGCCACATCACTGGAAAGAGGTCAATGATTCCTGACGTTGCTCAAATGGCAGTGGACTTGGGTTTTGATGGCTTCATGATAGAGGTGCACCCCGATCCAGATGTGGCGTGGACAGATGCTCCTCAGCAAGTCACCCCTGTCCGGTATGCCGAGATGATGGCCGAACTGAAATTCCGGTCCTCTGTCAAGAAAGAAGGCCACGGCGAGCTTTCGGCTTTGCGATCGGAAATCGACATGGTGGACGAAAGCTTGGTGGATCTTTTGGTCCGACGAATGGGCATCTCCAAAGAGATTGGGTTGTTCAAAAAGGAACACGGCATGACCATTCTTCAAAATGCCCGTTGGCAGCACATCTTGAAGCAAAACGTGGGACAGGGCTCAGAACAAGGATTGGATAGCGGCTTTGTGGAGGAGGTTTACAAGGCCATTCACCAGGCTTCGATTGCAGCCCAAAGGATGGTGATCCGCGATGAACTTGGTAAGTCCTGTGATCCTCAAGAAGGAAGGCGCCAAGACTGACCACGTTGTGTATGTCGCTGCCTTTTGATTTGTTGTTCAGACATAGGAGCAACCCTAAGCCAAGAGACGCCGTTCATTTGATCGCGAGCGAAGTTTACATTCCGTTCGAATAGGTCTTTCGCATATGCCCACTTTGAGACTTCGTTTTTCTGCCGTCTGCTTGATGTCTTTCATCAGCGCGCTAAGCATTGACGGGCTCTTGTGCCAGAGCGCTTCCTACACCCTCAGCGGGTTCGTGCAAGACGCCTCCAGTGGAGAGCAGTTATTGGGTGCCACCATTTGGCATGCCCAAACGCAATCTGGCACATCGGCCAATGCGTACGGCCATTACTCCATCTCCCTTCCGGTGGGCGAACAAGAGGTGCTTTTCTCCTACCTGGGATACACGCCTATTAAGATGCAGGTGGACATGACCAAGGACATCAAATTGGATGTTGACTTGACCGCTGGCTTTGAATTGGGGGAGGCTGTCATCGAAGCAGGCATCTCGGAGAGCATAGAAGAGCAGGTTCAAATGTCCAAGATTGAGGTGCCCATTGAGCAGATCAAAAGGCTGCCTGCAATCGCAGGTGAAGTGGACCTTCTCAAATCCCTGCAGCTTTTGCCTGGTGTTCAATCAGGCAGTGAGGGGTCAAGTGGGATTTATGTTCGCGGGGGCAGCCCAGATCAGAACTTGATTCTGTTGGATGGGGTTCCGCTGTACAGCGTGAGCCATTTGTTTGGCTTCTTCTCGGTCTTCAATGCCGATGCTGTGCGCAACATCTCCATTACCAAAGGCGGATATCCCGCTCGATTTGGTGGGCGCTTGAGCTCCATCCTTGAGGTGAGCATGAAAGAGGGACACAAAAAAGAGCTCCACGGTGCTGGGTCCGTGTCCATGTTGGCCTCGAAGTTGACCTTGGAAGGTCCATTGGTCAAAGACAAGGCCTCCTTTATGATCAGTGGCCGCCGGACCTATTTGGATTTACTGGTGAACCCCATCATTCGGGCCTCTTCTCCACCAGAAGACCAAGTGGATCCGAGGTATTTCTTTCACGACTTGAACGCCAAGGTCAACTGGCGCTTGGGAGACCGAGACAGGTTGTATTTGAGCACGTTCCAAGGGGTGGATGATTTCGGGGTTCGCACCAGGAGTGAATTTCAAGACGGGGTGGAAGAGATCGACCTCGGATTGGATTGGCGGAATTCCGTCCTCGCCCTGCGATGGAACCACGAGTGGGGGCCACGGTTGTTTTCCAATGTAACCCTGATGAAGAGCCGGTACGATTTCAACACTGGCTTCGACTTCCAGACAGAATACACAGGCCCCTCCCCTTCTCAAGACCGGTTCGCTTCTTTGTACAATTCAGGAATCCGCGACTTGGGCGGGCGTGTGGACTTCGACTTTGCGCCAAACAACAGGCACTTCATTCGTTTTGGAGGAAATGTGACGCAGCACCGCTTTAATCCTGGGGCCACGCAATTGATTCTGTCCGCTTCTGACGAATTCAGTTTCGACACCATTTTGGGCTCGCCCAACTTGTATTCAACCGAGGCCTTCCTTTATGCCGAAGATGAAGTTGAATTGGCGGACGGTTTAAAAGCCAATGTGGGACTACATGCTTCTTCTTTGTTTGTGGAGGGGGTGAGCTACGCCTCTCTCCAGCCCCGACTGGCCCTGAACAAACGGCTCAACAATGGCATGGCCATCAAGGCCTCCTATGCCGAGATGACCCAGTTTGTGAATCTGTTGACCAACGAAGGCCTCACGCTCCCCACAGACCTGTGGTTGCCATCCACCGCTCGCATACGCCCTCAGCAGAGCTGGCAAGTGGCTTTGGGTGCAGCTAAATCCGCAGGTGATTTCGAACTCAGTTTAGAAGGTTACTACAAGGACATGGACGGCCTCTTGAGCTACAAGGAGGGCGCAAGCTTTGGCTCTGCTGCCTTTCAGACCGGCGAGACCACATGGGAAGACGCCGTGACCCAAGGGGTAGGACGCAGCTATGGTGCGGAAGTTTTGGTCCAAAAGAAGCAAGGTCGCACCTCGGGCTGGGTGGGCTATACGTTGAGTTGGACAGACCGTCAATTCGATGAATTGAACAATGGAGACCGCTTTCCATTCACGTATGACCGCCGACACGACGTCTCGATTGTGCTCGTTCATGAGCTCTCTTCAAAATGGACCGTGAGTGGGACTTGGGTTTATGGGACAGGACGGGCCCTGACCTTGAACGAGGTTCAATACGGCAGCCTCTTGCCCAATGGCGGTGGAGGGCTGAGTCCTGTGACCTTTGAGGTGCCCTCGGAGCGGAATTCTTTCAGGCTGAGCCCCTATCACAGGATGGACATCAGTGCCACTCGGACCAAAGAAGTCAAACATGGCGAACGGTCCCTTGTCTTGAGTGTCTACAATGCTTACAACAACTTGAATCCCTTCATTGCGCTTCCAGGCACCAATGACCTAGGAACCCCGATCATCCGGGAATACGGCCTGTTTCCTCTTATCCCTTCTGTCGCATGGCAATTCGCATTTTGATCCGTTTTTGGGCCCTCACCCTGTTCTTCCTCCTCACGGGCTGCGAAAAGTGGGCTGACGGGGTGGTCAATGAGATTGAGTTCCCAGATCACGAACCTGCCTTGGCGGCCAGTTGCATCTTGAACTCTGGCGACATGAAGGCGGTGCTGTCGGTCTCGAACACCGCAAGCCTCTTGAGCACGGACACTGTGTCTTTGCCAGAAGGGGCTACCGCAGTGATTCGCAGCGGAAATGTGACCGTCTTGGAATGGTTCGCCAGTGACGTCCAGTATGTGGAGGAACAAAAGATGTTGGTGTTGGAGTTGGACGCCCCCTTGGACTTGCCCCTTGGTCCATTGGAATTGACAGTCAGCGCTCCAGGGTGGGACGACTTAACAGCCACTGCCGTTCAGCCCCCTGGACCACAATTGGACTGGACTTTTGAGATTGGAGCCGACACCATGATGGATGATTGGGGCTTTTATGTCAACGACATTGTGACCATGGATTTGCTGAACCGAGAAGGAGAGCGCGATGTCTACGCGGTTCGATTGGAAGAGGGATATGTGGTGGAGCAGGACACCTTTTGGAACCAGGCATGGGGCGGTGATTTTGAAGACCCAAGGCTGGCCTACAACTGGAGTTGCTCCTGCTGGCTTCTGGACGACCAAAATGTAGATGGACAGTCATTAAATGATGTTCAGCTCGGCCGTCAACGTTGGGGTGAAGACCCCTACTATGGGTATTCTGAAGTCGTCGCGTTGAGGCTGGTGGTGGATTTGATGGACGCGTCTCTGGGTGACTTTTTCAATGCGGTTCAAACCCACGAGGATGCCCAGGGCAACCCCTTTGCCAACCCTTCAGGCATCTTGAGCAACACCAGCACGGGGTATGGACATTTTGGCATCGCTTCCCGAAAGGCCATTTTACTGCAATGACTGTCAGCCGATTGTCATGAACAAGTGAAGCCCCAAGTGTGCACAAGCTTTGGGCAATTGGGGGATGATGCCTCTATCTTGCTCACATGGTGAAACTTAAACTGTGTGCGCTGTTTCTTTTTTCTTCTCTCATCGTCATGACGGGCCTGGCCCAGTCCGCTGAATTGAGCGTGACGGTGGAAGGGTTGGCCGATGGCGTTGCAGCTGTTGTGTCTGTGGAGCGCGGCGTGGGTGAAGCGTCGAGCAAGGAGTTGACTGGCGCGGGTGTGGACACCCCTGTCACTTGTGGTTTTGATTTGGACCATGGCAACTGGCTTCTGTCCATAGATGCGCCGGGGTACATGACCCCTTCGGCCAGTTCGGTCACCATCGGTTCTGATGTGTCGGTGACCTTGGATGTGGCTGCGATGCTTGGTGACAGCACCACATACGTATTCAATTGGGACGAAGACGGGAGTTTTGCTGGCCATGCCACCGAATTTATCCCGGCCTCTCCCCCTGTGATCGAGGTGCTTGGAGAGGCCTACGAAATCCCTCAGGGGTTTAGTGCTCAAACCCTTTATCAGCAATACGGATTTGTATTGGATGACCTGGAAGAAGCATGGACCCCCGATGAAGCATTCAAGCTGCATCAAGCCATCAGCGACCTCCCCTATCCCCGTGCAAACGCCGATGAGAACGGCATACCTGTTCATGCCGTTTGGAGGCTCACCGAAGACATGTTGGATGGGGATTACATGGTCGAGAACGTCATGGGCATGGAGGTCGTCACGGTGTCGCGAGATGTGTTCGTTTATGCCGAGCCACTGGTGGTCAACTTTGAGGGAGAACAAGGACATTTCTTTTCACGGCGATTGTTCAAAGTGGCGCTGTCTCACCTCACCGAAGAAGGGAGCCAATCGGGAATCGTGTCGCAAATCGCAGAGGACCGCTACGGCGTGGAGTTCATGGAGCCCAGCGACGGATTGGAGGACTTGATGAACGAGACCCAAACCAATTTTCAGTCTTTCCCCGCATGGGAAAAGCTCCAAATCATGGGGATGTTTGAAGAGTTTCCTTCGGGCATGAGAAAGCAAGAAGGCCTGTCAAAGCTGGTCCGCCGAATCAATGGGCAGCCCAACCCTTACTACCCTGCTGCACCTGCCATTGCTTGGACCGGAATCGAGACCATTGAGTGGATGGAGACGGCATTCAGTGGGTTTTCCATCGACCACATCCATCGCCTTGTTCTTCACGAGAAGGCCCACTTCTTGTGGGCTTATGGACTGGATGAGACCTTGAAAGCTGACTGGGCCTCTCTGGGTGGTTGGTTTGAAGACCCCAATGCTCCAAGTGGTTGGAGCACCACCCTCACCACGGAATTTGTGAGCGCTTATGCCCACGACATGAACCCCAATGAGGACATGGCCGAGAGCATTGCCCATTACATCTCCAATCCTCAGTTGCTGTTGACCCATGCACCTGACAAGTATGATTTCATCCGAGATCGAATCATGCACGGGGCCCGCTATGTTGCCTTGATTGCAGAGGAGCTCACCTTTGAGGTGTACAATCTTTTTCCAGACTACACCTACCCTGGCAAAATTGTCGGGACCAGCGTTCAGGTCTCAGGTGAGCCCAATGAAGACAAGACTTTCCACTTGACCGTGCACTTGCACAGTGATGATCCTGCAGAGGATGGCGCAGCGAGCGGGCAGGTTCGCTTTGTGAGTTCAGTGGGCACCTTTTTTGACCTGTGGCTTTCGCCTGTCAATGGGTCCAGCGACTCTGTTTTGACAGGAAGCATCACATTGAACAAGCACATGAAAGCCGGGTGGTGGAACTTCGATGGTTTGCACTTGTGGGATGCGGTGGGCAACGATCGATATGAAAGCCCCGCCACGATTGGCCTGCGGCTGTTCTTGAACAACCCCCTTGAAGACATCACCCCTCCGGCTTACTTGGACGACAGCTTCTCCATGCTCGCTGTACCAGAGATTCAGATTGCAGATGGTTCCGGCGGCCCATCTTCAGTGGAAGGCATAGAAGTCGAATTTGACACCTGGGACAAAATTCCACTGAGCCGTGGCCTGACGCGGATTTCTTTCCCCACCATGGACCCGGACTATGGTCAACGGTACAGCATCGACATTCAGTCCAATGATTTTGAAAGCAATGGATATGAAGAAGTGAAGCACCACAAGATGCAGCTGCCGGTTCCACACTACTTCCCTACTGGCCATTACACCGTGAATTTCTCGAGTGCCGATGATGTGGCTGGCAATTCGAGCTTGTTGTACTTCACAGGCGACCCCAACTACAGCAATGCAGATGACGTCCATGTTTTCGCTGAAGACCGAGATTCGGTGTGGATGGAGACGGAATACCCTGATTTGCTTCATCCCGTTGTGGACTTGAACAGCTTTGAGGTGACCGCAACGCCGAGCAACGCCGATGCACCCAATGGAGAAACCTTGGTCGAATTCACCTTGGCCGTTCAAGACACGAGTGCTTTTGATGAGTTTGCTTCAGGGGTTCAAAGGATCACTTACACCATGCGCAACCCCATTGGCGAAGAATTTCACTTTGGGGGTTGGGAAGAACTCGGAGGCGCCAACTTTTATTACTCGGTGTATCCGCCTGAAGGCGCGAACGAATGGAGCACATTGACGTTGAGCGCATTTTTGCCCGCCGGTTCAGCTCCGGGAACATGGGGAATCTCCGCCATTTCCATTCAGGACCGGGCAAAAAACATAAAGCGCTACAGTTTTGTGGAGTATGTGCAGTTCACTTTGATCGATGCACCATGCCCAGCAGACTTGGATGAAAATGGACTCGTTGGTGCGCCTGATTTGCTTCTTATTTTGGCCGACTTTGGATGCTTTGAGAATTGTGGTTTGGCAGACCTTGATGGTGATGACGCTGTCAACGTGAGTGACGCCCTCCTCTTTCTGGCCCAATACGGAACCCCTTGCGAATGAAACCCTTCTTTTTCCTGGCCTGCATGGCCTTTTCTCTGCTCGCCCAAGGCCAAACCCTCAATGGCATTGAAGCTGTCGAGTATGACCCCCAGAACAACCGTTGGTTTGTGAGCAACGGCAGCAGCCTTTTGGTCACTTCTGATCAAGGAGATTCGTGGGATTTCTTTGGCGAGGCCCAAGCCTCTCACGGCATGGAGGTCATGGGCGACGTGCTCTATGCCGTGGGTTTCAATGTCATCCGCGCCTACAACTTGAACAATGCTGAATTGATTGGAAGCCTGGTCATTTCTGGCGTTGGTTTTTTAAATGGTTTGGGCAGCGATGGGGAAAGCCAATTGGTGGTCAGCGATTTTTCCAATTCACGGCTGTACACCATTGATGCAAGCCAGCCAGAGGACATGCAGTACGAATTGCTCGCAGGAAATTTCGGTTCCACCCCCAATGGCGTGGTCATCGATACAGACAACAACAGGGCCTTGGTGGTGTGTTGGGGCAACAACGCAGACATTTTGGCTGTGGACCTTGAAAGCGGCGACGTGACCACTGTAGTGAACGGCACAGGGCTTGGCAACTTGGATGGCATTGATTCCGACGGAAATGGTGCGTATTACGTGAGCTCATGGTCCCCAACGCGGATCACCCGGTACACCGAAGGGTTCACCGAGAGTGAAACCGTGGTCACGGGAAGCGGTGGCCTTTCGAGCCCTGCTGACATCAGTTATGCCGAAAACTTAGACACCTTGGGCGTGGCCAATTCTGGCAACGATCAAGTCACCTTTCATGGATTTGGCTCCACCACTCACCTGGAAGAATTGGGGCAAGACCCCATCCGAGGCCATTTGACCCCAGGCCTGGTGCACCTTTCATTGGCGCAAGCCGGCGAGGTGTCACTTCTGGTCTTCGACGGGGTGGGCAGGAAACTGAACACCAGAACGGAATACCTGCCACAGGGAAAGGTTCGGGTTCCTCTTGCAGTCCCCAGTGGTGGAATGGTGGTGGTTCAGTCTGCCACAGCACGGGTCGTCATTCGCTAAAAACGGATTCCATTCAAGATCCCGTTTTCATGCGGTATCGGTAGGCCACAACCAGAGCCCACTCTTGATTGCCGTATAAGCGGAAGTCATCCAGCCCCGCTCCGACCCCCACTGGTAAATAGCGATCCTTCCACTCGCGTTGGATGCCCAGCTTGATGCGTTGACGCTTCCCCGGTTTGAATTCCGTTCCAAGGCGGACTCGCCAAGCTTGATCTGTGGGCCAGCCGTCTGGCAACACCGGAGAAAAACGTTCCACTGAAAGCTCGGGATCCAACTTCCATTTTCGAAGGTTGTGCTTCACCGTGGCTTTGACCCTCCAAGTGGATTTGACAGGGGCCTCTGAGGGGTCATCTCCATCTTTCAACCACACTGCTTTTCTGCGTTGGTATCGCACCCGGCTTGAGAAAGACCACCTTCCTGGGTCCCATTGAAGCGCATACTGAGCGTGCCAGCGAAAATGACGCTCCAACCCTTGGTTGTCCCCCTGATTGTCTTGGCGGGTCATGAGTCGGCCCGCAAAGCCAATGGACTGGGCTTCGAGCAAATCATGCCCTTGTGGGGTCCAATTTGCGGTCAGCTGATGGAACTGCCGGTCAAAAGTGCCCATGTTCTCTTTGAACCGCCACTGCTCTTGAAGCTCGAGCCTGAGCCCTTTTACAGGCTTCCAATCCAAGGAGACTGAGGTCCAACTTTGCCAGTCCAAAGTGTCCGGTGCCTCGGGCTGGGTAATGACCTGAGCAAAGGCCAAGCTGGCGCAATGAAGCGCCCAACAAAGCAAAAAGATCCTCCTCACAGCCGGTTGGACGAGTCGATGTGTTCGCTCAAATCATCTCCGCTGTACGACACCTTGACCACGGCCGTTTCGCGAAGCAAATCGACGTCCCCGATTTCAATGCGTTCTACCTTTTCCCCGATTCGCATGGCCAGGTCTGACTTGAGTTCCTCTCGCCTGCCCTCTTGGAGCAATTCAATGCGGTCGTAAATCACCCTTTTGGTGACCAGGTGTTCCACAAAGAGCAAACGCTCCAAAATGAACGCCAACATCCACAAAGCCACATTGCCCATGGCCACCGACAGTTCAGGCATGGACATGGGGGCCAATGCGTTCATGACGGCCAATGCGATGACCAGAAACAGGTAGGTCATCTCCCGAATGGGGACGGGGTTGGTCCGGTAGCGGATGATCCCGAAAATCGCAAACAGCCCCAGTGCAAAGGCCAAGTCCAGCTCCACGCCGCTGAGCATTCTGCACAACAGGAACACTGAGGCAGACACCATCGTGAAGGTGAACACATAGTCCCTTCGTTTGGCTTTGGATTGGTAGATCATCCGAACGATGATCCAACAAGACAACAAGTTGGCTGCGAAATGCAGTGCTATTTCGGTCATGGTCTCGATTGGGCTTGCAGGTCCTTGGTCCAAGAGCATGCCTCTTGGAGCCTTCGATGGGTGGCAAGATAGGTTCGACCAGCGATGTTCTGGTCACAAGTCAGCCTCGCCATGGTGTACTTGCTGATGCGGGTCTTTCTTCCCACCACTCCTTTGCGATTGCGTCGGGTTCT
This sequence comes from uncultured Flavobacteriales bacterium, assembly GCA_943787435.1. Lineage (GTDB taxonomy): Bacteria > Bacteroidota > Bacteroidia > Flavobacteriales_D > Sanyastnellaceae > UBA8752. The sequence continues at coordinate 156,465 of CALSMK010000006.1, read as the reverse complement.
CAGCCACATTTGAGCTGGCCCGTATCGGTCTGGCCGGGGTTGTTTGATTTCAATCACAGCCATGCCTTTCAGCAAGCTGTGCTCCTGTTGGCCCATCAACCTTGAACTCAAGTTCCGGTCCACAGTGATTCTTTCTTTGCGGTCAAAATCCACCAGTGTGAATCTGCTGAAATCTCCCTGAAGCCTGGGCTCAAGAGCCGCTGCCACATCGGAATGGCTTTCTAGGAAGCGCATCTCTTCCTCAGAAAATGTCAGTTCTTGATTCTGTCCCCGGTCAATCCGGTTTTTCATGGTCTTTCCTCCAGGAAACCTCTGTTTGACCTCCAAAAACATCAATCCGTTGGTGGAATACTTCCGGGTCCTGATTTTCATCCGCCTGGCTTTTCCGCGAAGATGGTCCGTCAAGAAAAGGTCGTCTGGTGTCTCGTAATAGACGTTTTCGTAATTGGAAGCACACTGTCCATCGACCTCCAGTATGTGGGTGGAAGGCTCTAAAGCCATCACCAGTTCTGGAATCCAGGTTTCCGGCACCACAAACTTGGAATCAAACCGGCGCATGAGCTGGACCGAATTCAAGTCTTTCAGTGATGTCCGACGGACCGCGTCACACACCGCGTTGATGTTCTGGTCAAGGCTTTGCATTTTCAATCAGCGCACAAAGAACGCCTTGAGGGACGAATGGTTGACTCCACTCAGAAAAAATGCTCAAAATGCGGGTTGGGCGTTCTCTGAATGCGCACTGTGCATGCGGTTGATGGCGTGGTTTCGAAGCGCGTAGGCTTCATGTTTAGAGACGTAGACAAAGGGCTTGGGACCCGCTGCGGTGTGAAAGGTGATGTGCCCAACCCCTCTCCTCTCGAGCAATACATTTCGACGCCATTGGATGCCTTGGAGTTGATCCATTTTGATGACGGTGCGGCTGCGCCAAAACCACCCCCGTTCCAGGACCACAGAATTGGCATAGGCCCTGAGCTGCAGGCTCCCAAATCGCTTCGCAGTGGTGAATCCCGTCAAGGCCATCCAGGCGGCCGTCCCCAACCACGCTGCAGCGGGGGACCATGCTGCAAACAGCAAAAGACTCGGTGCCCAAGCCGCCAGCCACATGACCCACCGAAATCTGCGGACAGGTGAAAGAACAAAGCTTTCTGGTTCTTTCATGTCTGGATAGAGGATGCCTTCCACCACCTTCCGGTTTTGGGCCTCCATGGCGGGCACAAAAACCCGAAGAGAGGCATTGGCTTGGTCGCTGGCTTGGGCTTGTCGAATCTGTAGCGTTTCGAAGCCGAGTTGCCTTTTGAGCCAGTTGCTCTTCCACACCGTCATGTGAACCTTGCTGTAAGGCACCTGAAAGGTGTTGCGCCTGACCAACCCCATCTCAATTTGAACCCCCTCTGAACCGATGGCACTCCGGTACCTGAAGTATTGAAACGTGGCCAAGCCCAATGAAATGACCACGCCCGACAGAAGGAACAGCACCAAGCCAGGAACGATGAGCAACACGGACAAAGCACTCAACGCGAGGATCGCCGCTGAAGGCAAAGCGCCAAACAGCGATTCGATTGCAGACTCCAATGGGCTTCCAATCGAACCAAAAATGGCGATTCCAAGAAATGCATTGCGCAAGTGGTTTTGGGAGAGCCCCACTTTAATCAGTCGCTTGGCATCGAGGATAACCAAAGGCTGGCGGTTGAATCCATCGGGTCCATTTGCCGGGGCATTGGGTTGGCTCTGTTCTGAGGTTTCTGTTGCAGTTTTTGATTCAGCTTGAGAATTGCTGGCCAGCCTCTGGCGCAAGGATTCAGCCTCTGACTTCCCGATGGCCACCAGCTGCAGCTCATTGCCTGTTGACCCTGCGGTGTCGACCCTGAGCCCGGTCAGTCCGAACAGCTGTTGCAATGGACCTTGAAACAACTGAATGGCTTGAATTCGATCGAAGGGAATCAGCAAACGCTCCCTTTGGAGCAGCCCCCTTTCCACCACCAACGCCTCATCTTCCAATCGATACTTGAACCTCCAGTAGTACGCCACAGCCCCCGCCAAAATCAGGCCCAGCACGATGGGAATGCCCAGCAGCATGTACCCTTCAATGCCGCCGAATGTGATGCCAATCAGCACGGGCCAAGCCGCACGAATTCCATTCACCAAAAACTGCACTGAGATGATGGCAATGCCCAATGGGTGCTGCCTGCGAGGTGTGGAGAAGTCTGTCATGACTTGCCCGCTCGGGCGTCAATGACCCCCCGCAACTCCTGCGCCTTTTCTTCTTTCAATCCCGCGATCCTCAAATTCCCGCTTCCGCCTGCTGTGAAGAGCTTGATGTGGTTCAGACCGAGCCACCTTGACACGGGGCCCTGACTGAGCTCAGAGTGCTGAATCATGGAATAGGGAATGGTCACCGTATTCCGCACCAGCCATCCAGTCCGATAGGTGATGTCCCTTTCTCGAACCGCATACCCCCTTCGCTCAAAGCCCAGCCACTCTTCAGCGAACCAAAGCCCACCAAGTGCGAATTGCACGAGCAACGGAATCCAAATGAGGCCCATATTGACCCCATCCAACCAGCCGAGCAGTTGGCCCGCAAACGGAGCGAGCACCGCCACCAAAATCAAGGCTTGAACAACGCCCCAAGCCAGGAGCCGCATCTTTCGGTAAGCACGGTCCACAGGCAGAACGTCCACATCTTGCAACAAGGGAAGCTGATCCATGTTGACTGCGGGATTCTCAGGAAATTCCATGTCCGAAATGTAAAGCCTCAGCGGATCACAATCCGCTTTGATGGGTGGCCTGATTCATTGTGGACTGACAAGAAGTAAAGCCCAGGTTCCATTGCAGGCCATGTTAGGCGGTCGCGGCCTGTCAACGCTCTCGTCGAGGACCAAACCACCCTGCCACTGGCATCGGTCAATTTCAAATCTGACCTGTCTGTCACCCCCGTCACCCAAACACCTCCCTGGGTTGGATTGGGGAACACGCCCCATTCGTTCTCTCGGTTGACCACGGAACTGGGAGATGCACAGGGAGACTCCAAGGTCCAACGATAGAAGTAGTAATAATAGGCCTGCGGCTCATCGGTGGTGTTGGCCGTGATGGTCATGCGGTCGGCCACGGCCATGGGGAAGCTGCCCGAGGGGACCGCATTGTTTCTGAACAAGCCTTCATTGTCCCCTTCGATGCCCATGGCGTAGTTGGTCCCATTTGGCAATTCAATGTCAAAGTCGAGGGTGTTCCAGCCAGCTGAAAGCCCCACGTTTTCTTGGAACAGGGTGGCACCTGCGGCATTCTTGATGTATACAGATGTGCCAAAGTCGGTTTCTGCGTACACATCCACGCTGGCCAAAATCGTGGGTTCTGAGACCGAGAACAGCATGTCCCAATTGTCATTGAAATGAAATCCACCTGCCCCCAATTCATTGAGGTTCATGGGGCCTCCGACCGCCACCTCTGTGTTCGCTTCCGGGTCGTAATAGACCGAGGTTTCATCGGTGCACCCCAAGACAGGGGCGATGCAAGATCCGTCACCAAAACAGGCTGCTGGGTTGTAATTAACCGCGGTCTCTTGAAGGCAACCTGCCACAAAGCAACATGAGCCATCGTCGATGGTGGCCACGCTGGAGAAGTTGAATGCCGCCTCATCGGTGCATCCGCAATCGGGCAGCAATGAATAGCGCCACAGGTCGTGGTGGAACACATCGGCTGTTCCTTCCAGTCCACCTGTGAGGTAAACATGACATCCCAGCACAAAGCTTCCAGGTGCCCAGCGCGCTCCGCCAGGATGAGCGGGCATTTCGCTCCAGTTGTCGGATTGAGGGTCGTATTCCCAGAACTCTCCATTGTCGAGAGGTCCGTGATCGTCACCGTCGCCACTCAAGACATACCCTTTTCCTTGTGCAGCGAATTGAGTGCCCGCTACGCGCGCTTCACCCGGGAAATCGCCCAACTGGGTCCAACTGTTGTTGGCGGGATTGTAAGCATGAAAATCCCGGTAAATCGTGAGGTTTCCATTTTGGGTGTCTCCATGCCCGAATCCGACATAAGCCGTGCCGTCGATGCCGAAGTAAAACGGATGATGGCGATTCCCTGCTGTGAAAGGGGCCAGCTCTTCCCAGGTGTTGTCCGCAATGTCATACCCCCACCAGTCGCCCAAGTTGCCGTTTGAATTGCTGCCCAATCCCACGAATACCTTGCCTGCTGTCAGAACCATGGCCGGGTGATTTCGGCCCGGTCCTGGAAAGTCGGCCATGGCTGTCCACGACCCCGAAGCCATGTCCAAACGCCACCAATCGGTGGGATATCCATTGTCATTGGACCCAAACCCCACAAAAGCGTTGTCGCCTTCGGAAACGCCATAACCATACCCTCGTCCTCCTCCTGGGAAGGCCTCCATCTGCTCCCACGTGTCGCCCGCAGGGTCATAGCGGTGGACGTCGTCCAAATTCAAAGAAGCAAAACCAGCTTGACCCGCGATCACGTATCCGTATTGGTCATTGGCCACAGTGATCGGATGATGGCGCCCTGTTCCTGTGGGCGATGACATTTGAATCCAAGTCTCTTGGGCGAGGCCTGAGCCTGTGACACCGCAGAGCAATAGAATCGGAAGAAGACGAATCATGGGAAAGAAGTTGTCGAATGAAGTAGAGAACCATTGAAATGCGATGAAGTTGCGTTTCATCGAAAATGATGCCGTTGCCATGTCGGGTCGGGCCCTCTCATGGCACGTTTTGCGTGTAAGCGGCATTGTATCTTGACCGCCAGAACAACAACCATGCGTCTATTTCTCTCTTTTTTGGCCCTGAGCCTCAGCGCTTCCCTTGCTTCCCAAACCGTCCTTCTTCAAGAAGGATTTGACGGGGATGGATTGCCCGCGGGCTGGTCACAACAAACCTTGGCCTCAGACGGGGGGTGGCTGGTTGGAGACAACCAATCCTTGCAAAGCCAATGGTGGTCCATTGCTCCCCACGGGTCTTTCATGGCCACCAATGACGATGGTTGCGATTGCGACAAAAGCGCCGATTACCTGATCCTGCCTGAACTGGATTTGTCGGGCCTCGATCAAGCCCTCCTCACCATGGCCAGCTACTACGATGGCGGCGAGTATGAAGGGGCAACAGAAGTCGCCACTGTGGAATACTCTTTTGATGCCGGGGAGACTTGGACCGTGCTGGAAACCATTCAGGGCGATGACAATGGCGAATGGGGATTTGAAGTCATCTCGCTCGAGGCCCTGCTGGGTGAGACTTCCGTTTGGTTGGCCCTCCGTTACAACGATGATGGTGGCTGGCTTTATGGCTGGGCTGTTGACGATGTGGGCGTTTTAGAGCCAGGCGGTTTGGATTTGGCCTTGGCCAGCGTCAATGTGGAGCCCGTGGTATTTGCACCCACCGAGGAAGACCTGTCTGGCACAGTGGTCAACTTGGGGATGGACACGGTTTATTCGTACACCATTGCTTGGAGCATGGGCGACGAAAGCGGAACCACCGATATTGACGGCGTGACTCTGGGAACAGGCGACACCGATGGCTTCAACATCAACAACATCATTGCCTTTGATGGATCAGGGAGCTTTGAAATTGAGGTCAGCATCAGCAATGTGAATGGGGTTTTGGACGACAACAATGCCAACAACACTCAAGTTGCCGTGGCTTCTGCGGTTTTGGCGGCTCAGTACCCAGATGGCAAACTCCTTCGAGACTACCTGTACTACCATCCAAGTGACGCCCCAGACAACTGCCCACTGGTGTTTGTTTACCATGGATACACTGGTGACGCTTTGAGCACCATGCAATACACCGGCTTCAACGCCTTGGCCGAAGAGAACGGGTTCGCAGTCTGCTACCCACAGGGGTCATACGATGGCGATGGTGAGGCGTTTTGGAACGTCGGTTACGCCTTCCATCAGAATGAGTATGTGGACGATGTCAGCTTTACCCTTGGTTTGCGGGAACTGTTGATAGAGGAAAACAACCTCGACCCTGAACGGGTCTTTGCCACGGGCTTCTCCAACGGTGCAGACTTCAGCTACCTGTTGGCGTGCGAGGCTTCTGCAGAATTCCGTGCTGTGGCCCCCATTGCGGGCATCTTGATGGAGGACATTCGAACAGAATGCTCCCCCACCCATATGGTTCCAATTTTGGAGATCCATGGAACTGCGGATGATGTGAGCTTGTACGAAGGCGACATGCAAAACGTCGACGGCTGGGGCGCTTACCCCAGTACGCCCGATGCCATGGCCTTTTTCGTGAACCTTTTCGACATCAGCCTGCAGGAATCCGGCGCTTTTGAAGATTCAGCGCCCGGTGACGGGTCAACGGTGGATTACCAAAAGTGGGGATCAGCTGGCTCTTGTGCTCAAGTGTGGCTGTACACCGTGAATGGTGGTGGTCACAGCTGGCCTGGCGTTTGGGGCAACCAAGACATCAACGCTTCCCAAGAGGCATGGGACTTCTTTGTGCAATCGTGCAATCAAGTCATGTCGGTGGAAGACCTGCCTTCTGGACAAGACAAGACCTTGTTGAAGGTGGTGGATCTGCTGGGCCGCGAATCGGCTCCTACCCCCGGGCAACTCCAGTTGCACATCTATTCAGATGGCTCCGTGGAGAAGCGAATGTCTCACGAATGAATTCTTGCCGAGTGCAATGAAAAAGGACGGCCTCTTGGTCGTCCTTTTTTGTGTCTCGAAGTCGGTGAAATTCGCTCTGCCACTTTTGCATCCTCAGCCATGGGCACAACCGTTGTGCACGCGAATTCCCATCCGCTATGGTGGTGGAAGTGGCCCTGTGTTCTTTTTTCATTGGGAAACAGCTGCAGTGCTGTCCCAAAGAATGGAAGTCGGAAGCTTCCAGCTTCCAAGGTGTGAATTGTGTGCGAGGACCAAAGTTTGTCCTTTCCGGAATGCGGCGATTCAACGGTGGCCATGTCCGCCATTGCAGGATTGGCTGGCACTTGGCCTCAGCGTCAGTGCACCACCAACCGCTCTCTCCAACCCCATTCCTCGACCTGGACCACATAGAGCCCATTGGTCAAGCGGCTCAAGTCCAAGGTCGCCTTGGGGCCTTGTGCCTTCTGAATCATCACCTCTCGACCTTGGCCATCAAAAACGCGGGCTTCCCAGTTCGATCCTACAGCACCTTCGCAAGCCAGGGTGACATGGCTGTCCGACGTTGGATTGGGGTACATCTGAACCGAAGGCGAGGTTTGCTCCGTGATGTCGCTGGTGTAGTCATATTCGCCGCATTGATTCGCATAGGAATCGCAGATCCAAGAGGACAACGCACCGGCCACGGTCGACAGAGTTAGGTCGTAGTTGTCGGCATTGCCGAGGTGGGCAACATGGCCCCCGCCTTCAATGGTGGCGAAACAATGGGTCAGTCCAATGTCCTCTGCATGGTCGTGAATGGAGGCGCTTCCATCCACTTCAATCACAGGGAATCCGAGCAGAGAAACCATGTCCGTTCCATAGGGCACTGTGCCATCTGCATTGCCATGCACAGACACAAGCGGCACGTCGCCCGGGGCAATCCAATCGGCATCGCGCAACGCGCCGCATATGTTAAAGACGCCCGCGACATCGGAAGGGTATCCCGGGTTGCCTGAATCGCCTTCCAATCCGCCGCCCATGCCGGGCTGGCTCTCGTCAATGTTGTTTGGAATCTCAGAGTCTTGGTCCACGTAAGCGTGATGAAGCGCAACGAAACCTCCAGCCGATACGCCGCCTATGAAAATGCGGTCAGTGTCGATTCCCCATGGGTTGCCTTGCTCTTCCACCGATTTGCGGAAGTACCGCACCGCAGCGCGGCTGTCGTGCACCCCCGCGCCACACCGCTTGGACGAGTTCGTTCTCGAGGTCAAATGAAGGCGCAATGCCAAGTCGGTATGAAATGCTGGCCACGGCGTATCCCATGCGCGCGAAATCCTCGCACAGGGGCACCACCTCCATGCCATCGTTGGACCCCGCAAGGAAAAACCCCCCGTGGGCCATGATCAGCAAAGGGCGTTCGTCCTCTGCATTGCCCACGGCTTCATAGAAGTCAAACACCAACTCTGTGTCGACCCCCAATGCGCTCAAATTGTTGCCATAGATGTGGTCCTCGGAAACGGAGACATTGTCAAAGGCCGAAGTGTAACGGTAGCGCTCGCCATCGCAGTCGGACTGCGCATGGACGGAAAGCGTGCCCACCAACAGGGCCGCGAGTGTGCTCAAAATTGGATGCTTCATGTGGTCGATCAGCTTCTCTAAGCTCAAGGTTATTTGTCCAATGCATGCAGCTCATGCAGCACGTATTTGGCCATGGTATTGGGGTCCGCGTTTTCGCCATGGGCGGTCCATAGTGCTGCCCCCGTAGAGGTGCTCACCAACTTGACATCGGCGATGGTTTTGCCAGAACGACACGCCAATGTGCCAAACAACATGGCTTCGGCCCCCAACAACTTGCCGGCCTCAATGAGATCGGAATCTTCAAACGCCTCCTGTGCCATGTTTTTGGTTTGCTCCTCAATCAAGTGGTCCATCTCTTGGCGGTCCACCAATGTGTATTGGCCCAGCAATTCTGCACCCAATCTTTCGACCCATTGTTTGCTCGACATCCTTTGGCAATCAAATCCTGACTCGCCAACGGCAGCGATGGTTTTGGCAGCCTTGGGCGCGGGTCCCAAGTTCACGTCCAACTCGTAATGGGCTCCATTCTTGATCCTCCGCACCAATTCATACACGATGTCAGAAGGACAGCGCCCCGCCAAGCTGGGTTGATCAAAACGCACCGAACACATGGTCTCCCCTGTCTCTTGGTCATTGATGGCCGCCCTCAATTCAGTGGCCGTGGAGCCGCATCGAATGGAATTCCGGTAGGTGTAATTGAAGGAGAATGTGTACACCTGTGGTGGCGTCCAAGGCCCTTCCTTGGATACGGGACGCTGTGGCGCTTCTGCTTCGGGGTTGAGCGCAATCTTCTTTCCGGGCAGGGCCACAAACACGCTTTGCTTGACCCCTTCTCGAATCCCTTCATAGACCCCTTTATTGATGCCTGACTCCCTGAGGTACCGTACCAATTTTTTCTCCTTCATGGGGAGTATGGTGGGGTCCACCTTGAGCGCATTGGTCAAGAGTTGATGGATGTCCACCAAAACATCCCGTTCATCCATTTCAACTGCAGGAGGCTCCATGAACCTGGCCGCCTGTTGATGGGTCACCACATTGAACCCTGCCCGCTCGAACTCGCTCCAAAATTTGGAGGCGAAACCGCACTGGTCTCCTTGCAAGTTCATGGCCAGGTAATCCGGAGTTCTGAATGGATTCGGAACGTCCACCCTGTAGGTTTGGGCGCCCATGGAAGGCGCAAACAAAACAGCGCAAATCAAAAACAGCGTCGGCTTCATGCCCGGAAGATAGGAGGCGCCGCCAAGTGATGGCATAAAAATCAAAAGTCCCCCAGCCGTTGGGGCTGAGGGACTCTCGAATTGTGTTGGCGGTCTGGACGAGACTCGAACTCGCGACCCCATGCGTGACAGGCATGTATTCTAACCAACTGAACTACCAGACCTTGTCTTTCGACACCCTTAGACGGCTACCCGTCGTTGGGGGTGCAAATATACGGAGCCTCTTGACAATGGTTGCAAGTCGGGTCCACATTTTTCGTCAGCTTTGTCTCTCGAAGGGAATCTTCATCAGGTCCTTACGGGTCAACACGCTGAGCTCCAGTGTTCCAAAGGGCCATTCACGGGCATCCAAAACCAGTTCATTTGAACCAGGGGCAAGGAGCCAGGATCCGCTTCGCAACACTTTGCCGTCTTCGGTGGCAACCTGATACAGCACGAAGTCTTCTTTCTCCATGTCCACCGTCAGCACCACGCGCTCTTTTTTGGAAGAGGTGTCGATGACCATGCGCTCTAAAAGGTGCCTTTTGCCAATGGGCTCATGAACGGTCCGTTCTGTGGGCATGGCAAACGGCATTTCTGCCGTTGCGGTGAGCGAATGGGCGACGGCAGGTGTCAATGCAGCCGCAGCAGCGGCAGCGCGAGACGCGCGGCGAACGAGGAAGTGGTTTGACATGGCGTGCCCGGAGGCGGTTGTGAAGGCGGGCAAGAAAGCACGCTATTCACAATTGTCCAAAAAATGGCGATGTTGAAATGTTGATAACCCCTCTTATGCACTGGTAACCAGCGCAAAGAAATTAACAATCACTTCATTTTCTGACGCTTGATCAAATAGGCGGTCAAGACGGGATTGACCCCTTTGGCAATGTCCACTTCTACCCAATCAATCCCAGCAGAACCGCACCTTACGTCGAGTTCCTTTCTCAATTTGGCCATGCGTGCGACATAATGGTCGCGCAACTCGGCGGGATTGGCTCGAACCTCCTCTCCCGACTCCAAATCGATGAAAGTGGTCGGGCGATCGGCAAAATCGAAGTCCTGTTCGGTTTGCTCGTCCAAGACATGAAAGACCACCACCTCATGTTTGGCATGGCGCAAGTGGGCCAAAGCGCCAAACACGGCATCCAAGTCCTGGGTCCGGTCCAACATGTCGCTGAACAGAACCACCAAAGACCGCTTGGGCGTTGCCTCGGCAATGGTGTGCAATGCTTCTACAGCAGCAGTTTCAGAAGCCCCCTCTCCCACTCCCGAAAGCACCTTCTCCAGCTCCGCATACAACAGCCGCTGATGGGCCACAGTGGAGCGGGCTTTGTGATGGGCATGCAATTCGCTGTCAAAGAGGCTCAGCCCCACTGCGTCACGCTGTCGTTTAAACAGCTCCACCAAGGAGGCCGCCGCATGGGTGGCAAACTTGATTTTGTTCATGCCCGTTTCGGGGCTCACATCGGCTGGGTAGTACATGGAACCCGAGGTGTCGATCACAATCTGACAACGCAGGTTGGTTTCTTCCTCGTAGCGCTTCACGTATAGCCGATCGGACCGGGCAAACAGCTTCCAGTCCACATGGCGCATACTCTCTCCGGGGTTGTAGAGCCGGTGTTCTGCAAACTCCACACTGAATCCATGGTAAGGACTGCGGTGCAATCCCGTGATGAACCCGACCACGGCCTGTTTGGCCAAGAATTCAAGAGATCCGAGCTGACGGAAGTCGTGGGGTTGGAGGTTGATGGGCACGGGTGTCAAAGATAGCCCCAACGAAAACGCCCCGCTCTATGGGCGGGGCGTTTCTGTGGGTTGAGTTGTGTGCCTCAGGCCATCAGCTTTTCCAGCTTCTCGGTGAGGATGTTTTCTGGAACAGCACCGACGGACTTGTCGACCACTTCTCCATTCTTGAGAAAGACAATCGTGGGAATGGAGCGCACCCCAAACTTGGCACTGATTTCTGAGTTCGAGTCGACGTCGACTTTGCCTACGACGGCTTTGCCTTCGTAGTCACCTGCGATTTTTTCGACGACTGGACCAACCATGCGGCAAGGACCGCACCATTCTGCCCAAAAGTCGACCATCACGGGCTTGTCCGTGTTCATCACGACTTCTTCGAAGTTCGCTTCGTTGATTTCTATGGCCATGGATTTAGCGTTGTATATGAGTCAAAAGTAATGGCATCCTGTCTCCTCTTGGTCGTGCAGACCGCCAACGGGTGTCAACTTATCCACCGATGACTTTGAAGGCCACTCCCTCCATCGCTTCAAGGCTTTCAAGCAGGTCTGGAGTCAGTTCCACTTTTTGACTTCTGGAGATCATGTCGAGTACATTTTCCTCGTGGTGCAGCTCCATGGTCACCCCCACGCCTCCGCTGTGGTTGGTCAACAATTCACAGAGGGCATTGGCCTTCTCTTCGCTCAACCGGTCCACCGCCACTTGGATCTTGAGGCGACCCGCCATCTTTTCAAGAATGTCGGAAAGGAGTTCAATTCGGGTGACCTTGAACTCGAGTTCGTCGGCCCCTCGGAACTGTTTCATCTGCACCTTGCCTTTGACGAACAAGAACCATCCATCGACCATGTAGTCTTTGAATTTCAGGTAGTCATCCCGCCAGAACATGATCCGGTGCGAACCGAAATAGTCCTCGATGGTCATGCTGCCAAAAGGCTTGCCCGCTTTGCTCATGCGGTGCTCGGCCTCGGTCACCATTCCGCCAAAAGCAATGGTGCGTCCACGTGCCGCAGCCAGGTCGTCTAAGTTGCCAATCCCCCGAGGCGTGCAGAACTGTTTGAGCTGAACCTTAAAGGTGTCCAGTGGATGACCTGACAGGTATACGCCCACCACATCCTTTTCTCGGGCCAGCTTGTCGAAGGGTGGCCACTCCTCGCAATCGGGAACGGCTGGCTCAGGAATTTCCATGGCGCCACTCTCGCCCCCAAACAGTGATGCTTGGGAAGAGTTGGCACTTTCTTGTGTGGCCTGTCCGTAACGAATGGCGAGCTCGATGGTGGTCCGCCCTTTGATGTCGAGGGCGAAACATTGGGCCCGGAAGATGGCCTTGGGTAGGTCGTCAAACGCACCGCCTTGAGCCAGTGCTTCAAAGACGCGTTTGTTGCAATCCTTCAAGCTCACCTTGGTGGCGAAATCGAAAATCCCTTCATACGCGCCATCCTCTCGGCATTCGATGATGGAAGCCACGGCCCCCTCGCCCACGCCACTCATGGCCCCGAGTCCAAAGCGGATGGCGCCTTCAGCATTCACTGCAAATTTGAATTCCGACTCATTCACATCTGGCCCCAAAACAGCAACCCCCATTCTGCGGCACTCTTCCATGAAGAAGGTCACTTTCTTGATGTCGGACATGTTGTTGGACAACACAGCAGCCATGTATTCCCCTGGGTAATTCGCCTTCAGGTAAGCCGTTTGATAGGCCACCCAAGCGTAGCACGTGGAGTGCGACTTGTTGAACGCGTAACTGGCAAAAGCCGCCCAGTCAGTCCAAATCTTTTCGAGGATGGTCTTTTCGTGGCCGCGCTCGGCTCCTCCCTCCAAGAATTTGGGCTTCATCTTGGCGATCAAGTCGGCTTTCTTTTTGCCCATCGCCTTCCGCAAGGTGTCCGCTTCACCCTTGGTGAAACCGGCCAGCTTTTGGCTCAACAACATGACCTGCTCCTGGTACACCGTGATGCCATAGGTCTCGGCCAAGTATTCCTCACAGGCATCCAAGTCAAACTTGACCGGCTCTTGCCCGTGTTTGCGGCGCACAAAAGCGGGGATGTACTCCAGAGGGCCCGGCCTGTAGAGGGCGTTCATGGCAATGAGGTCAGCAAACTCAGTGGGCTTGAGGTCCTTTAAGTAGCGTTGCATGCCCACCGACTCGTATTGGAAGATGCCCACCGTGTCTCCGCGTTGGAAGAGCTCATAAGTGGCCGTGTCGTCCAAGGGGAAAGCCTCGGGATCGAGCTCTACCCCACTTCGCCGCTTCACATTTCGGACGGCGTCCTTGATGATGGTCAGGGTCTTCAGACCCAAAAAGTCCATTTTGAGCAGCCCGGCGTCTTCGGCCACGGAGTTGTCGAACTGCGTGCACACCATGTCGCTGTCCTTGGCTGTGGCCACGGGAACGAACTTGGTGATGTCGTCTGGGGTGATGATCACCCCGCAAGCATGGATGCCTGTGTTCCGAACCGAACCTTCGATGATGCGCGCCTTTTGAAGCACCTCGCTTTCCAGACCCTGTCCGTCGTGAATGGCTTTGATGGCGTTCACCTGATCGAGGCCTTCTTGACCTCGGAGCTTTTCCTTGAGGGACTTGTCATCGAGCTTGAACAGCTTGGACAAGGAGATGTCGGGCATCTGCTTGGACAGGCGGTCCGCATCTCCCAGTGGCAACTCCATCACACGTGCTGTGTCTCGAATCGAGCTCTTCGCCGCCATGGTGCCATAAGTGATGATCTGGGCCACTTGGTTGGCTCCGTATTTGTCGATCACGTAATCAATGACCTTGCCCCGGCCTTCATCGTCAAAGTCAATGTCGATATCGGGGAGGGACACCCTGTCTGGATTCAAGAACCTCTCGAACAGCAAATCGTAGGCAATTGGGTCCACGTTGGTGATCCCGGTGCAATAGGCCACCGCACTTCCTGCAGCCGACCCCCTGCCCGGGCCGACGCTCACGCCCATTTCGCGCGCTGCGGTGGTGAAGTCTTGGACAATCAAGAAGTAACCGGGGTATCCCGTTCTTTCTATGGTCTGGAGCTCGAAGTCCAAACGCTCGCTGACTTCAGGTGTGATTTCGTTGTACCGCTTTTTGGCGCCCACATACGTCAGGTGACGCAAGTAGGCATTCTCCCCGCGCTTTCCGCCGTCGGCTGCGTCTTCGGCATGCACGAACTCTTGAGGGATGTCAAAAGCAGGAAGCAACACGTCCCTCTCCAATTCAAATCCTTCGCACCCCTCCACGATGTCGCGGGCGGTTTCAAAAGCTTCTGGGACATCTGAAAACAGGCGCTTCATCTCCTGCTGTGTCTTCAGGTAAAATTCGTCATTGGGCAAGCCATAACGGAATTCCCGGCCCCGCCGACCCAAATACCGCTTGGGTTGACTCACGTTGGCGGCGTCCTTCACGCACAAGAGGATGTCGTGGGCATCGGCCTCGTCCTTGGTGGTGTAGTAGGTGTTGTTGGCAGGCACAAACCTCACGTCGTGCTTTCGGCACAAGCCGAGCAGAAAGTCATTCACCACCTGCTCTTCTTCCAAGCCATGCCGATTGAGCTCGGCATAAAAGTGTTCGCCAAAGTGCTCCTTCCACCACAAAAACGCCTCCTCGGCCTGACGGTCTCCCACGTTGAGCAACAGGCTGGGCACTTCGCTGAACAGCCCTCCAGTGAGGACAATGAGGTCCTCCTTGTATTCGAGAAGCTGATTGCGGTCAATGCGCGGCACATAATAGAAACCGTCGGTGTAAGCCAAAGAGCAAAGCTTGGCCAAACGGTGGTACCCGTCCTTGTTTCTGGCGATCAAGACGATGGGGTAACCGTCGTCCTTCTGTGAGCGATCGGAGTGGTCTCGGCACACATTCAATTCCGCTCCCACAATGGGTTTGATGCCGGCCTTGTGGGCCGCACGAACGAATTGAAAGGCGCCCATCATGTTGCCGTGGTCCGTCACGGCCAATGCGGGCATGCCCAGCTCCGCGGCTTTGGCGGCCAAGACCTCCACACTGGAGGTGGCTTGAAGCACACTGAATTGGCTGTGAACGTGTAAGTGGCTGAATGGCAGCGACTCCAAAGTGGCGCCATCCATGCTCGCCTTGGTGGGGACAGCCGCCGAGGATTGACTCTTGGGCTGCACAGAGGCTGTTGGCTGATTGAAGTTGGCGGCCTCCAGTTTGGGCGCTTCGTAGCGGACCCCCTCTCCTTGAGGAAACCCATCCCGCTGAATGACGCCCCTCTGAACCAATGCGAAAAAGCACTTGGCGGTGGCATCCACGTCGTAGGCCGCGTCGTGGGCATCGCCAAAGCCCATTCCAAACAATTTCTCATGAAGCTCGGTGAGGGTGGGCCACTTGAACCTTCCCCCCTTGCCACCAGGTATGGCGCAGAATTGGGTGCCTTCGTCTTTGGAATCGATTCTGGCCTTGGCCGTCACGCGCTCTGCAGGTTGGCCCATGCGAATCCATTCTGCCCCCACAATGTTGACGTCGAATTCCACATTGTGGCCCATGACGTGCTCGGCACGATCCAGGTCTTGACCAAAGGCCTCCATGACCTCTGACAATGGCCGACCCACTTCCATGGCCCGCTCTGTGCTGATGCCGTGGACCTTGGCCGCATTGTACGGGATGGTGAACCCGTCGGGTTTCACCGTGTAATTGCCCCGGGAAACCAACTGTCCGTTGGGCTCGTGCAACTGCCAGGCCAATTGCACCATTCTCGGCCAATTTTCGCTGTCAGTCAGAGGCGCTTTCCAATCCCTGGGCAGGCCTGTGGTCTCCGTGTCGTAAATGAGAATCATTCAAAGGCAAGTTCGCGCATTCAATCTCCCCATCCGAGCATTGTGGACACCCGGTTGATTGAACATTCATGCCCCCCATTTGCTATGACTACGACCTACAGCAATGACCAGCACTACGCCCCACCCACACGACGGACAATACGAAAGAAGCGAACGCATTGGCGACGACCACGTTGGCACTTCGGTCAATACCCCCATGCGCGAGGACGCATTTGTGTTGAGCGACCAAGAAAAAATGGACAGGATTGAACCCTTGTTCCGTGAAATCATGAATGTGATGGGCTTGGACCTCAGGGACGACAGCCTTTCTGGAACCCCGAAAAGGGTGGCCAAAATGTATGTCCAAGAGATATTCAAAGGACTCAACCCTGCGAATCATCCCAATTGCAAAACGTTCGAGAACAGTTATGGATATGGTGAGATGTTGGTGGAAAAGGACATCAACCTCAACTCCACCTGTGAGCACCACTTTTTGCCCATTTGCGGAAAGGCGCATGTGGCCTACATCTCTTCCGGTAGGGTGATCGGATTGAGCAAGATCAACAGGTTGGTGGATCACTATGCGAAAAGGCCCCAAGTCCAAGAGCGTCTAACGCGTCAGGTGGCCGAAGCCTTGAAGGACATTTTGGGCACGGAAGATGTGGCCGTTGTCATGGATGCCAAGCACCTTTGCGTGTCCAGCAGGGGCATTGAAGACGAAGGAAGCGCCACGATTACGGCCGATTATCACGGTGCGTTCAAGAAGGAATCTGTGCGCCGGGAGTTCCTCGACTACATCCGCCATTGAACTCCTTCGGCCGAAAGGTTGGTGATGAATGTCACCCACACTATCTTCGCGGCCCATTTTAAGCATCAACAACTGGGTTTCGGACCCTTATTAAACGTTTTTCACATGGCTACAAGACTCCGCCTCCAACGTCACGGTAAGAAAGGCCAACCTTTCTATCACATTGTTGCAGCCGACACACGCGCCAAGCGTGATGGTCGCTTCATCGAAAAGGTGGGCACCTACAACCCCAACACCAATCCTGCCACCATCGAGGTGGTCCACGATCGTGCCCTTTACTGGTTGCAAGTGGGTGCAGAGATGTCACACACGACCCGTGCCATTTTGAAGTACAAAGGCGTGGTGTACCACAATCACCTTTTGAACGGCGTTCGCAAGGGCGCTTTGACCGAAGAGCAGGCCACCAAGAAGTTTGAAGCTTGGGTGCAGGAGAAGGAAGGCAAGATCAACCAGAGCGCCAGCAAGATTGCGGCTGCTGCTGATGCTGCCGAAGCCAAAGCCTTGGCTGCAGAGAAAGAAGTGAACGAGGCACGCGCCAAAGAGCTTTCCTCAAAGCAAGCTGAGTTGGCTGCTGAAGCTTCTGCAGCGCAAGCCGCCGCTGACGCTGAGGCCGCTGCGGCCGCGGCTCCGGCTGCTGAAGAAGCTCCGGCTGCTGAAGAAGCTCCGGCTACTGAAGAAGCTCCGGCTGCTGAAGAAGCTCCGGCTGCTGAAGAAGCTCCCGCTACTGAAGAAGCTCCGGCTGCTGAAGAAGCTCCGGCTGCTGAAGAAGCTCCGGCTGCTGAAGAAGCTCCCGCTGCTGAAGAAGCTCCGGCTGCTGAAGAGGCTCCCGCTGCTGAGGAGAAGCCCGCAGACGACGCTCCAGCCAAGGAAGAAGGCGAAGCCTGATTCACCCCATTTGAATTCACGAAAAGAAAGGCTGCCAATTGGCGGCCTTTCTTTTTATGACCCAACTTCGCACCATGGCCAACACCACTGACATGTTTCTCCTCGGGCGCACTTTGAAACCCCACGGTCTCAAAGGCGACGTGGGTGTGAAACTCGATGTTGATGATGCCCGTTCTTATGAAAGCTTGGACATGGTTTGGGTTCAGCGTCAAGGGACATTGGTTCCTTATTCCCTCACCATGGTGTCGGTACGGCCGAAAATGACGGTCTTTCATTTTGAAGGCATCGACGATGTAGAAGGCGCCACAGCCATGTCTGGCCACGAACTTCTTTTGCCCTCTTCCGCCCTCCCCGCCTTGGATGGTTTGCGTTTCTATTACCATGAGGTGGTGGGCTTTGACCTGGTGGACCTTGAACGTGGGTCCTTGGGTAAAATTGAAACCGTGCTGGAGCTGCCGAGCAACCCGCTGTTCAAGTCGGTCAAAGACGGCGTGGAAGGACTCTTTCCAATGACCGATGCAGTGTTGCGCAAAGTGGACCGTACAGCGCGTACCATCACCCTCGAATTGCCTGAGGGCCTCTATGATTTGTACTTCGGCAGTTCCGAGACGTAATCAAATTCCGCCTTCTTTGTAGGAGCCACATCGAGATGCTCAGCCAAGGCGCATCGACCAATGTTTGCTGGTGTTTTCAGCGCAATTGTTTCTCTACCAGCTAGGACGTGAAGAAGTCCCTCACGGCGCAGTAAGGACCCTGAATCTTCGAAATAGCTTGGGTATCATCAATTGTGATGAAGTCTTCGAACCCGACGCACATTCATGGATCCCATCTGGGGTGTGCATCCAAATACCGCTGCGAACTTGACCAGTAAAGCCCCTTACATCCATCCTCCATTGGAACAACAGGAGCAGGCGCCCTCGTCTTCGCAGGCCCACGCTCAGCCCGAGGCGAGCGAAACCGCCCAAAAAGGAGCCCAAGAAAACGGCCGTTTGAAAGCCTTTGTGATCGACACTTCCGTGTTGCTCCATGACCACAATGCGCTCAAGAGTTTTGAGGACAACCGCGTGGCCATCCCCATCACGGTTTTAGAAGAACTCGACACGTTTAAGGTTGGGAACGAAACGAAAAACTTTGAGGCCAGAGAGTGCATCCGAATTGTGGATCGATTGAGCAAAGACCACACCCTGCAGGAGTGGATCCCGCTAGAAAACGAAGAAGGAGGTTTGCTCAGAATCATTTTGAGCGACGACCGCCACGCCAGCGGCCTGGATGCATCCAAGGTCTTTGACAAAAAGACCAATGACCACAAAATTTTAAGTGCGGCATTGCAGCTTCAGCACGACGAGCCTGGCATGAAAGTGGTGCTGGTGTCCAAGGACATCAACCTTCGGCTCAAAGCCAAGGCATTGGAACTTCCAGCCGAGGATTACAAAACGGGCAAAGTCAAAGACAACAAGCACCTGTATAGTGGCAAAACCACCATCGAAAAGGTGGATGGTGAGGTGGTCCGCAAAATGTACGTGACCGGTCAAACCCGGAAGATTTCTGTCCTGGGAAAAGAGCGCCGCAACAATCACTTTTACATTCTCAGGAATGGTTCAGCCTCTGCCTTGGGCTTCTTCAATGAGTCTAAAAAGACCATTGAACGGGTGGACAAGGGCTATGCCTATGGCATCAAACCGAAAAATGCAGAGCAGGCCTTTGCGCTTCATGCCATTCTGAACCCCGACATTCATCTGGTGACGGTCAGCGGCGTGGCTGGAACAGGCAAAACACTCTTGGCGCTCGCTGGAGCTTTGGAACAAAAGAACAGGTATGAACAAATCATTTTGGCCAGGCCCATTGTGGCGCTGAGCAACAATGATTTGGGTTTTTTACCTGGGGATGCCGAAGAGAAGGTCAACCCCTACATGCAGCCGCTATGGGACAACTTGAACTTCATCAAGAGTCAGTTTGGACAAAACGAAAAGAAGTTCCGTGCCATTGAAGAAATGAGGGAGCAGGGCAAAATCACCATTTGTCCTTTGGCCTACATCCGAGGTCGGAGCTTGTCCAATGTGATCTTCATTGTGGACGAGGCCCAAAACTTGACGCCCCATGAAGTCAAGACCATTGTGACGCGCGCGGGTGAGAATTCCAAAATCATCTTGACGGGCGATGTTCGCCAGATTGACACTCCATATTTGGACGAGCAATCCAACGGGATGAGCCATGTGATCGATCGACTGAAGGGCCGCGAGCTGTTTTGTCACGTGACCTTGGACAAAGGAGAGCGCAGCGAGTTGGCCAACTTGGCCAATGAGCACCTCTGAAGTGGATGGCGAAGACCCGTCTACAAGCCCAATTGCAACGGCTGTGAAGCCCCGGTAGATGGAGCGAAAGATTGATGTTGATTCACCCTTCAACATCCCTTTCTTCCATGCGAAACTTGGCCTTCTTCTTCCTTTTGAGCTCCATTTCTGTAGAGCTTCATTCCGCTTCCCCCTTCCCTTGGCCGCCTGGGTCGGAAGCCTGCACCAGCGACTTGAATGACGATGGTGTCGTGGGCCTAACCGACTTGCTTGAGGTGCTTTCCCACTTTGGCGAGTCATGCGACACTGAGCCTCCCGAGCCTCAGGTGTGGCCATTGATTCAATTCAGTGAACTGCATTACAACCCGGGAACCACTCAAGGAAGTGACGCCGTGTTTGAGTTTTTAGAGCTCCACAACCCCACCGAAACTGCGGTTGACTTGGGCGGGTGGTCCATCACAGAAGGCTTGGACATGACCTTCCCAAAAGGCGCGTCCATATCGGCCGGGGGGTATGTCGTGGTGACCACGGCTCCCATCACGTATTCTGGACTTGGCTACCCTGTCTACGATTGGGGCACAGGTGGATTGAACAATTCAGGTGAACTGCTGGCGCTCCGGGCTCCCGATGGCACTGTGGTGGAGTCTGTAGAATACTCAGATTCTGGCGATTGGGACACGGCTCCCGACGGTCAAGGCCCTTCCCTTGAGCGCTTGTTTCTGAATGGAGACCCCTTCGACCCCACAACATGGTCAGCATCTATAGCCACAGGCGGTACGCCGGGTTCAACCAACAGCCTTTGGCTGGACTAATGGGTTAAGTGGCCATGATTTCCTGTTCTTCCCCGTCGATCACCACAGTGAGGGGGTCGCCAGATTGAAGGGTGACTGTGCACCCCTCGCTGCTCACTGAAACCAGGAGCAGTCTTCCTCGAAAGTGAAGCTGAAAGGAAAACCTTTGCCAAGCCGAAGGCAGCATGGGTTTGAAATGGGGCTTCCCTCCTTTTACCCGGTAACCCCCAAACCCTTCCACGATGCTCATCCATGTTCCTGCCATGCTCGTGATGTGCAAGCCTTGATGGGCTTCATGGTTGTAATCGTCAAGGTCCAACCTTGAGGTGCGGAGGTACATCTCCACTGCCTTTTCCTCTTTGCCCAATTTGGCCGCAAGAATGGCATGAACACAAGGACTCAAGCTGCTTTCATGGACCGTTCTCGGCTCATAAAAATCAAAGTTTTCGCGGTGAGTCTTGTCATCAAATTCATCCTCAAAGAAGTAAAGGCCTTGCAAGGTGTCGGCTTGCTTGATGAACACCGAGCGCAAAATCCGATCCCAACTCCAATGCTGGTTGATGGGACGCTCGTGATTCCCAAGGGATGCGGCCATGCGCTGCTCCTTGTCCATGAAGCCATCCTGTTGCAAAAAGACCTGCGTTCCTTCCAAGACTGGAGCGTAGATGTTCTCTGCAATGTCCTTCCATTGCTTGGGCTCGGTGCTGGGGTCAAAGGACCAATTCTTGTTTTGATTGGCCAGTGTGTCCGGAGCGTTGTCCTTCATCCAATCCAACCAAAGTGCCGCCTGCGACAAACACCATGAAGCCAACCGGTTGGTGTACCAATTGTTGTTGACGTTGTTCTCGTATTCGTTGGGGCCCGTCACCCCCAAGATGACCCAAGCTTTCTTGTCTTCAGACCAATTCACGCGCTGGGCCCAGAACCGGGCCACAGCCAAAGCCACTTCCCACCCTCCTTCCGACAGGTAAGACCAATCGCCGGTTTGTCGGATGTAGTTGTGAATGGCCAGAACCATCGCTCCATTTCGGTGAATCTCTTCGAATGTGATCTCCCACTCGTTGTGGCACTCCTCCCCGTTCATGGTCACCATGGGATAAAGCGCAGCACCATCGACAAAGCCCAGTTTGGCGGCATTCTCGATGGCCCGGTCCAGGTGCTGGCGACGGTACACCAACAATTGTCGCGCCACGGCGGAAGGGTGAGTGCCCAAGTAAAAAGGCAGGCAGTAGGCTTCGGTGTCCCAGTAGCTCGCCCCTCCATACTTCTCCCCTGTGAACCCTTTGGGACCGATGTTCAAACGGGGGTCATCCCCGGTGTAGGTTTGGTTCAAATGGAAGATGTTGAATCGAATCGCCTGCTGAGCTGAATCGTCTCCTTCGATTTGAACATCTGCGCCCTCCCAAATGGCGGCCCAAGCCATCGCATGGTCCTGACGGGCTGCATTCCAACCCGCATTTTTGGCCTCCACAGCTTTGTCTCTGGCCACCTCGCCCAGTCCCGCCTTCGGGTGATCAAAATCCCGCACCAATCCAATGGCCTTCTCTAACACCAACGAATCTCCAGACCCTGCACGATGAGAGAACCGAACTTCATTTTGGCCTTGAGAAGAATGCCCTGACCCCGTCAATGGACGGCCGTCACACATGGCGCTGACCTCTATGGCATGGCCCACATGAAATTGGGTCTTGCGCGTAGACACCACCAAATGAGCTCCATTGTCGTCGCCCTCAAGGCTTTCGATGTTCCAGAATTGCTCTTCCCAATTGGCATCTTCATTGCGCACATTGGCATCGAGCCTTGCGCTCAACTCCAACGTCCCCTCGCCTGCAAGGACATCGATGGCATACCGCATGTGGGCGGTCTCCACATCGGCCATGCTACAAAACCGCTGGGCTTTGACCGACAACACCATGCCTTCTATGTCCACATCAAAAGAGCGCGACAAGAGCCCCGTTTGCATGTCCAAAACCCTCCGAAAAGCGCGAGGTACATGTTGATTTAGATCCAGCTGTACGCCATTGACTCGAACGTCAATGGAGGTCCAGTTTGGTGCGTTCAGCACCTTGGCGAAATACTCTGGATATCCGTTTTTCCACCAGCCTACTTTGGTCTTGTCAGGATAGTAGACACCACCGACATAGCTGCCCCGAAGGTGATCTCCGGAATAGTGTTCTTCGTGATTGGCGCGCTGGCCAAAACGGCCGTTTCCAATGCTGAATATGGATTCAGAACTTCGCTGATGCTCGGGATGAAAGCCCGTTTCCACCACCCGCCACGGGTCGATGTCCAAGTAACGCTTCATGCCCCTGAAAATCGTTCAGGACAAACGACTGAGCAACTCTTGGAGTGAAAAGCCCTCAAAACTGGAGATGGTAAAGTCCGCCTCACTCAAAACTTCAGGAGACCCGACGCCCACAACACGGAAACCGCCCGCCTTTCCAGCTTGGACCCCTGAGACTGCATCTTCGAAGACCACTGTATTTTCTGGTTGCGCCCCGAGTGCTAAGGCGCCGGTTAAGAACACTTCTGGATCGGGCTTGGACAGCGTGATGCTGTTTCCGTCTACCACAGTTTCAAAGCGGTCTGTGATGCAACACAGGTCGAGAATCAAAGGCGCATTGCGGCTGCTTGATCCCAACCCTATTCGAACCCCTTCCGCCCGAAGCTCATCGATGAATTCCAGCACCCCCGGAAACAACTCGGCGGGCGTCATGGTCTTCACGTGGGACAGGTAGCGGTCATTCTTCCTGTCCATCAGCCGAACCTTGGTGTGGTTGTCCAACACCAGGCTTCCCTTTCTGAGGATGTGTTCCAGGGAGTCGATTCTGCTCAGGCCTTTGAGCTGTTCATTGTCCTCTTCGTTGAAGGGGATGACGAGCTCTTCGGCCAATTCACTCCAAGCCGAAAAATGATACCTGGCGGTATCCACGATGACCCCATCAAGGTCAAAAATGCAGGCTTGGGGCTTTGCGCTCATCAATGGTTGAGCTTGGGTAAGATGTGCTTCAGATGGTAGGCCGCCAGTCCGTCAATCGGCTTTTTGATGATGGCCCCCACTGTGATGCCTTCTGCTTCGCAGACGGCCTTTAGCTCCTCTTGAAAGTGATAGGCCACACTTCCGATGAAGTGAACTGGTTCAGTCTTCCAACCGTCAAAACACTTGACATGGACATCCACAAAAGCTTGGAACCCCTCTTTCAACCAAGATTGAAACAAGGCGTCCTTCTTGTGTTTGGCAATGAAGGTCATGAAGCTGGCCAGAAACACATTCGGATCTGCTTCACGGTAAACCCTGTCCACGATGTCGGATTTGGAATAGCCGTACGTCTCATCGAAATCTGAATCGATGTCTGCGGGCAATTTGTGGTAGAGTTTGGCGGCAAGAAGCTTCTTGCCATGCCAGCTGCCGCTGGCCTCATCCCCAAGGATATAAGCCAACGCGGGCACTTCTTCATGAACAGCTTCTCCATCAAAATGACAGCTGTTGGATCCCGTACCAATGATACAGGTTACACCCGGACGGCCATCGAACGTGCTGTATGCCGCTCCAACCAGGTCGTGGTCCACCACCACCTTGGCTGAACTGAAGGTTCTCTGCAGTCCTGTTTGAATGATGCTGCACAATTCCGAGCTGCTGCTTCCAGCACCATAGAAAAACACGTGGGTCACCTCCTTTGCGATTTGCTGCACTTCAGAATGGTCACCCATGACCTCCTCGACCTTGTCGGCCGTGTGGAAGTATGGATTGAAGCCCATGGTGTGGAACTCAGAAAGCTCCTTGCCAAATTCATCCAGAAGTTGCCAGTCGCATTTGGTCGACCCGCTGTCTGCAATCAAAATTCGCATGGCTCAGCCGATGCGTTGAACGAGATCTGCAACCCGGCTGGAGTATCCCATCTCGTTGTCATACCAACCGAACACTTTCACCATGTTGCCTTGAGCAGAAGTCATGCCTGCATCAAAGATATTGCTGTGGGTGTTGCCCACGATGTCCACACTCACAATGGGATCTTCGGTGTATTCCAGAATGCCTTTCATGGGGCCATCGGCCGCGGCCTTCATGGCAGCATTCACCTCGTCGGCTGTGACCTCTCTTCCGAGGACCGCCACCAAGTCGGTCACAGATCCCGTTGGGGTGGGAACACGAACCGCAACGCCATCCAACTTGCCTTTCAATTCTGGCAACACCAAGCCCACAGCCACAGCTGCACCGGTGGTGGTCGGGATCATGCTCATGGCCGCAGAACGGGCACGGCGCAAATCCGAGTGAGGTGCATCCTGAAGACTTTGGTCTGAAGTGTATGCGTGAACGGTCGTGATGTAGCCTTTCTCCAAGCCGAAGGTGTCATTCAACACTTTGGCCATGGGCGCCAGGCAGTTTGTTGTGCAACTGGCATTGGACAAAATCGCATCGTCAGCTGTGATCACCTCGTCATTGACTCCGAGAACAACGGTTTTGACACCGCCTTTTGCGGGCGCAGAAATCACCACTTTTTTGGCCCCGGCTGTCAGGTGCTTACCCGCCCCTTCTGGATCCCGGAAGACCCCGGTGCTTTCCACCACAACGTCGCATCCGAGTTCACCCCAAGGCAAGGCCGCTGGGTTGCGCTCCGCGCTCACGGCGATGTGCTTTCCGTTGACGATTAGCTTTCCGTCATCCACCCGAACTTCACCTGGGAAGCGTCCGTGAATGCTGTCGTACTTCAAAAGGTGAGCCAGCGTATTGACATCGGTCAAATCGTTGATGGCACAAACCTCTATTCCCTCTTTGGCGAGGAGTTGGCGAAAAGACAGACGGCCGATTCTACCGAAACCGTTGATGGCAACTTTGGTCATAATGATGTGAATTATCTTCTTAAATGCTGAGAATTTGGGCCACGCGAAGTTCTTCTTCGAGCCCCTTTGATTTGCGGTTTATCGCCTCCACAAAAGGCGTGTAGGTCACATCGTCGTTGACGATGCCCGCCATCACCGCTGATTGGCCAGAAATCAAGGCTTCTACCGCTCCAACGCCCATTCTGCTCGCCAAGACGCGATCAAAGCAACTGGGGTCTCCCCCCCTTTGAATGTGCCCCAAAACGGTTACACGTGTGTCATACTTGTCGAAACGGGCGTGAACCTTGGCTGCAATTTCCATGGCACCACCATTGGTGTCTCCTTCAGCCACAATAACGATGGAACTCGTTTTGTTGGATTCCTCGCCGCGCTGAAGAATTTCAATGAGGTCATCAATGGTCATTCCCGCTTCCGGGGTCATGACGGCAATGGCTCCTGTCGCAATGGCTGTCTTCAAGGCGATGTAACCGCTGTCGCGACCCATCACCTCCACAAAAAAGAGCCGGTTGTGGCTGCTCGCTGTGTCTCGGATTTTGTCTACCGCCTCTACCACAGTGTTGGTGGCCGTGTCATATCCAATGGTGTAGTCGGTGCCGGCCAAATCGTTGTCGATCGTACCGGGAATGCCCACCACTTTCACGCCGTGCTCTTCTTCGAGCTTCATGGCCCCGGTAAACGTTCCGTTTCCACCAATCACCACCAAGCCATCAATTTTGGCTTCGCGAATGACCTTCGCTGCTTCCGCTCTTCCCTCGCTGTCATAGAAACGCTTGGAACGGGCACTTTTTAGAATGGTGCCTCCCCTTCCGAGAATCTTGGCCACAGATCGCGCGTGCAAGCGCTTGAGGTCACCTTCGATCAGGCCTTCATAGCCTTGGAAAATGCCGGTGACTTCAATGCCGTGGAACACAGCAGAGCGCACTACAGAGCGAATGGCAGCATTCATTCCTGGTGCATCTCCTCCACTGGTCAGTACTCCGATACGTTGAATATTGCTCATGGTAAGGGGCGCGAAGGTACATCGGCGAACGCCACGATGAAATTGGTGTATTTTTGACACCAACGTCATGCCCTCTGTTCCTTCCACCCCACCTCAAACCATGAGCGAAACTGCAGCATTTGACCTGAGTGTAGACAATGTGGTTTTTGGTTTCGATGGCGAGAAACTCCAAGTCTTGCTGATACGTCAGGGCCTGCCAGGTGAGGACATGGGGCTGGATCGTTTTCACATGGCTGTCCCTGGCGACTTGGTGCTTCCGCACGAAGGCTTGGACCAAGCGGCCTCCCGCATTTTGTCCAACCTGACTTCTTTGGAAGGCGTTTACCTGAAGCAGTTTCATGCTTTTGGTGCCCCTGATCGGGTTTTCGGTGAAAAGGACAAAGAATGGCTGACGCGATTCCGTCCGTTTCCAGATCGCCGAGTGGTGACCATCGGATACTACAGCCTCGTCTCCATTGCCGAGTACCGCCCCATGCCAAGCAGTTTTGCCAGTCGAGCTGAATGGTGTCCATTGTCTGACATGCCCAGATTGGCCTTTGACCACAACGACATTGTGACGGCTGGTTTGCATCAGTTGAGAGAAGATGTGGCCCACCACAACATCATCTTTGAATTGTTGCCAGAGAAGTTCACTTTGGGACAATTTCAAAGGCTCCATGAAATCATTCTGAACAAGAGCTTGGACAAGCGTAACTTCAGGAAAATTGTCAAGCGAATGGCCGACGTGGTCGCGCTCGATGAAAAGCAAGAAGGTGTGTTGCACAAGCCTGCTCAGTTGTATACGTACAGGAAATCCGACTGACCTAAGTGTACGAGTGACACTTAGCCTTTGTCAAAACCCAACGATTCTCAAATGCGACTGCTCTGTTCTTTTGTAGGTCTTTTTTTATGCGCCAGCGCCACCTCTCAAGTGGTTTGGACCACCCCTCCCTTCCCTTCTGCTGATGAGCCCGTGGTTTTGCACTACGATGCCGCTGAAGGCAATGGAGAGCTCGCAGGGGTGGCTCCAATTTTCATTCATGCTGGCCTCATCACATCGGAAAGTGAAACCCCATCCAGTTGGCAGAATGTGATCATGCCTTGGGGAAGCACCGACCCGAATTGGCAACTGAGTTCCGAAGGAAACAACCTGTGGAGCTTTGATTTTGGTGGTCAATCCTTGAGCGATTTCTTTGGACTTTCCGAAGGCGTGGAGGCCGAGCAATTGGCCATGGTGTTCAGAAACGGAGATGGATCTCTGGTGGGCAGGGATACCGATGGAGGAGACCTGTTTCTTCCCTTGAGCAGTGCTGGATTCGAAGCGGTCTTTCTTGAGCCCCAACAAAGCAGCGTGATTGGGGTGATTGGCGAGGGGGTTCAACTTTTGGCCTCTTCCAGTGGCCAGGCCGATCTGGCCTTCATATTGGACAACGACACGCTTTTTCAAGTCACGGATGCTCTTCAGATTGAATGGGATTGGATACCGGAAGCTTCCGGTTCTTTTGTGATCGAAGTTCACGCAAACAATGGGCCTGAAACCGCCGTTGCGGCCATCACCGTGGTGGTCCTTCCCGTCAATTCCCCCGTGGCCGCTGCTCCACCGGGAACCGAAGACGGGCTCAACCCTTCAGCGGATGGAGAGGCCATGGTGCTTCAGCTCTACGCTCCAGGCAAAAGCCATGTGTTTTTTGTGGGAGACTTGACGGAGTGGCAGATTCAGCAGGAATACCTCATGAATGTCACGCCTGAAGGAGACCGTTTTTGGATTGAACTCTCCGGATTGAATCCCGCCCAAGAATATCGGTATCAGTATCACGTCATGCCCAATGACGCCAGGTATGCCGACCCCTACGCCGAAAAGCAACTCGACTACTGGAACGACCCGTGGATTCCAGAATCCACCTATCCGTTTTTGGTGGGGTTTCCAGAAGAGGCCGATTCTCAGGCACCCGTGAGCGTCTTTCAGACTGGAGGCACAGACTTTGAATGGACCGACGGAGACTTTGACCGACCTGCCCAAGAAAACCTGGTCATTTATGAGCTCTTGGTTCGCGACTTCAGTGAAGAACGCACCTTCGAATTCATCATTGACACCTTGGACTACCTCGCCTCCTTGAACGTGACTGCATTGGAGTTGATGCCCATCAATGAATTCAATGGCAATGACAGTTGGGGGTACAATCCGAGCTTCTTTTTTGCTGTAGACAAAGCCTATGGTCCCAAAGCCAAGTTTCAAGAATTGGTGAATGCTTGCCACGAACGCGGCATTTCCGTCATCCTGGACATGGTGATGAACCACAGCGATTGGCCCAACCCACAAATCCTAATGTGGTGGCAAAATGGAGCGCCAGCGCCAGACAATCCGTTTTTCAATGTGACCCCGCCTGCCAACGGAGTGGACTTCTTCTTCGACTACGACCACCAGGCTGAGGCCACCCAGGCGTTCACCAAGAGGGTGATGGACTTTTGGCGGGATGAATTCCACATCGATGGAATGCGTTGGGATTTGTCTCAGGGATTCACCTGGAATGGAACAGGAGGCAGTTACGACCAAGACCGGATCAACCTTTGGTCGGAATACGGCAACCACGTGTGGAGTCAAGACCCTGAATTCTACATGATTCTGGAGCACTGGACCGACAACAACGAGGAAAAAGCGTTGAGCGACTTGGGCTTTATGACTTGGGCAAATGTGACCCATGATTACCAGGAAGCAGCCATGGGATATGGCTCCAATTTGGCATGGGCCAGTTGGCAAGCTCGGGGCTGGAACCACCCGCGTTCAGTGAGCTACATGGAAAGCCACGACGAGGAACGGTTGATGTACAAGAACCTGTCCTTCGGAAACAGCAGCGGAGGGTATGACGCCTCAGAGATTCAAACGGCTTTGGCCAGAATGGAAGCCACATCTTGCTTCCACCTCCCCTTGCCCGGACCCAAAATGATCTGGCAGTTTGGTGAATTGGGGTACGACTATTCCATCAACACCTGCAGCGATGGCGTGACCATTTCAGAAGACTGCCGGGTGGCCGCCAAGCCCGTCCGTTGGGACTACAGGGAGTCTGCTTCCCGCTACAGGATTTACCAAGTCATGTCGGCCTTGTCTGGGCTCAAGCGCGACCACCCTGTCTTTCAAACCACCGATTTCAATTGGGACGTTTGGGGATACGGCAAGCGTCTCCACCTGAATGGGAGCGACATGAATGTGGTGGTCGTGGCCAATTTTAATGCCACCGCCTTGAGCCTGACTCCAGGATTTCAACACACGGGAACCTGGTATGACTTCTTCTCAGGCGAGAGCATGGAGGTGACCGATTTGAATGCATCCACAGACTTGAATCCAGGCGAGTACCACCTGTGGACGGATGTTGCGCTGGCCACACCTGACAACATCTTGGGCATTCACGAAGCACAGCAAAAAGCCTTCTTCTCTGTGGCTCCAAACCCCGCAACCCTGCCCACGGTTTCCTTCCACTCCCCTGCTGAAGAAGGAATGGAATTGACCGCACTTGACATCACAGGGCGCGTGGCTTATCGAACCCAAATTCCAGTGGGCACCACCCAATGGACCCTGCCAACAGCCCTGCCGTCTGGGCCATATCTGTTGCGGTGCAGTTCCTCTCGAGGGTCCTCTTCGGTCCACTGGCTGAACCCGTGACCCTTCATGCGCTGAAACGTGTAGGGGATACACGTCTCTGATTAACTTCGCCTTGGGCGTGTCTTTTGCCCCCTTTTAGAAACCGATTCATGAGCCAACCCATTCACGGCCTTTTGGCGGCCATGTGCCTTCTGATGACCCTGTGCGTCCAAGGACAAACGTTGACAGGCGTGGTCACCGACGAGAATGGTCAACCGCTGCCTGGGGCATCGATTTTGGCCAATGGTGGGGCCAAAGGGGTGTCCTCGAACATAGATGGCCAGTACCAAATTGAACTCGGGGCGGGCAGCCATCAGGTTCTGTTCTCATTTGTGGGCTACATCAAAGTCACCGAGTCCATCAACTTAACTTCTGGCCAAACCAAAACGGTCAACGTACAGTTGAAAACCGATGCCGTCCTCATGGATGACGTGGTCGTGGTCGGCTACGGTGTCCAAAGAAAGAAGGAGGTCACGGGCTCTATCTCCCAAATTGACTCCAAGCAAATCACCGCTGTCCGGACCCCCAGTTTTGAGGCGGCATTGCAAGGCCAAGCTGCCGGTGTTCAAGTCTCCCAGAGTTCCGGCGTGGCTGGAGCGGGAAGTTTGATTCGGGTGCGGGGTGTGGCTTCTGTATCTGCCGCAGGCGACCCGCTGTATGTGGTCGATGGCATCCCCATCACCCAGGATTACTTCCTCCGGGGAAACAGCGGAGCCTTGAACAACAACCCCCTGGCCACCATCAACCCCAACGACATTGAGTCCGTCGAAATCCTCAAAGACGCCGCTGCAACCGGAATCTATGGGTCTCGAGGAGCCAACGGTGTCATCTTGATCACCACCAAGCGAGGATCTGCGGGAACCACCTTTGAGTTCAGTTCGAGCATGGGCCTCTCCACCCCAGCATCCTTGCCCAACATGCTCAACACCGAGCAATATCTGACCCTTCGTCAAGAAGCCTGGGAAAACGATGGTGGAACCGGATACGTCTGGTTGCCTGGCTTCACCTCTGTTGGAGACTCTCCAGAGACGCGAAAAGACGCTTTCCAACAAGCCATGCTCACCGAAACCGACTGGGTGTCCGAAACCGTGGGCATGGGCGTCAAGCACAACTACAGTTTTGGGGCCAGGAGTGGCGGAGAAAAGCACAGCATTTACGCCGGTGTCAGTTATGATGACAACGGCAGCTATTTGATTGGCAACAGTTACGAGCGAGTCAGTGGACGGGTGAACGGCGATTACGCGCCCACAGACTGGCTCAAGGTGATGCTGTCTTCGAGCTTGAGCCGGGGCATCAACAACAGGATTGATGCGGCCTGGTCGGGTGGATTGGGAGACGCCATGTCCAATGCGCTCCCCTATTACCCGGTATACCGCAGCGACACCTTGTTCAATGCCGATGGCACCATTCAATCCTTGCCCGGTGACTACTACCTGTATCAGGACGAATGGGGCGGAACCAAGAATCCCGTGGCCGTCAGGGAGAGCAAGACTTGGATCACAACAGAGGACCGCTCCATCAACAACTTGAGCCTGATCTTGACCCCTTCTGACAAGCTGTTCATCAAAGGCTCAGGAGGATTTGATTACATGCATGTTCGAGAAGACATCTACAACCCTCCCAGCATCTTCTTGACCAGCGAGCTCGGCAATGCCAATCGGTATGCCAACTATGTATTGAACTGGAATTACAGCCTAACCGCTGACTACAAAATGGACCTGACCGAGTTCAGCAAACTGAGCCTTTTGGTGGGGTCTGAGTTTCAGCGGACCGATGGATACGGCTACGGAATCGGGTTCGGCGATGTCACTGGGCCCATCTTCGACAGCGACAGCTTGCTGGAAGTGGCCAATGGTCAGACCACCGTCAACAACCCCTCCCAGCACAGCTTCTTGTCCTATTTCGGGAGGGCCAACTACACCTTGAAAGACCGGTATTTCTTTCAAGCCACAGCCCGTGTGGATGGGTCAAGCCGATTTGGGCGCAACTACCGCTATGGATTTTTCCCTTCCCTGAGTGCGGGATGGGTGATCAGCGACGAGCCTTGGTTCGAAAGTGGACAATTGAGTTTCCTGAAAGCCCGCACCAGTTGGGGGCAAACCGGAAATGCTGCATTGCCTGACTATGCGCGATTTGGAACCTACAGCGCCGCAGACAACGGAATCCTGTACAACGGTCAACCCATTCTGTTTCCACTTCAACCGGCCAACCCCAACCTGCGCTGGGAAACCTCCCGTACCGTTGACGCGAGCATCGAAGTGGGCTTGTGGAACGACCGGGTCACGGCAGAGTTGGCCTACTACAACAAGCGATCCAAGGACGTCATCATGAACGTTTCCACTCCGCCAAGCACAGGCTTCACCAACCGATGGGACAACGTAGCCACCATCTCCAACAAAGGCGTTGAGTTTTCTGTAAAGAGTCGAAACCTCATTGGTCAACTCCAGTGGACCACTGAGCTCAATTTTGCCCGCAACAACAACGAGCTCGAAAGCATTGGCAACTACACCCCCGATGCAGTGAGTGGTGGCACCAACGACAGCCGCGTTATTCCCGGAAGCCCTGTGGGCAGTTTCTACCTGATGGAGTTTTCCCATGTGGATGAGGAGTCCGGCCTGCCCGTCTATCTGGACCGCGCTGGAAATGAAACCTTCGACTACGACAACAACGAACGCAAGTATGTGGGCGATGGCCTTCCCGACTTTGTGGGCGGGATGACCAACACCTTCAGATACAAGCGCTGGGATCTGCGCGCGTTGGCCACATTCAGCTACGGCGCCAAGATTTTTGACAGCTCCTCCAAGCGCCAACTTGGCGTGGTCACCAGTTGGAACATGCGGACCGAAATTTTGGACCGCTGGAGACAACCAGGAGACCAAGCCACATTCCCGAGGTTGACGTTGGACGAAACCACATACGGACTGCCCAGTGGCTTCCCTTGGTGGAACACCAGCTTGTTTGTGTTTGATGCCAGCTATCTCCGTTTGCGGAATTTGACCTTGGGATACACCATCCCCACACTGGGAGAAGGTCCGCATGCTGTGAAGGACTTGAGGATCAACTTCAGTGTGACCAACCTCTTCACCATCACCAACTTCCCTGGGCTTGACCCCGAGGTGGTTCGCGATTTCGAAAATGCCCAGGACCGCAACATGAGTCCGAATGTGACCTACCTCACACCGCCGCAGGAAAGGGCCTTTACACTGGGTGTTAACCTGCAATTCTGATCAACATGAACACCATTGCCCTCCCCCGATTGTTTTGGATTTCCGTTGTGACGGCCAGTCTTGGAATCGGCCTCTCTGGATGTGACAAAATGCTGGAATTCGAGCCCGGTGATGTGATCCTTGCCGAGGACGCCATCAACACAGCCGACGACTTGCAGCGCATGCTCAACTCCAACTATGATGTTTTGGCCAACCTGCTGAACGGCAGACAGCAGAGCATTGCAGAGCTGTTGACCAACAACATGGCTCGCCCCTATTCAAGCTTGGACTACACGGCGGTTTGGAACCGGGAAACCAACTTCTTTACCCCCACCACAGGTGGCCTCTACACCGACTTTTACTACGCCATTTACAGGGCCAATGTGGTCATCGACAGCTTTGAACTGGTCGAAGGTCTGGATGAGGCGACCCAACTCAGGTTGGAGGCTGAATCCCGGTTTGTCCGGGCCGTTTGCCACTGGTATCTGGTGAAGATGTGGGCCTATCCATATGGCTACACAGCGGACAACAGCCACCTTGGGGTTC
Organism: uncultured Flavobacteriales bacterium; assembly: GCA_943787435.1. Taxonomy (GTDB): domain Bacteria; phylum Bacteroidota; class Bacteroidia; order Flavobacteriales_D; family Sanyastnellaceae; genus UBA8752. Next base: position 122,637 of record CALSMK010000006.1, on the reverse strand, counting down.
CCCTGAGGCTAGATGCTGTCGAACCTCCAACCCCTCGGGCCACTGTGGCTGAGGTCTACGATCAAATCATTCTGGACCTGAATTTTGCCAAAGACAATTTGCCCAACGAAAATGGCCCCTACGCTTCCAGCATGGCGGCCAGTGGCTTTTTGGCCCACATTCATTTTATTCAACAGGATTGGGCCCAGGCTCAAGCAGAGGCTGAGCGGATCATCAACAGCGGCCTCTTCGCGTTGGACAACGACTTGGATCGCTTTGAAGCCGGCAGCGACAGCGTCCTGGCGGGCGACATGGTCAATCCCGAGACCGTTTTTGGCATTGTGGGCGGCTATTTTGCAGTAGACGGAGACAGCCTGCTGAACGACCGGAGCTCGGCCTTTCGCGACAACTTCAGGCAAGACAACAATGTGAATCCCCAGCTGACCTTCAGCGATGACATTGTGAACTTGTTTTCTCTCAATTCCGCTGACGACCGCGGAGATTGGGTGGCCTCGGATGGTGTCAAACACAAAGTGACCCGGTTCGACAACAAACAGTTCTTCAATGTGCCCATCATTCACCTGACAGGCTTGCACCTGTTGCGGGCCATGTGTGTGTCCCAAAACGGAGGCGATTTGTCTGCCGCCATTGGCGACGTCAACGCCATCCGAGACCGTGCGTTCGGGGCCGATCTAAACGACTTGCCCGCCACATCGGATGCTGCTGCTGTGTTGAGTGCGGCCCAAGAAGAATACCGCAAGGAGACTTTGTGCGAGGGCTGGGAGCTGGATCAACTCAAGCTCCGGGGCGTCATGGGTGAAGACGAATCCGTTCGAGACGCCCCCTGGGATTGTCCAGGTTCTTTGCTTCAGTTTCCAAACAGCTCCACCACTGCCGCTGGATTCATCCTCAACCAAGAAGGCGGATGCCTTTGACCTCAATCCAAGAGACCCCATGAGATTTCCTCTTTTGTTTTTGATTCCCCTCTTGATTGCATTTGGCCTAAGCGGCTGCAAGCAAGAAATCACGGGTGAACTGGGCGACCCCATCGACAAGCGTTCGGGCTTTCTTGGTGCATGGGAATTGGCCTCTTTCACCCAGCAAGACATGAACAACCCGCTCAAGGAGGTGCGGGATTTGAGCAGTGTGTTCATCCAAGAGGGCACCTCCCCCATGCGCCTCACGTTCAATGACGACGATACCTATGAAATCGCTCAAGAAGTGGGCAGGAATTACTTTGGCGATGGAGGCGATTGGGCCTTTGACGACCCCGAATTCCCCACCTTCATCCGGCTGATTCAAGAGACGGACACGCTGCAGTACAACTTGGGAACCACGGTGCGTCCCTATGACGATCAAATGACCATCGAATACCGCCGGAGCTGTGGAGAAGGCGGGGCCTTCTTGGAAACGGTCGTTTACGCATTCACCTTTAATCGGATTCCACAATGAGGAACTTGATTCCCCTTCTGTCCCTTGTTCTGCTTGGGGCCTCCATTGAATCGATGGGACAAGCGGCATATGTTCTTCCTTCCCCCACTTCGGCGGAGGCGGAATGCACCTTGTACATCGACCTGACCCAATGTCAAGACCAACGGTTGAGCGAAATGCTCGACACCTATCCTGAGGAAGAGGTGTACTTGTGGATTTGGAACCCATCTGCCCCCTTGACCGGCAACGGAGATTGGGGAGACAGTGAGGACGCTCAGAAAATGACCAAGGTGAGCGAAAAGCTCTACAGCTTCAGCTTCATTCCCACCGAATACTTTGGTGTGGATGGCCCCACCTTCTTTTCCCGTGGCATCAGCTGCCTCGCCAAATTTGACAGCGGCTACGCCTACGAAGAGGAATTTGGAGGCGAAGCCAAAACAGAGGATTTGAATGTGGGCATCGTCCCCCAGCTCTGCAATGGCCGAATGTGCATCTTCCCTGAAATCCGAGAAGGAGACGACTACGTCACCTTTACCTACGACAACAGCCAGGAGACCAATCCAGACCTTCAGAATCTATCGGAAGTCTATCTCCATTTGACAGCGCGCACCGATGCATTTACGTTGTACACCTATGGAGATGATGGTTCGGCTTCGACCCCTTTTGATGCGGGGAACATCCCTGAATTGCGAATGAAGCCCGTGGATGGAGAGCCCGGTATGTTCACCTTCACCTTCGTCCCCGAGCTTTTCTTTCTGGGAACGCCCAGCAATGTGGATCAAACCCCATACACCGGAGAGCCCCTTGAAAATGGGGTGCGTTGGTACATCACCAAGCCCGGCTATGTATTCGCAGGGCCTCCTCCTGCCAACGGTTTGGGGGTCTTGATTTGCGAATGACCGCATTGCTTCGCCCATGAATTCGGTTTCTCTCCGTGCAGCGGTTCTCTGGCTGGGTGCGGTCACCTTGATAGGCTGCCAATCTGAACAGCCAGCGTCGGTCCATCAGACCCGTGTCATCCAAGGCATGGCGACACCATTTCGCCTCGACCCCGACTCCACCTGGGTTCAATTGGCCGACCATTGCCCATTTGAAGAACCCTCAGCCGTTGTCTGGCTCTCTGACTGGGCACAGGGAGACACCTTGAAAATTTCACGGAAGGAAGACGGATTGGGCGTTTGGATTCCAGAACAGCCAGCACGCGGCTTTGGCGGCTTGGCCATCACAGTCGACGGGCAGACCGAGACTGTGCCTGTCCTTTCCTCCATCCTTCGGCGCGTGAATTATGTGCTGCCAAGCTCTTTGGCTTCTGCCGAGAACGTGTGCATCATGGGCGGCTTCAATGGTTGGTCTCGAACCAGCCACCCCTTGGTAAAACACAAGGACGGCAGCTGGAGCATTGACCTCAATCTGAACCAAGGCAAGCAGGCCTACCAGTTGGTTGTAGATGGCGAGGAAATGCCCGACCCCGGTAACCCTGACCGCGTGGACAATGGATTTGGCGGTTACAACTCCCTCCTGGACGTCCCTGGATCCACAGCCCGTGTAGAGTTGGCGGCCATCGGGTTTGGAGGCAACCAAGTCCACGACATTCGGCTTCTTGGAACCCCGGGTTCTCGGGTCTGGGCTTGGTGGAAGAACCACCTGTATTCCAGCACCGTCTTGGGCGTCAATGGAACCGGCTTGGTCCGCATCCCCGCTGGCGCTTACGGCGCAGGTAGAACCAACCTCAGGCTCTGGGCGACTGGAGATGGCCAGCCCAGCCATGAAGTCCGGCTCCCGTTGCAGGACGGATTGCCCTTGATGGATGCAGGGAGCCTTCAGCGCGATGATTGGGAATCTCAGGTGATGTATTTCATGATGGTGGATCGGTTTCGAAATGGCGACCCGTCCAACGACCGGCCTGTGAACGACCCCAGTGTGCACCCCAAAGCGAATGACCATGGTGGTGACCTTTCCGGCATTCAATCTGCTTTGGATGAGGGCTACTTCGATGACCTCGGCGTCACGGCCTTGTGGGTGTCGCCATTGACCCGAAACCCCGATCAAGCTTATGGCCTTTGGGAGGACCCTTCTACGGATTTGAGCAGTCGATTTAGTGGTTATCACGGGTATTGGCCCATTTCTAACACCGAGGTTGATCCCCGTTTTGGCAGCCGCGAGGAGCTGGACAACTTGATTGCTTCCGTTCACGACAACCACATGAACTTTCTTCTGGACTATGTGGCCAACCATGTTCATGAAGACCATCCGCTTTATGCGGAGCATCCCGATTGGGCCACTGACCTGTATTTGCCGGACGGTAGAGAAAACACCCAATTGTGGGACGATGAGCGCCTCACGACCTGGTTTGACACGTTCATGCCGACATTGGATTTACGGAGAACCGATGTGGCTTCTGCCATGTCAGACAGCGCTGTGTGGTGGGTCACCCATTCTTCCATCGACGGTTTCCGTCACGACGCCACAAAGCACATCCCTCTCTCCTTTTGGAGAATGCTCACAAGGAAAGTCAAGGCCGCAACAGCTGCTGGCGATCGGCGCATTTTTCAAATTGGCGAAACCTATGGCAGTGCGGAACTCATCTCAAGTTATCTGGGAACCGGCCTCCTCGATGCGCAATTTGACTTCAACCTGTACGACCGAGCTGTGGCTGCTTTTGGACGGGATGATGCGGGCTTAGACGACTTGGTTCGGGTGGCCAATGAAGGCTTGGACGTGTATGGGGCCCACCACCTCATGGGCACCATCACTGGAAACCAGGACCGTCCTCGATTCGCTTCTTTGGCCGAAGGAACGGTTCGGTGGGACGAAGACCACAAGCTCGCAGGATGGACCCGGCAAATTGATCGCCAAGGATTGCGTGGTCACCAAGCCATGAGGATGCTGACGGCGTTTAACCTGTCCATGCCCGGGGTTCCTTGCATTTATCAGGGCGACGAATACGCCGATGTTGGAGGAAATGACCCCGACAACCGAAGGCCCGTCCGATTTGAGAATTTGACCGCTGATGAACAGGCCACGCGCGACCATGTTCGGTCCTGGATTGAACTTCGAAAAGGCCGATTGAGTCTCACCTTTGGTCAGACCCACATCCAAGCCCTGGCAACAGGCCTATTGCAGATTCAGCGTCAATACTTGGAAGAAAACACGGTGGTGCTGATCAACCCCACTTCCAATCCCTTGGCGTTGCCAAATGTAGATTCCCGTCATGTGCTGGCCGGATCCCTCGAAGGCCAGCTTTTGCCACCCTATGGGTGTGTGGCATTGAATGGAAGCCTCTAGTGTTTTGTATGTGTGTGCTTGAGTTTATTCTTGCACCATGAAATTGCCTTGCTTGTTGCCTCTTCTCTGTCTCTTTGCCCTGTCCGCACAGGCGCAAGACACGTTCACCATTGGAAACACGACCCTCTATGCGACGGACCTCGTCACCGACAGCCAAATCCCATGGGAATTGGTTTGGGGTGGCGATGACATGCTGTGGTGCAGCGAACGGAAAGGCCGCGTGATTCGCATCGATCCGGTGACCGGCGATTACACCACGGTTCTGGACCTGAATGTGACCTTTAATGGACAAGGCGAGCCCGGATTGTTGGGCATGCTCCAGCACCCCAACTTCCCTGAAGACCCTCGGGTTTGGTTGGCTTACTGCGACGGTCAGTTTTCTGTGTCCGAGCACCTGAGCGTGTTCGAGTGGAATGGCACCGAGCTGGTGAATGAGCAAGAATTGATCTCCCTTCCTGGGGCTCAAATTCACAACGGAAGTCGGCTTCTGTGGATGTCAGACAACACCATTTTGATGACCACTGGCGATGCCGGAGACACGGGCAACAGCCAAGACTTGGAAAGCTTGAACGGAAAGATTCTTCGGTTAAACCCCGACGGCAGCATTCCAGAAGACAACCCGTTTGGTCCCGACAGCTACATCTACACTTGGGGCAACCGAAACCCCCAAGGCATTTGTGAGGGGCCCGATGGAAACATCTACACTTCTGAGCACGGACAGAACTCAGACGACGAGTTCAACTTGGTTGAAGCCGGGCGGAATTACGGCTGGCCAGATGTGCAAGGCGCCTGCAACAGCCCTTCTGAGCAGAACTTTTGTGCAGAATGGAATGTCATGGAGCCCTTGGAGGCCTGGACACCCTGCATTGCGCTGAATGGGCTGGAGTACTACACCCACGAGGCCATTCCGGAATTCCAAGGCAAGATTTTGATGTCTGTACTGGGTGGTTTTAACGATCCATTCCCCGGCCGGCTCATCGCGATTGAGCTTTCAGAAGACGGAATGGAAGTCGAAGGTCAAGAGGCCTTCTTCGCCAGCTATGGCCAGCGGATTCGCGACATAGCGGTGAACCCATACTCAGGCAACTTTTACCTGGCTTTCAACGGAACACAATACCCAGGTGCTCCACCCAACATCATCAAGGAATTCAGCACTTCTGACCCCGCTGGTATTCCCAGTCCAGTTGTGGAGCCTGTGCTCCTTCGTCCCATTCCTGCACAAGGCGTGGTGGACATCAGCGTCACCGAAGGTGCCGTTGGCGGCCCACTCGTTGTGCGTGACATGACGGGACGCATCGTGATGGAAGGTCAAGTTCCTTCGCTGCGCTTCCAATTGGACATCGAAGGCTGGTCTGCTGGACGATACAACGTCTGGACAGCCACTGGAGCCAGTGCACTCTTGGTGCACTGATCTGCCTCCCCGCCACAGCATCTAAAGTCGCGGGTCCTTTTCTTGGGATTGAATTGACCTTAGTCCAAGGACCTCACCGTGAGTGTGGTTCTGCGGTTGAGCCGTCGGGCCATCTCGGAATCTCCGATTTGAGCCGGCTGGCTGTTTCCGTATCCGACGGCGGTCAGTTGATCAGGTGAGGCCCCCAAATCAATCAATGTGCTGCGGACAGAAATGGCTCGCTCTTTGGACAATTGCTGGTTGCTGGATTCCCCTCCGACATCATCAGTGTGTCCACCCACCTCAAGGGTTATTTGTGGCTGACTTCTCAGCCAACTGGCGATTTGAAGCAACTCGGTTTGAGACTCTGGGCTCAGTTGGGCACTCCCCGAGTCGAAAAAAACATTCTGAAGCACCACTTCAGCGCCAGGCGACAATGGCCGAAGCACCAAGTCATGCTCGAGCCAGTCCGAAGACCCTGCTTCAATGCGTTCGGACAGGACCAAATGATCCGGCGCCTCTGCTGACACCACAAAGGATCGCAGCGTGGGGACCGGGACATGGTAATGCCCTTTGAGGTTGACCCGCCCTTCGGCAAAAACCTCACCTGTGGCCGGGTCGAGCAAACTCACGCGTCCACTGGGCAACGGTGTGCCATTTTCAGAGCGCAACAAGCCTTCCATGGCCAAGGTGGGCGATGCAGATACAGATGCAGGCAATTCAAAAGTGAAAACGTCAAGCTGCCCCCCTGATTCCCGACTGAAAAATGCGGTCTTTCCATCGGAAGACACCACAAGCCCGCTTTCTTCACCCGGGGTGTTGATGGGCCATCCAAGATTCACTGGGCTTCCCCATTCTCCATCCTCGTCCAGGGTGCTCACAAACAAGTCCATTCCCCCCATGCCTGCCCGGCCATTGGTGGCGAAATAAAAATGCCGGCCATCCGGATGAATAAAGGGGCGCATCTCCTTTCCTGCTGTATTGATCGCCCCTTGCATTTTGCGCGGGGATGACCAAGTCCCATCGGCTTGGCGTTGGGAAGAGAACAAGTCATGTTGGCGACGACCTGGCTTTCCGCTTCCTCGGGTGAAGTACAACTTCGATCCGTCGGGACTTAAGCAGGGCTGGCTCTCCCATCCCGAGGTGTTCACGGCGCCCAAATTTTGAGGGCGTTCCCACACCCCGTTGGCCATCAGACTGGCCCCATACAGGTCACAACTTCCCTTGTGTCGGTCTCTGGGGCCCGCCGGGTTTCGGCTTCCCGAGCGGTCTGCATCGCGACACACCGTCAAAATCACAGAGGTTCCATCTCCTGAAAGAGAGGCGGCGCCTTCATTGCTTCGCGTATTCAAACCACGCATAGAAGAAGGCACAGACCACTCGCCATCCTGTTTGATGGTCACAAAAAGATCTTCTTGGCCCAGTTTTCTATTGCCTGTGTTGGCGAAACCATCGGTGATGCGACGTGTAAAAACCAAGCCATTTCCGGACTGCCAAACGCTGGGAAGTACTCGTCTTCTGGGGTAGAAATGGGGAAAGGCATGGCCTCAATGTTCACCTCTTCAGGATTGGCCAAGGCTCCTGTCATGAATGACGCATCCGCCATCACCGCATCTATGCGGGCCGTGTCCGGCCCTTGCAATACGCCCGGGATTCCCACCATGGATTCCATCGCCTGTTGCATGGATGCCGGATCCAATGACCACCTCGCTGCTTCAGCCCATGCGAAATGGTCTCGGATCCACACCTCGCCATGCGCCTTCAAAACCTTGGCGTAGACGGCCTTGGCCTCGTTGAATTCGCCCTTCTCCATGAGCAAAGCCCCCCGCACCCTTTCTGCCTCTGCAAAGCCGGGATCCAGCTCCAACGCTTTGGCAATTTGCACCTCGACCTCCAGCTGAAGTGCGGCACGGTCTGCACCTGGGCCCATGGCTGCTACACTCAGCTCCATGGCTTTTTCATAGGCCTTGATGGCCCGCTTATTTTCGGTGTGATACCGTCTCCCGGGTTGCGCCAAGCCACTGAAAACCAAGAGAAAAAAGCCTGTTGTGAGGGAAAGAATCCTGCGAGTTTGAGCCATGGAGAAAACAGAGCGTTGCATGTAGAACGCCAAGATGGGGCCATTCGCACTTCTGTGGCCAAATTTGCGCCGTGCAAATCGGCCTCATCAGCGATACCCACGGTCACATCGATGATCGCATCCTACATCACTTTTCTGAGTGCGATGAAATTTGGCATGCTGGAGACATCGGCGATTTCAAGGTCACAGACGCCTTGGCGCAGGTGGCTCCTTTGGTTGCTGTGTATGGAAACATCGACGATCATCTCATGAGAAGGGACTTTCCAGAGAACCAATGGCTGGACCGGGGTGGCTGTCGGGTGTGGATGACCCACATTGGTGGCAGGCCTGGGCGCTATGCCAGTGGCATTCGGGCTGGACTTCAAGCCCATCGGCCCGACATTTTCATCTGTGGACATTCCCATTTGTTGATGGTCAAGAAGGACCCCAGCTGGGGCGGACTTTACATCAATCCAGGCGCTGCTGGTCGACAAGGATTTCACCGCGTGAGGACCATGATGCGTTTTGAGCTGAATGATGGGAGCGTTTTGAATCCGGAGGTGATTGAACTCGGAACAAGATGAATCCGTGACAAACGCAAAAGTTGTCGTAAACTTGTGACGCACCACAGGTGCACCGGACCTACGGGTCCTTCCTCCGGGATTTTGAAATGAAACGAGGCCCATATGCTTGGGCACCCCACATGTACGACATCATTGATCTGAACAGCCGCAAGGTTGCCGAGCTCCGAGAAATCGCCAAGAAGCTCAACATTGCCCGCGTCGATAAGCTGAAAAAGCAAGAACTGGTCTACGCCATTCTCGATGAGCAAGCCGTTAACCCTTCCGCTTTAGGAGGAGATGCGGGAAAAGCCAAAAGCAATTCTGCCCCGGACAAAGGTGCTGATGAAGCTTCTGAGAAATCAGAAGACAAGCCCAAAGGCCGAGGCCGCCAGAGGGCCGCTTCCAAAAAAGAGGCGCCCGCAGAAGGTGACGATCAGCGTGATGGACAGCAGCGCAGAAAGCAAGGCGGTGACCAAAAGTCAGAGGGCGGTCAGGACAAAAAAGACAACCGTCGAAACGACCGGAACGACCGCGATGACCGCAAAGACCGCGGCGATCGCAAAGACCGAAATGACCGCAACGGAGACCGGAACGACCGCAATGGAGACCGGGACAATCGGAAAGGAGACCGTGAAGACCGCGGCGACAAGAAAGACCGCGGTGATCAGAAAGACCGGGGCGATCGCAATGACCGCAGAAACGGAAGGGATGACCGCGGAGACCGCGGAGACCGCCGTGGCCGCGACCGCAACAACCGAGATCGCAAAGACCGTGATCGGGATCGCATGGGCGAGCCAGAAGAACACGGGTTCAACTTTGATGGAATCGCTCAAGCCGAGGGTGTATTGGAAGTCATGCCCGAAGGGTTCGGCTACCTGCGCAGCGCTGACTACAACTATTTGAACAGCCCCGACGATGTGTATGTGAGCAACCGCCAAATCAAGGCTGCTGGCTTGCAAACTGGAGACAATGTGGTCTGCACCATTCGTCCTCCGCGCAAAGGCGACAAGTACTACCCCATGGTGGAGGTCTTGAAAGTCAACGGTCGCGATCCTTCTTGGGTCCGAGACCGCGTGCCCTTCAAATACCTCACCCCTCTTTTCCCACAGGAAGCCTTTAACCTCGCGGGCAAGAACGGCAACATTTCCACCCGGGTCATGGATCTCTTTTCCCCCATTGGCAAAGGACAGCGGGGGATGATTGTCTCTCAACCCAAAACGGGTAAGACCACCTTACTCAAGGATGTGGCCAATGCCATTGCTGAGAATCACCCCGAGACTTATTTGATCATTCTGCTCATTGATGAGCGCCCCGAGGAAGTCACAGACATGAAGCGGAGCGTAAATGCAGAGGTGATCGCCTCTACGTTTGACGAGCCAGCAGATCGCCATGTGAAAATCGCGGAGATTGTTTTGGAGAAATCCAAGCGCATGGTCGAGTGCGGACATGATGTCTGCATTCTCCTTGACTCGATTACCCGTCTGGCCCGCGCCTACAACACTGTTGCGCCTGGCTCTGGTAAAGTCCTCTCAGGAGGTGTTGAATCCAACGCATTGCAGAAGCCCAAGCGTTTCTTCGGTGCAGCCCGGAACATCGAAAATGGTGGCTCATTGAGCATCATTGCCACGGCATTGACCGAGACAGGGTCCAAAATGGACGAAGTGATTTTTGAGGAGTTCAAAGGAACCGGCAACATGGAGTTGCAATTGGACCGCCGAATCTCCAACCGTCGCATCTATCCAGCCATCGACATCTTGACCTCTGGTACACGTCGCGAGGACCTGCTGATCCACAAGGAAATGCTGCAGCGCATTTGGGTGTTGAGAAAGCACCTTTCTGACATGAATCCCATTGAAGCCATGGAGTTCCTGAAGGACCGCATGTCGAGGACAGACTCCAATGAGGAGTTCCTGATCACCATGAATGGCTAACCTTCCTGGTCCAGAGCAAAGGAACGGCCTCGTGCAAAGGGCGTGGTTCCTTCCCCTTTCAGCTTCGGCTGTTTGGTGGTTGGTCAGGCTTTCATTGCTTGGGAGGATTCCCTTTGAGACCGGCATCATTGTCGGTTCTCTTCTCCATTTTGGCTTGATGATAGCCGCGGTGTTTATCCATGATATTCAGTGCAATCAAGGTGCAGACTTCATTCAAGGCTTTAAGTCGAATTTGAGACCAGCTGTGTTGTTGGCCTGCTTGGGTGCAGCCAGTGTCGGAATCTTACACCACGGTGTAACCGCAGAGGCTACATCCTTGCGCAAACTGGAGCGAGAGAGGTTCATTGAACAGTCCTTGTCTTCGGATGAGGCCTTTGCCGCAATCCAAGAAGCTGATCCTCAGCTGGCTTACATGGACAGAGAAACTGCTCGGCAACGGGCTTTGGACGGACTGCGATTTCAGTTTGAGCCCTTGTGGCATGTGACCGCCAGTTTGCTGGCTTTGCTGGCCGCGGCCTTATCGACAACCCTGTTTGTGACGTTTGTCGGTCGGGTCTTGCGCGCATGAAGCTTTCTGATGCAATATTGAACCCGGCCCCTCGTTGAATGTGCACCCCATGAAGACCACTCGCTCTTTCCGCGCCTTTCGGGGTGTCATCTTGATGCTCTTGTTGGGAGTCACAGGTGGCATGAGCGCTCAAACGGCCAAGCAAAACCTGGCCAAGTTTGATTATCGTCCTTACCACTTTGGCTTTCTGCTCAGCGGCAATTCGAGCAGTTTCAATTTCAACCTTCGACCTGACTTCACATTTGCAGACAGTCTGTTGAGTGTGGAAAACAACAGCCTTTCTGGATTCAACCTGGCTTTGTTGGCCTCCTTGAATGTGAATCCTGTCGTTCACATTCGCTTTACGCCAGGATTGAGTTTCCAAGACCGGGGCATGCTGTTTCGCTTTCGCTCATTGGATGGCACAGCCAGCCTTGTCAATGTGAGAACAGAGAGCGTCTATTTGGACTTTCCCATCCTGTTGAAGCTCAGGACAGAGCGCATCGGCAATTTCGCCCCATATGCCTTGATTGGCGGCAAACTGAGCCGCGACATGCAGTCACAAGCCGACGTCAACCAGAGCCTCCAAGACGGCTACATCTTGAAATTGGCCAAGTCCAATTCCAGCATCGATGTGGGTGCAGGTGCGGATTTCTTCTTGCCGTTTTTCAAATTCTCAGTGGAACTGAAAACGGAATTCGGCATGCGGAACGTCTTGATTCAGGATGACAACCCCTTTCAGTGCCGCCTTTGATGAGCTGCGCACCCGCAGCTTTGTGATCAGCTTCACCTTTGAAGGGTGAGGATACACCACTCTCCTTCCCGGCGCAGCCCTGTTTTCTTGAGCCCATGAGATTGGCCTGCCTCAACCAGTGAGGCCACGTCGGGGTCCATGAACCCGCTCAACATGAGGGTGGCATTCGGAGCCATGGTCTGCACGTACGCACCAAAATCGGCCAGCAAAATGTTGCGGTTGATGTTGGCGATGACGACGTCAAACTGGCCTTGGTCTTTTGGGTTCAACACCTGCGCTCCCCCTTCGCGAATGACAAGCCCTTTCCCATCGAGTCCGTTCAAACCGACGTTTTCCTCTGTATTGCGCACGCTCCATGGGTCAATGTCCACCAGCAGCACTTGGGCAGCACCCCGCAGCGCTGCATAAATCCCCAACACGCCAGATCCACAGCCCATGTCCAGAACGGATGTGCCATTCCAATTCATGTTCACCATTTCGGTGAGCAGCCCACGGGTGGTTTCATGGTGTCCAGTTCCAAATGCCATTCTGGGCTGTATGGTCAACTGATGATCAAAACCCTCGCCGTGGTTTCTGTTGTGAAACGGCGCCGACACCCGTATGGACGTGTCGATTTCAACCTCGGCGTAATCGGATTCCCATTGGGCGTTCCAATTCTCCTCCTCCACCTCCGAAACCTGCCACTGCTGCAGACCCAGCGGAACCAGTTTTTCCCGAATGCGTTCCAGCTCGGATTGGTTCAATTCAACGCCTTGAGCAAAAGCATGAAGGGCATCACCCTTGTGTTCGAACATGCTGCAACCGGCCTCAGACAACCATGCTGTGGCAATGTCCCGGCCGGGTTCTGCAGGAGAACAAAGCACTAAAACCCGATGCCAACCCACAATCAGATGGCTTCGGCTTGCATCCGCTTGGCTTGCGCGCGGCCTGCTGATTCAATCAAAGCGTGGAAGTGCTCAGGGTTCAAAGCTGCACCTCCTATTAGTCCTCCATCCACGTCAGCGCAGGCAAACAGCTCATCGGCGTTGGCGGGTTTGCAACTGCCCCCATAAAGGAGGGGAATGGATTTGGATACATGGGCATCAAAGGCCTCCGTGATCCATCCTCGAATGGCCGCGTGCATTTCTTGTGCTTGCTCTGCCGTCGCGGTCAACCCGGTTCCAATGGCCCAAATGGGCTCATAAGCCACCACCACTCGGTTCATCGCCTCTGCTGGCAACCGCAAAATGCCAGACTCCAACTGGCGAAGCACCTTGTCGAAATGGACATTGGACTGTCGGTCCTGCAGGCTTTCGCCACAACAAAAGATGACGCGAAGCCCAGATTCAAGCACGCGGTCCACCTTTTCGGCCACCGCTGCATCGTCGTCTCCGTGTCCGTCGCGCCTCTCGCTGTGGCCCACGATCACGTCTTGGACGCCGCAACCCACGAGCATGTCTGCGGTAAACTCTCCAGTTTGAGCGCCAGGACCCGTTGCAGAAACATTCTGAGCACCGAGTCGGAAAGGCACTCCTGCCTGCCCCATAGCCGCCAAATACGGCGCTGGTGGCGCAATCGACACTTCAACACCCTCCGCAGGTGGAGTCAGTTTGGCAAAAGCGTTCGCAAATTCTTGCGCTTCATTGAATGACTTATTGCTTTTCCAATTGCCAGCTACGAGCATGTTTCGGTGGTTTGTAGTGGGAAAGGTCCCGCTGATTTGAGGGCGAAAGTTAGCCCCCGCAATCCAGCTGGCCCCTCCCTTTGCAACAGAATGGTCCAGCACACATCATCGTCTCCTTCCCTTTTGGAATTAGAAGGCCTTTTGAACCGCCATTGGGGGCACGCCTCTTTTCGGCCATCCCAAGAGAAGGTGGTTCTGGCCGGAGCTCAAGGACGTGATGTGTTGGCCATCCTTCCCACGGGTGGAGGGAAATCGGTCTGCTACCAAGTCCCAGGGCTCTACCGTGGAGGCGTTTGTTTGGTGATCAGTCCTCTGGTGGCTTTGATGTCCGACCAAGTCAACGGGCTCAAAAAAGCAGGCTTGACGGCCGAATCGCTCACTTCTCAAGTTCACCCCAAAGCGGCTGAGCGCATTTTGTCTCGGTTTCAATACGGACCAGGAGGCTTTCTCTTCGTGGCACCCGAGCGTTTGACGCAGCCTGAATTTCAGGTGGCCTGCCAGACCATGCCCGTTCGAACCATTGTTGTGGATGAAGCCCACTGCATCAGCCAATGGGGGCACTCTTTTCGTTCTGACTATCTCCACATTGGGGTCATGCGCCAATGGCATCCAAATGCGAATTGGATTGCCCTCACGGCCACAGCCACAGACCGGGTGGCGGGACACATTGAACAGTCCCTCGGCTATCAGGAGTGTGACCGATTCCGCGCGCCAATGCGTCGCAGCAACCTGGCCTTTCAGGTACAGCAGGTCCTGAACAAGGAGCAGGCCATTGTAGACTGGGCGCGGCACACCTCCGGGTCAGCATTGCTGTATATGCGCACCCGAAACGAGACTGAGTCCATGGCGAAAACCTTGGTCTTCAACGGCGCCCACGCTGCAGCTTACCACGCTGGACTGTCGCGCGACACAAGAGATTCAAATCAAAAGGCCTGGATTTCTGGAGAATTGAAAATCTTGGTGTGCACCACTGCTTTTGGAATGGGCATAGACAAAGCCGACGTGCGCAACATCGCCCACACCCACATTCCCGAGTCACCTGAAGGGTATGTTCAAGAAGCTGGACGCGCTGGTCGAGATGGTTTGCTGGCCGAATCGGTGCTGCTATTGGACGGCCGGGCTATGGACGAAGCCGCACTGAGGGTGAAAGGGCTTTGGCCTTCTGAGAAGACCGTCCGGGCCGTCCTCCAAGGACTCGCCAATCAATTGGAGTTGGCCGTGGGAGCCGTTTCCGAAGCCGCCCAAGAGGTGGATCTGAAGGAGTTGAGCAGATTCGCACGCTGCAGCATGGGACATGTCAAAACTTCCCTCGACGTATTGAACAGGGCCGGTCATCTTCATCAAGAAATGGGCGACCCACGGCTTTGGTTCACTTGGGCAAGCCCCATGCGAAAAGACCCTTCTTCGCCCTTGCATGGCCGGGTGGACCAGCGGTGGATGCGGGATTTGATGGCGATGTGCCCCCCAAAACAGAGAAAGCGATACCCGCTAGACGTCATGGCCTGGGCCAACAACCTCGAATCATCGGGAAACCAAGCTTGGGGGCATTTGAGACTTTGGGAAGAGTTGGGGTTGATTGAGCTCTCTAACCCTGAGACTCGGGCCTCTGTTTCATTTGTAGCAGCCAGACCCGAGGCCTCTTCTCTGGTGCTGACCCCTGACTTGTTGTCCGACCGGGTCATGGAGTCCGAGGCAAGATGGAAGGCCATGGCCGGATACATCTCTACCGATGGCTGTCGGGCTCAAGCGCTGGAACAATGGTTTGAAGACAACCCTGGCGAGCCTTGTGGGATCTGCGACGTGTGCTCGCCTGATCCTGCGCCGACAAAGAAGCAGATATTGGCCTGGGTAGGCCGTGGAATCTCCACCCTGGAGCTCAAGCGACTCATCCCATTGGTCCATCACGATTCTGCCCGAGAATCATTGGAATGGATGAGGGCCGAAGGTGACCTTGAATGGAAGGGCTCTTGGATACAACCGACAGCCCCTTCCACCGACCCTACCTGAAGCATGTAAGGCTACCTTCGCCGCATGTCTAAGGTTGCTGATCCCGTTGACCATGTCCATGTTCACCTCCTTCCTGGAAAGGAGAAAAGCATCCTCAGGGGTCACCCTTGGGTTTTCTCCGGGGCCATTGGCAAGCTGGAGGTCGACGAGAACCCGCCCAAGGCTGGAGATTGGGTGAAGGTCATCACCTCTGCTGGCCAATGTTTGGGCTGGGGACATTGGGGAGAAAGCTCCATTGCAGTTCGATTGTTGCAAAGAGAAGACAGCCCTCAGCCGCCTTTAGAAGCGTGGTGGGCGGGTCAATTCAAAGCGTGCCTGAACGTGCGCCAAAATGTGGGCCTTTGGAGCCCAGATTCAAGCGAAGATGGTGGGTTTCGATGGGTCCATGGCGAGGGTGATGGATTGTCTGGGCTTGTGGTGGATTGTTATGCCGGCGTGGCGGTGGTCCAGACACATTCCATGGGAATGCACAAGGCATTGTCCAACATCACAGCGGGATTGAAGGCCGCCATGCCAAGCCTGAAAGGGGTGGTCAACAAGAGCACAAACCTCTTGAACAAGCTCAATGAATCCGGTGCGGAAAATGCCCAAGACGGTTGGGTGTGGAAGGCCGGGGATCTTCCTCTCCCCCATCCTTTCCAAGAGCACGGATTGAAGTACCAATTGGACCCCATTGGGGGGCAAAAAACAGGGTTCTTCTTGGATCAAAGGGACAACCGAAAGCTCCTGATGGAATGGGTCAAAGACCGGGAAGTCTTGAATGCATTTAGCTACCACTGGCGGATTCAGCATGGCCGCCCTTCAAGGCGGCAGCACGAAAGTGGTGAGCCTGGATGCATCAAAATCAGCCGTGGAACAATCAGTGCGCCACGCTTCCATCAATGGTTTCGAAGGCCGCCATGAAGGCGTTTGCGGCGACGTGCTTCAATACTTGAAATCTGTTGATTTGCTGCCCCCGGTTGTGATATTGGACCCTCCGGCCTATGCCAAAAGCCGGAATGCTCGTCACAAGGCAGTGCAGGGGTACAAGCGCTTGAATGAAACGGCTTTGAGAAAGATGCCTTCAAACAGTCTGCTCTGGACCTTCAGCTGCTCGCAAGTGGTGGATGCCCAGCTCTTCGAAGACACGTTGGTGGCTGCGGCCATTTCCTCAGGGCGTCAGGTCCGAATCCTGCGCCGATTGGGTCAACCTTCTGATCACCCAACCATGGCTGGGCACCAAGAAGCACGCTACCTCAAAGGGTTGGTGTTGCACGTGGATTGAATCAAGGCTGAAGCCTTTGAACGGCCCAAGAGTCCTTGCTTTTTTCAAAACACACCCGGTCGTGCAAGCGCCCTGGTCGACCTTGCCAGAACTCTAACCCTTCAATCAACAGTCGGTATCCTCCCCAGTGCGGAGGCCTGGGCACATCGCCAGGAAAACGGGACTCCACCTCCATTCGTTTGGACTCCAAATCCGACCTGTTGTTCAAGGTCTGACTTTGGTCCGATGTCCACGCCCCGATTTGACTGGCCCTTGGACGGGATTGAAAATACCGGTCGCTTTCATTTTCGTCTAACCGCTCAATTCGGCCACGAACACGAAGCTGTCTTTCCAGTTCTCGCCAGAAAAATGTGACCGCCGCATGGGGATGGGCATCCAGCTCTCTTCCCTTTGAACTGTGGTAGTTGGTGTAAAAAACCAAGCTCCCCCCCTCGTCTTGGACCTCCCTCAACAGCACGATTCTGGCACAAGGGTGACCGTCAAGACCCAAGGTGGACAAGGTCATGGCATTGTAGTCCTCTGGATCGGAAGCCTTTGCGGCTTCAAGCCACTCGAACAACAATGGGGACGGATCGTCGATGTTCCCAATCAAACGGCCTTTGGCGTAGTCTTTTCTGTCTTCGAATTGGCCCATGATGAGATTACCTTGGCAAAGCAGGTCTGGTTCTCTTGGTTATGGCTTTTCAGCGATCAACAGCAAATTGCCTCCCTCTTGCAATTCTGAGAGGGTTTCGCCTGGCCTTTCCACATAGCCAATGCGGTGAACTTGGAGGACATTCAATCCACATTCCTCCACCAGTTTCACAATGCCTTCGCTGGAGCAATAGTGTAGGAAAGCCACGGTCTGCCCATCGTGTCGCTTGTAGAAAAGGTCTCCCCTCTCGTACCCTTCCCTGCCCAAGTTCAAGTCATCATAAATCTCTGTGGCCTCTGGCCCCCATTCCTTGGGATTCTCCACGTTGAATACATCGAAATAGAACCGGCCTCCTGACTTGAGCGACTCGGTCACTTTCATCAGACTCTTGCGCCTTTCATCGAGACTTGGAATGTGACCAAACGCATACAAGAATGTGGCTGCGTCGTACCTGTCCTGCTCCACGCTCATGTGGTTCCAATGCCCGATTCTGGTGGAGACGTCCCTTCCGCTGGCTTGTTCGGCCATGGAAGCACTGATGTCCACGCCGTCCATGTCGTATTGCAGGCCGGACTTCTGGCGAATGTCCTCTGCCCTTCTGCCCGTCCCACAAGCGATGTGCATCACCCGGTTTGGTGACAACAAGGCCAAGTCTTGGGCAATGATTTCATTGATGCTTTCGGTGTAAGCCCTTCTTTTTTCGCTGCCCTGGTCCAGGTGATCGTATGTATCGGCTTGTTCTGAGTAATACGCATTCAAAGAATGCATGATCTCCAGCTCGGATGGCTTGGGAATCAGTGGGTACAATCGATGCGTGCGGTGACCCAATTGAGACCGAATGGGAACAAAGTCAAAGGCGTTTTTTTCCAAAAGACGAAATCCTTGCTCGTCTTGATGAAACGAGGCTGTGGTGGCCTTTTCGTTCAATTCTCCTCTCCAGCCCTTTTCTGCATCAAATATGACCATTCCATCCAATGTCTCTAACGCTGGAGCGTAGAAGTGAATGGTCACCAGAGGCTGGTCTTGGCTCGGGTTCACAATTTTGTGAATGGTCCCATCAGGCTCGGGCAGGATTCCACCCTTTCTGACCCGCAATGCCCTGCCCTCTTTGAGTTGCTTTTCGTCCTTGTCGTAGCTGTACTCGATGTTCTCTACCTCTCCTTCTACACACAACACATATCCCCAAAAACCATCGTGATGATGAATGGCACTTTCAACGCCAGGAGGCCAATGAAGCACCACGACTTCAAAGGGATCCATGAGCAGAATGTTCCGGGTATAGTTGTCCTTCTCCCCTTCGATAGAAGGGATGACTCCCGTCATATCCAATTCATTTAAATCCACTTGACGCAACCATTCTCCAAGCCACTTGAAGTCGAAGCCTTGAGGGGTGTGGTTGCGAATGTTGTCTAGAAGGGACTGCATGTGAACAGGAGTGCGGTCTCGAAAGATAGCAAGGGATAAAACACAATGCGCAGGTTTAAAGGGGAGCGCAAGCGGAATGAAACCTTTCTGAACCCGGTGGAGTAAATGGAGCCGATTCCAACCTGTTGCCCTATGTCAAATCGACGCATTGTGAGCTATGAAAAGCTCGATCAAGCCATCCGCAAAATCATCAAGAATCGATATCCTGATGGATTCGATGGCCAAACATTCAACCTCAGACTGCCAACGAGCAAAGAGGTCTACCGCATGATTAAAATTGAGGCCGACGAGGTCCAATACATGGTCAAACTCGGTCCTGCCATCGAAGGTGTGGACTACGTGGTTGACTGATCATTCGCACAATCTGCCAATGTTCAAAGGGAGTGGTTCCAACCGGAGCTGCTCCCTTTTTTTGTTCTGGCTTGTCATGTGCGAACTTTCGCATTCGATTCCAGACCCTGATGCCCAACCTTTCCTCTCTTTCATCCAGCGTGGCGATTGCAGCCGTTCTGTTCCCCATGTGTGCATGGGGCCAGCTCACTTCACAACCGATGGTGGGCCACGTGGGCTTGACGGATGCTCGGATTTGGGTTCAAGT
Organism: uncultured Flavobacteriales bacterium; assembly: GCA_943787435.1. Taxonomy (GTDB): domain Bacteria; phylum Bacteroidota; class Bacteroidia; order Flavobacteriales_D; family Sanyastnellaceae; genus UBA8752. Next base: position 103,107 of record CALSMK010000006.1, on the reverse strand, counting down.
TGAAGAAGAAACCAAGGTTCAAATTGAGTATTGGCCGGACTCCCTGGGAATGGAGCCTGCCGAAACCGAATTGACGGGTCATGTGCTTTTGAAGGAAGAGCGCGGATACACGGGCATAGTGGATGTGCAGGGGCTGGAACCTGGCACCGGGTATCGATTTAGGGTGCTCTGCAATGGACTTGGCTCAGGCATGAGCATCGATTACACCCAAATGAAATTTTCGACCCAACCCTTGTGGCAGTATCGCTTTGACCCACCCGCTTTTAAAATGGTTTTGGGCTCTTGTGCCTTCATCAATGACCCGGCTTATGACCGGCCCGGAAAACCCTATGGTGGGGGGTATTCCATCTTTGACCGCATGGCGGATCAAAATCCGGACCTCATGCTGTGGCTGGGCGACAACGTCTACTTCCGCGAAGTGGATTGGGGCTCCAAAGGGGGCATGATGAACCGATACAATCACATGAGAAGCCTTCCTGAAGTTCAGCGTCTGCAAGGAGCTTGTCCGCACTATGCCATTTGGGATGACCATGACTTTGGTCCCGACAATTCCGATGGCAGCTGGATTCACAAGGATTGGGCCGAGGACGTCTTTGGGATGTATTGGCCCAACCCTTCCCAAGGCTTGCCTGACGCTGGAGGCCACGGAATCACGTCTTCATTTCAATTCCATGATGTGGACTTTTTCCTTTTGGACAACCGCTATTTCCGGGTGAATCACAAGAACCAAACCCAACAGGGCACGGTGCTGGGAGAGGTTCAATTGAATTGGTTGATCCAAGCATTGCAAGCCAGCCGCGCCCCATTCAAAGTCATTGCCATCGGTGGACAAATGCTGTCCAACTATGCCAAATACGAGAACATGGCTCAGTTCCCTGAGGAGCGTGAGGCCATCTTGAGCCGACTGAATGAAGAAGACATTCGTGGTGTTGTGTTTCTGACCGGTGACCGCCACAGCACTGAACTCAGCGAGATCACCCAGCCCAACGGACGAAAAGTCCTCGATTTCACGTGCAGCGCGCTCACAAGCGGAACCCACGACAACACCTCCGAACCCAATTCCCACCGGGTGGAAGGAACGATGGTGGGCATCCGAAATTTCGGCACCCTTGAGGTGACCGGGCCCCGAAAGGAGCGCGTGATGACCCTTCGGGCCCACGATGGTCAGGGGAAAATCCTTTGGGAAAAGTCTTACCCTGCCTCTGACCTCTGATCAGTCTTCAATGAGCAGGCGGATGGATCCGCTTTTTCCTTCTTGTGAAACGGCCCGCACCGTATACATGCCCGCAGGCTGATTCGCCACTGACCATGTGGCTTCAATGCCTGTGACGTCCATTTGATCGGCGAGTCGCCCCATGGCATCCAGCAGAAGGAGCTTGCCCTTGAAAAGTGAGCGGAACCGCAGTTGTATTTGGTCTTTGGTTGGATTGGGAGCCAGCGCAAAGCCCTCCAATTTCAGGTTGGGCAAGCCCACAGGAACCGTGGCCATGATGGAAGCCGTGCACCCATCAAAATCGGTCACCTCCAGCGTCCAATCCCCTGCGGCCAAATCATCGGGGTCTTCTAAACCAGAATTTCCTGAGGGTCCGCTCCAATTGAATTCATAAGGTTCTGCGCCGCCCACCACTGAGACAGAAACTCCGCCATTTTCTTCGCCTGGATTGGCTCCTTCCAAACCATCGATGGTCAACGTCATGCCCTCAGGGTCAACAACTGAAATGCTCGCTGTATCAGAGCATGTGCCTCCTCCCCCAACGAGGACATTGACTTCCACGAAGTAATCTCCTGCCGCCAGACCTAAGAAATTCCCACCAAAGTCAGCAGTCTCTCCATTCAACAGATAAGATGACGCCATCACCGTTCCTGCCACAAATGCCGAAATGCTTCCATCCTCTCCCCCTGCGCAATTCGGATGAGAAGCCACCAAAAACAAGGCTGGGTCTGGGGCGGCATTGACCGTGAACACTTGGACCGCACTACAGGTGGAATCTCCATCCAACACCTCCAGCAAATAGTCTCCGGGCAACAGCCCTGAGAATGTGCCGTCGGTCCAACCTCCCATTTCCGAAATGCCCGCTGCCGTCAATTCATAGAGCACTGAATCGGTCAGGGCCGAGTCCAATTGCACCACAGCCAAGCCATCGCCAAACCCAAAGCACGATTCATGGGTCACTTGAGGCTGGGACAGCACGAGGTCGCAATAGGTGCAACTCCCGTCTTCTTCGCTGGCTCCAGGGTTGTAATTGGATGCCGCTGAATCGGTGCACCCGACACAAGAGCTGTACTCGCAGTTGTTGTCGTCCAGAATGGCGTCGAGATCATAATTGCAGGCCGTTGGGTCCAAGCACCCCGCACAAGAGGAGTACTCGCACAGTCCACTTTCAATGGTCGCGAGCTCATTGAAATTGCACGCTCCGTCATCTGTGCATCCATAGCAATTGAAGTCGCAGAGCGTCAAGTCATTGATGAATGCCGTGCTGTCAAAATTGCAAGCCGACGACAGTCCGCAGCCTGCACAAGTGACATAATCGCAACTTCCATCATCGAATGTGGCAAATGGATTGAAGTTGCATGCCAAAGAATCGAGGCATGCCCCCACCTCCACTCCGTCGCAGACCAGCACAAAGTCAAACCCACCAACAGCGGGCGTGACCGCATTGGAGCCGCTGACATGCAAGAAATATTCCACCCCCTCTGTGCTTTCCCAATCCACGGATGAGGCCAAGAAATTGTCGAAGCAAGGCTCTGCAAAGAAGTCAGCCTCGTCTTGATCATCGTTTCCAACGACACAATCCAAATTGCCGCAATCCCCTTCAAAGACGCTCAAATACGTGTCATAGCCTGTGTCTTCAAAGCACATGGTTGCCCGCAAGGTGTCACCGGTTCCCATGATGGTGTACCAGAGACCGCCGTGGAAGTACTCTCCAATGTTGTATTGATCACAGAAATCCGTTTCCGTGGTGTCTGCACACACTGTAGTAGCGGTGACCACTTGGCTGCAACCAATCGGCTCAGCCAAACTGCACTCATCGTTTTCCACGGGCAAGCAAAATCCAGCACAGTCAAATCCAGGTTGAGCATAGAAACAGCTGCCATCCTCTTCGGTGTAGACTGGCGCGTAATTGCAAGCTTCCGTATCTGTGCATCCAGGAAACTCAAAGGGGTCACACACTCCGTCTTCGTCTTCATCACACAAGCAATTCCCATCGCAGTCGAAGCAAAAGAATGGATACGTGCAACTGCCATCGTCTAGTGTGGCCAAAGGGTTGTAGTTGCATGCCTCTTCATTGGTGCATCCAAGAATGTCACAACTGGGATCCACATAACCATTCAAAGTCAAAACACCCGTGCTGTCTGGCAAAACAAACGCCGTGTCCGCCAGTAAATCCCAGACCACATTCCCATTGGCATCTCCCCACCACAGGGCTGCAGAATCCAACAGAAAATCGCCCAAGTCCACAGCCAGCAGCATGTCCATGGAATCGGTGTTCACTTGGAGTTGAAACGCAATGATGGAATCACCATTGGATGGCAAATGCTGGATCACCAACGGCTCGTTCTCTGTGGCAAAACAGGCAAAAGCCGCAGAAGTATCAGCCAAGCACAGAGAATCCAAGCCCAAATCAAAGTCCGATGTGGAGGCCGTATCCATGACCAAAGCCAAATGGGTGGTGTCTGAGCCTGAGACCGCTGTGAATTGCACGGTCCATTGCGGAGCGCACAACGAATCTTGTGCCGAGAGAGAGGCCGAAACGGACGGAAAAAACACAAAGCGCGATGGCCAATGCCGTGATGAATGGGGTTTTCATGTGGGGGCGAGTTCAACAGTTAAAATACCGATTTTTTGACATCGTTTAGAATGCAGAAGCGCCGACCCCCTGTGGGCCGGCGCTTCCAATTCCTTGCAGGGATCAGAGGTCAGTGACGAACCATCAAGCGCTGAGTCGCTTGAGCATCACCTGAATTCAAGCGGACTTGGTACACTCCGTCAGAAAGTGAACCGAAGTCCATCTGCAGCTGACCAGAAATGGTCATGCCCTCTTGGCGGAAAACGCGGCGACCAGCGCCATCGAACACCTCGATGATGGCATTCTCCACCAATTGGTTGAGTTCCATGGTCAACAATCCCGTTGTGGGGTTTGGCATCAAGCTGATGCCCAACTCACCTTCGACCTCAATGAGGCCCACTGTGGTCAAGGTCACCAATTCTGTGGCCTCACACTCGTTCTCGTCAGTGACGGTCAACGTATATGCGCCAGCATCCAGACCCGCGATGTCTTCTGTGTCGTAAGGACCACCTGGTCCATCCCATTGATAGTTGTAGTCTCCTGTTCCTCCACTGACAGAAACCGAGATTTCACCGTTGGATGCACCGTCTGGGTCAGCTTGACCGTCCACAGTGATGGCTATGGCATCTGGCTCTTCTACATCAGCTGTGATGTCAGCTTCACAACCATTGGCGTCAACAGCGAATACCGTGTAAGGTCCTGCATCCAATCCTTGGAAGTCGCCATCAATGTTGGTCGTGCCGGCCAAATCATAGGTGATGACACCAGTGCCTCCTTCAGAAGTCACCAAAATGGAGCCATCATCATCGCCGAAGCAATCCACGTCACTCGCGAAAGCAAACATCTGAATCGCAGCAGGCTCGATCACGTTGACTTCCAATGTGTCTGTGCACATCAAAGAGTCCATGGCAATGATCTTGTATGAACCTCCAGCCAATTGGTCAAAGACGAGGTCAGACTGGAATGCACTGCCTTCAAGTCCGTATTCAACGGATCCGAGGTTGCCCGTTGAACCCGCAATGGTGATGCTTCCGTTCATTTCACCCGCGCACAAGAGATCCACAACAAGTGGGTCCTCATCGATTTCCAATGCGCAGTAGAGGCAGGACTCATCGTCGATGGTTGAGCTAGGATCGTAGTTGGCCGCCATAGAGTCAGTGCAACCCAAGCAGCTGTAATCGCAAAGGTTCACATCGTAGTCGGTGGCGGAGCTGTCATAGTTGCAAGCGTTCTCGTCGAGACAACCCACAATTTCTTCTTCATCGCACACACCGTCCATGTCGGCGTCATTCAAGCATTCCCCGTCGCAATCCACATTGGGAGAACCATACAGGTCAATAGGATAGGTACATCCACTGTCGATGGTGGCTGTTTCGTCATAATTGCAAGCCATCTCGTCTGTGCAACCTGCGCATGTGAGATAGTCACAGCTGCCATCGTCCTCAGTGGCTTCTGGATTGTAGTTGCAAGCTTCTTCATAAATGCAACCATCCACTTCAGCTTCGTCACAAACACCATCCATGTCTGCATCGTTCAAACACTCCCCCAAACAATCATAGTAATCTGCTCCGTAGAGGTCTTCGGGATATGTGCAGCTAGGCAAGTCACTCAGCGTGGCTGTGCTGTCATAGTTACAGGCATTTTCATCAAGACAGCCAGCACAGCTGGTGTAATCACAGGAACCGTCATCTGAATCAGCAATCGGGTTGTAGTTGCAACTGGCAATCGCCGTGCAGCCTGCAATCGAAGGGACAATCACTGCGTCGATCACGTGAACCACTCCGTTCTCTGCAATGAGGTCAGCAATGATGATTTCGGCGTTCTCAATGAAAATACCGCCGTTGTCAAAGGTGATGGTCGCGCTTTGACCATTGACCATGTCGATGGTCAACCCATCTGAGAGCATGTCGCTGGTCACAGAATCCGCAACCACATGATAAGTCAGCACCTCTGCAAGCAAAGCTGCATCCGCAAGCAGTGCGTCCACAATGAACGATGGCAACGCGGCAACAGCAGCATCTGTAGGTGCAAAGACGGTCCAGGCTCCTCCAAAGGTCAGGAGGCTGTCAAGGTCAGCTGCCACAATCAAATCTTCCAAAATGGTGTGGGCTTCACTGCCCTCAATGATGTCAAAGACACTGGCCGCAGGAAAAGCGCAACTGCCATCGTCGTCCGTGGCAGTCGCCATGAAATTCAAGGCGTCCATGTCGGTACAACCAGGAATCTCGTCTTCATCGCAAATGCCATCTTCGTCCATGTCGTTCAAGCAGTTGCCATCACAATCCAAGTAATCAACACCATAAATGTCTTCTGGGTAGTTGCAGTCTTCATCGGGCGCCACGCAAGCATCACCAATGTTGAAGTTGAAGAACATGTCGTTTGACCCCTGTCCATTCTCAAAGATTTGAACGTAGAAGTTGCCCTCAACGTCTCCACTTGTGGTCAACTGAGCGATCAACACTTGGTTGTCCTCGCTGTTTGCAGCGATTCCGTTGGCGTCGCCATTCAAAGCAAACCATGTTCCGCCGACTTCAGTGTCCATTAAGATGTCACTGCCTGCTGCACCAAAACCTGGATCAAAGTTGGTCAACCAAGGACTGTCCGGATCTTGAACCGTTTGAATGCTTGCCTCGCCTGCGGAAACGTCAGGACTGGCGGTTAGACCGATGGTTACGTAACTGTCGTATTGCAAATTCGGGAATGTGGCAATCAAAGACGCATTGAAGCTTGGTGTTCCTGAACTCAACTCGTCTTGATAGAAATCCGTTGTGGTGGTCACCTGAGTGGGGTTGATTGCGTCCCCAGAAACTGAACTCACGAAGTCTGCTGGATTCATACACTTCACATAGTAGCGGTATGTGGTCATGCCTGCCAGATCACCTGTGGTGTGCACAGCGACGGTGTCCACGATGAGGCAGTAAGGAGCCTCAATCACCACTGCGGCCGGGTCGTAGTTGCAAGCCTCGGCATCAGAGCAGCCTTCCTCTTCGTCGCACAATCCATCTTCATCTGAGTCGTTGAAGCAGTTGCCATCACAATCCACATAATCCGTCAAGGGATAAGTGCATGACCCGTCATCGGCATCCGCATTCATGTCATAGTTGCAGGCATCCATGTCTGTGCAACCAAACGTTTCATTTTCATCGCAGATGCCATTTTCGTTGACGTCATTGATGCAATTGCCATCGCAGTCATAGTAGTCTTCTGCATATGTGCATTCCGTGTTGTCGGAGACAGTGGCGTCTTCGTCGTAGTTGCACGCCATGTTGTCCGTGCACCCTACGCAGCTGGTGAACTCGCAAGAACCATCATCGTCTGTGGCATTCTCGCTGTAGTTGCAAGCGGTGTCGTCCGTGCAGCCAGCCGATTCGAGCTCGTCGCACAAACCATCCATGTCTGCATCGTTGATGCACTCGCCATCGCAGTCGTAATACAACTCTGCGTAGGTGCAACTTCCATCGTCAACACCTGCTGTCGAATCATAATTGCAAGCCGTCTCATCAATACAACCTGGGTCCAACGAAGCTGGGTAGTTGTATGTAGGACGCTCCGCACCGCCTTCTCCAGGAACTTCATTCTGACCGTCACCCTGGATGAAGATTTGCGTGTAGTACTGCACTTGAATGTCTCCAGTGGTGGTGAACTGTCCGGCCAAAACCTTGAGGTCACTTCCTGCGATGCCATTGGCATCTCCATTCAAGGCGTACCAAGCGCCACCGATTTCATCATCAATCACGATGTCTCCACCGGGCATGCCCCCTCCTGGATCAAAATTGGTGAGCCAAGGATTTCCTGCAGACTGCACAGTACTCACATTGGCTTCACCGGCACCTGCATTGGGTGACCCTTCCAAACCAATGGTGATCCAGCTGTCATATTCCAAGTCTGGATATACTGGAAACAACAGGCTGTTGATGCCATTTGGGGTGCCAGCACCCAACTCCGCATGGAAGAAATCTTCAGTAGAAGTGACATACGTAGAATGGTTGGCATCTCCAGAGATCGAACTCAGGAAATCGTCCTCGTTCTCCATCGTGATGTATGCGCGATAACAAGAGTAGCCAGTGAGGTCAGTGACACCAAGGGCGCCAGCAAGGATGCCAATGTCATCCGTAACCACCTCGACTTCGAGGCCATATTCTTGGGCGCTTAGCCAAGTTGGCAAAAGGCACAGGGCCAGTAAGAGCTTATGCAGCTTCATTTGTGTAGGGTTGGTTCAATTCGTCACTAAAGTCCATTGTTTAATGAAGCACAAAACATCTCCCAATCGCCGTCTATCAACAGCCCATGTTGGATGAACCGCCAAAAACGATTTTTTGAATCAAAAAAAGGGCGACCCTTGGGCCGCCCTTTTCCTTCAATATGGTTGAATGATCATTGCTTGACCACGCGCATCGTCTTCACAGAGCCATCGACAATCAATTGCAAGAAGTAGACGCCTGACTCCATTCCGGAGAGGTCCATCCGCTCAATCACAGTTCCTGTGAGGTTGCCCAAGTCTTGGCGAGACACTTCCCTTCCAAGGCCATCGGTCATGATGGTCATGACAGACTCGCCATTGAGTCCGTTCAATTGTACCTCTACCATTCCGCGTGTTGGGTTCGGGAAGAGGGTCACATCAATTACGTTGAGCACTTCCTCAATTCCACTGACCACAACAATGGTGGTGCTGGTGAACTCACAGCCGTTCTCATCCGAGATGGTGACTGTGTAATCTCCAGCGGCAACTCCGGAAACATCTTCGTCGGTGCTGGTGAATCCAGGGCCCTCCCAAGAAATGCTGTAAGGTGCAGTTCCACCAGTGACAGTGATGTCGATGACACCATCCGATTCAGAGCCAGATGCACCTGCATTGGCGTCAACTGAGACGGCGATTTCGTCTGGACTTCCCACTGTGAAGTCAACAGAACCGGCACACTCACTGTCGTCTTGGACTGTTACCGTGTAGACTCCAGCCGTCAAGCCGTCGAATTCTCCATTCGGTCCGAATCCGGCGCCGTCTAGGTCAAAGGTGAAGCCCATACCGGTTCCTCCCGTAGCCAACACTGAGATGGCTCCATTCTCATCACCATTGCACAACACATCTGTGATGGAACCTGCAGGAACGATTTCACTGGGCTGCTCCAACGTGACACTGGCGTCAGATGTACAATCGTTTCCGTCCAACAAAGTGATGGCATAATCGCCACCAGCCAGCATGGTCAGCATCAAGCTGTTCAAAGTGTCACCGTTATAGATGTAAGACATGGGGGCCGTGCCTCCTTGCGCTTCGAGCGTGATCGCTCCGTTCTCGTCTCCGAAACAACTGGGAGACACCAACTCGACAATGGTCTCAAAAGCAGATGGCGACCCGACTTCAACTTCAGTTGAATCAGCACAACCATTCACGTCCAATCCATAGAAAGTGTAACTCCCTGCAGCCAAATCTGAAAAGATGTTGTCGCTGAAGTAGCTCGATCCATCCAAGCTGTACTCCACTGCACCGCTTCCGCCGAAGTGCTGCATGGCCACAACACCATCCTCAGAATCGGGACAGGCAGTAGGGGCCGTGTTGTCATAAATCTGGAGTGGCAGTGGGTCGGCAACGCCGATTCCAGGTGTGGACTCAAAACATCCATTGGCGTCGAGGGCGTATACAGTGTAAAGGTCGGGCCCCAGATTCTCGAAGAGAAGGACACTTGAACCATTGTTGAAGTATGTGCCTGTGCTATCCGTAACTGGCGCTTCGAGGCTGAACATGACTTCTCCAGTTCCTCCTGTGCTGCTTCCGCTCAACACTGCGTCTGCAGTTCCCACACAGCTGATTCCATCAGAAAGAATCGCTGAAATGTCCAGGGGATCTGGACTTGGGACCATCAACATCGTGTCCGTGGTGCATCCCACATTGTCAGAAACGGTGATGGTCACCATCCCCGCTGCAACGTTGTTGAAGTCACCTGTGGCATTGCCTGTTTCTCCATTGCTGTAAGACAAGCTTCCTTGACCTCCAGTCACGACAACAGAGGCTGAACCGTTGGAATATCCATTGCAGCTCTCAGGTCCGGTAGATGCAGAGACGATCGTCAGCTGCGTTGCTGGATAATCACAAGGGAAAACGCATGTGCCGTCATCCTCGTTGGCGTCCATGGAGTAATTATCAGCGGCTTCGTTGGTGCAACCGAAAATGGCGCCCGCGATGCTGCTAAATGGGAGCGTAATCAAAGTGTCGTTGGTTTGCTCGCCATCAATGAACATGAACAAACTCACCACACCAAACAACGTTGTGTCTGTGGTGAACTGACCAATCATCACCAAAGAATCCTCTCCGGCAAAAGCATTGGAGTCCGGGAACAAGGGGAACCATGCTCCGCCAATTTGGGAGTCAATGATGATGTCCTGTCCTGTTGCTCCGCCACCCGGCTCAAAAGGAGCGAGCCAGTTGTTGGCGTCATCCACCGCGAAGTTGATGGCCGCTTCACCCGCGTCTGAATTGGAGGTGCCCGCCATTCCAATCGTCAGGTAGCTGTCATACTGCAAGGATGGAAATCCCCCAAACAAAATCGGGTTGTAGCCTTCGTTCGAGTTGGTGCCGACGGCATCGTTGTAAAAGTTGTTTCCTCCCTGGATTTTCGTGGGGAAGTTGGAATCGCCTTGAACAGCTCCGAGGAAGTCGTTTGGAGAACTGAACTTGGCGTAAAGGCGGTAGGTGTTGTAACCCGTCAAGTCGACGGAACCGACCATGCCGATGTCTTCGGCGTAAGTCTCAATGACAATTTCAGTAGCTTGAGAAAAGGCAAGTGTGCTGCAGCAGGCTGCAAGGACACCGAGTAGCAATCGCTTCATGCGTTGGTGTGGTGTTAATGTGAATCTGGGTGCAATATAGATGGCTCCTGTCACTCTTGCACTCCAAAAAAGCGCGGAGAAATGCAGGACTTTTCACAGATGAGGTAGGAAAGAAAGAAGGGGGCCTAAGCCCCCTCTTTCATGATATCGTTATAACAGCTAGACTCAACGTGCCGTCAAACGAATGACAGAGCGCTTTGTTGCACTGTGGACCTCGAGGATGTAAACACCTGAGCGCAACGCCTCTGTGGTATAGGTCAGAACCGACCCGGCGGAGATGGCCCGGCGATCAGCCAGCACCACTTTTCCACTCATGTCCATGATCCGGATGTCAGCCAATCCTTCATGGCCTTCCACGCGCACGTTCAAAATGTCCTCCACAGGGTTGGGGAACACTTCGAGTCCGATTCTGTCTTCCACCTCGAGAACTGAAATCACAGTGCCCACCGTGTCCCCATTGCAGTCCAAGCAACTTGCGTAGCAATAGGCACCCAACACTTCAACTTCGCCCGAGCGGGTATGGGTGCGGTTTGCCTCTCCAAAAGGATTGGCCTGGCCGCATCCTCCGGCTTCAAAGTCTCCATTTTCGGCCACTTCGTTGTCAACCACCCCTCCAGGAAATGGATCTCCGTTGCAGAAGCGGTATTCAAAAAATGCAGCTCCTGACACTTCATACGTGACTTCGTATACATTGTCTCCATCGGCGTCACTCATTTCCAATGCTCCAGCTTGCCATTGCGGTGAAGTAATGCCACCGATCAACCACACCCCAGTTTCTCCAACGGTTTCATTGGTCATGTCCACTTGGAAAGTGATGGGTGCTGCATTGGGGTCCGCCACACAGGATTCGCTGCATTGGTTATAGCAGTACTGGACGGTCATGGCCTCCTCTCCCACTGTCACTGTTCGGTTGCCATTGGTGACGCATTCACCTGGGGGGTTTTCGTTGTCAATGTTTCCATCGCCATCGCCTCCCCAATTGTTTCCGTTGATGAATTTGAACTCGTAGTCACCCGGGGGGACATCCATGGTCAACTCATACACCATGTCTCCGTCATCGTCGGTCAAAAAGTCCTGGCCGGCTGTCCAGCCTTGGAAACTTCCCGCCACACAAACCCCATTTGCTGAGACTTCGGCTTGGGTGCTCATGTCAACACGGAAGGTCACGGGGGTTGGTGCAACACAACTTCCGCATGAACCAAAGCAATAGGGCTGACCCGGTCCCAGCTCATACACCATGTCTCCGCCTGTGAGGGGCATCATCCGATTTCCTGACATGGTGCAGTCACCATCAGGACCTTCCGCAAAATCCCAGACGTTTCCGTTCACAAACTTGAACAGGGCCGTGTCCATGGGATCGAGCATGGCGCCGTTGATTTCTGCCGCATACGTATATATCAGGTCTCCGTCTGAATCTTCCATGGGCAAGAAGTCGGTCGAACTCCAAGCTCCATTTTCATTGAAGTTGCCGTTCATGTGAACCCCCACTGGGTTGATGGCCTCAAGCTGACCCATGTCCACTTTGAACAAAATGGTGGTCGTTCCACAGGCGCCACATTGGCCAAAACAAGGTGCATCCAAAACGGTGGCGCCTTCCAGTTCAAAATGGCGGTTGGTCCCTCCATTCCATGCGCAGGCCTCCGGGGCGGTCTCATCCATGCCCCAATCGTTTCCGTTCACGAACTTGTATTCGATCAAAGTCAAACTGTCGGACACTTCAACGGTGGCTTCATAAATGCCATCCATATCGTCGTCAGTCAAAGCAGTAGACGCTGGGTCCCAGCCTTGAAAGTTTCCCGCAACGTGAACGCCAAGCTCCATGCTGACGGTCTCATTGTTCATGTCCACTCGGAATGTAACCGGGACTGTTTGTGCCGCGATGGTGCCCATCCAGAGCATCGCCAGCATTAAGGGGTATGATGTTTTCATAAATCGTGTTTGATGTACACGGCCAATTTAGCTTGCACCCATGTTCGTTTTTCAACCTGCTTTTCGTTTTTGCACAGTTTCATTGGTACTTCTCTTGGGGTGTGACTGGGGGTGGCAAACGACCATGGCCCAAAACCCAAATGCCGTTTTGTCCAAGATGGAGCCGCCGCACTGGTGGAATGGAGGAACAGAACCCGAGTTTGTCCTTTGCCTTTTCGGGCCAAACATGGCCAGTGCTCAAGCCTTTTCGCTTTCGGAAACTGTCCTTGTCGACCACCAAGAAAGACGGAGCCATTCGGATTTTTTGTTTGTCCATTTGTCGATTCAGCCGGATTGTCCCGCTGGTGACCACCGTCTGCAGTTGAGCTTCCCCAATGGAAGCCAGCACATCATCCCCTACCCGATTCGCGATTCAGCAGAACGGCCAGCCGGGGGCCAGGGGATTGAGCCAGGGTCCACCATGTATCTGATCATGCCCGATCGATTTGCCAATGGAGAGCACAGCAATGACGTAGTGCCAGGCCTGAAAGAATCGACCCTCGATCGGTCTGAAATGTATGCCCGGCATGGAGGAGACTTGCAAGGCGTGGCCGCACACACTTCCTACCTGCAAGATTTGGGCGTCGACGCTTTGTGGCTGAATCCCGTTTTGCTCAATGACCAGCCATCGGCGAGTTATCACGGCTATGCAGTGACCGACCACTACACCGTTGACCCACGTCTGGGTGGGAATCAAGCCTACCGAGACATGGTAAAAGCATGCCATGACCGCGGCATTCGCGTGATTCAGGACGTGATTTTTAACCACTGGGGGCACAACCATTGGATGGTCAAAAATCTGCCAGACAGCACGTGGCTTCATCAATGGCCAGAATTCACCCTGACCAACTACAACTGCAACGTGATGACGGACCCCCATGCTGTTCAAGAGGAAGTGGAGGTCTTCAATCAAGGGTGGTTTGTTCGGGAAATGCCAGACCTCGCCCCTCAATCTGACCCCCTGCTGGCCAGCCTTTTGATTCAAAATGCTCTGTGGTGGATCTCAGAAGCTGGAATCGATGGATTTAGGATCGACACCTATCCTTATTCTGACCAGTCGTTCATGGCCCACCTGGCGGATCGCATTCTAAAATCGCACCCCGACTTCTTCATGTTTGGTGAATGTTGGGTCTCAAGTCCCGCTGCCCAATCGAGCTATTTATCGGGCAGCGCCTTGAGCGCCCATGATTCGCATTTATCGAGTGTGAAAGACTTTCAACTTCATTTTGCACTGCGCGATGCCATTCAAGAAGATCCCACATGGCGCACTGGCATCACTCGAGTGCATGCCACATTGGCTCAAGATGGGGTGTATCCTGACCCGAATCGATTGATCACCTTCGTCGACAACCACGACACCGACCGATGGAGCAGCGTGGCCGGTGACATCCCAAGAACGCGATACGGCATTGGCCTGGTGATGATGACCCGTGGCATCCCTTGTCTTTATTACGGCACCGAACTCGGCATGGATGGTTTTGCTGCACCCGATGGATTGGTGAGGGATGACTTCCCGGGTGGATGGGCCAGTGACAAGCGAAACGCCTTTCTGGCCTCAGAGAGAACCCCCACCGAAAACAAACTCTGGAGCTATACCGCCGCATTGGGTCAAACGCGCAAAAATCACAGGGCCTGCTTTGCCTCACCCATGAGCCACTTGATTCCCAGAAAAGGTCAATACCATTTTCTTCGTTCAGATGGGGAACACCATTTGTTGGTGGTCACCAATGCCTCTGACCAACCTGACTCCTTGGATTGGTCTTCATTGTCCCCCCTTCAAAACGGGGCGAAGACCGGGACTTCAGTGCTGGGCATCCATGGCTCGGGTCCTTCTGAATTCGATTGGGGACAAGACATGACTCTGGAACCTTGGCACTTTCAGGTCTACCTCTTGCGTTGATTTCGATTTAAGCGCCGGTGATCGCCACGCGCCAATCATCGTGGACCCGTGTGACCTTGCCGGCCAAGGTGTCCCAACTCACCAATGTGGTGGCGGCGCGAAAAGCCAAAGTCGCCTTTTCTTCATCCCCTCGGGGGAACACAAAGCCCTCATACTTGATGTTGATGCTGGAATTGCCCATCCCAGATGCCCCCAAACGAATGACCAACCTGTCTCCGGGATTCACGGGCTTGATGTAATCCATTTCATTGCGAACGACCAGAACCCCGTGCTTTTCAAAGTCCCATTTTTCAGGGACGCAAGCCTCGAACCATGCAATCCTCGCTTCCTCCAAAAACGTGAAGTAGCGCGCGTTGTTGACATGACCGAACGTGTCCATATCGCTGTAACGAAGGCCCACCTCATAATCGACGACTGGCCCCATGGCTTCGAAGGCACTTTCCATGGGGTGATTGGGCAAATCAGAGGACATTCAGCTTTGTTTTAAGGTGCAAATCTCGGTCATCCTCTGACAAACCCCGTGAATGCTGGATTCTTGGGTTTTTCCATAATTCATGGTGGTTTATTCACAAATCGGATAAAATCCTTCGCAATGCCGCGCGGGACGCGGGGTTTAGCATATACATTTGAGGAGTTCACAACCTAATTAACGATTACCATGAACAAATCAGAACTTCGTGATGCAATGGCCGAAGGTGCCGGCATCAGCAAGGCCGACGCAGGTCGCGCCCTCGACGCATTCATCGACGCCACCAGTGGCGCACTCAAGTCAGGCGAGCGTGTTGCTCTCGTTGGCTTCGGATCATTTTCCGTGACTCACCGTGAAGCCCGTAAGGGTCGTAACCCACAGACCGGAAAGGAAATCACCATCGCAGCTAAGAACGTGGTGAAGTTCAAGCCAGGTGCTGAATTGAACGAGAAGGTCAAGTAAGCCTTCAATAACGAAACGACAATCCCCGGCTCGCCATTGGCGTTCCGGGGATTTTCTTTGCAACGTGACAGACGATCGATTCCCCCTTCTTTCACCGTACCTCACCGAAGCCAGAAAGCAACGATTTGCCGAGGTTTTGGAGCAACGCATGCATTGGGTGACTGCCGTCACCGAGGACCTCTATGACCCTCACAACACCTCGGCCGTTCTCCGCAGCTGTGATGGATTCGGCATTCAATCGGCACACATCATCGAGGTAAATCACCCTTACAGATTGGCGCCGGGAGTCTCCAAAGGCGCTGCAAAATGGCTGGATATTGAACGTCACACCGAAACCAAGTCTGCCTTGAGGGACCTCAAATCAAGGGGGTACGCCATTTGTTGCACCACCCCGCACACCAACGACACCACACCCGAAGACCTTCCCTTGGATCGACCTGTGGCCTTGGTCTTTGGCTCTGAAGGTCCTGGAGTCAGCGAAGAAGCCAAAGCAGAAGCCGATTATTTCGTTCGGATTCCCATGTTTGGCTTTACTGAGAGCTACAACATCTCTGTGGCTGCTGCACTCACACTGCAAACCATTGCCCATCGCGTGCGCTCCACCAAAGGATTGTCTTGGCAAGTTCCCCAAGAGGAGCACCCGCGAATCTTAGGAGACTGGGCCAGCAAAACTGTAAAAGACGCCCAAGGGCTTCTGAATCGGCTGCGCTCAGGTGAAGCGCCACCACGCCTCTGAGCATTCAGCCATGAGCCCTTCATTGTCGAGCGATTACCGCTCCATTCTCAGCTTGGCGCTGCCCATTTCAGCCGGCACCTTCACCCAGTTCTTGGTGGTGCTCACCGACAATTACTTCTTGAGCCAAGTCTCCGATGCCGCCCTCAATGGCGCAGGAAATGCCGGAATCTTGTATGTCACTTTGGCCATGGTGGGTCAGGGTTTGGCCAGCCTTGGGCAAATCCTGATTGCCCGCCGTGTGGGAGAAGGCCGCGGAGAGCGCGCCTTGGTTTTGCTCCGAACTGGACTGCTGGGCTTGCTCTTGATTGGATTCTGCCTGATTGCGACAGTTCACTTGGCACTGCAATTGGGGTTTGCCGACGTTTTTCGTGACCCGGCCACGGGTGACGTTTTCTCTCGGTTCATCGCTGTGCGCAAATGGGGTTTTTTGCCGGGATTCATGATGTTGATGCTCTATGCCTACTTCATGGGGACAGCCCGTTCCAAAGTGCTCATGGTGTCCATGATCAGCGTGGGGATGGTGAACATTCTCGGGGACTCGATTCTCATTTCAGGGCGGTGGGGATTGCCAGGCTTGGGAGCAGAGGGTGCGGCCTGGGCCAGTTTTGGTTCAGAATGTGCTGGTTTGAGCGTGCTTCTTGTTGCGGTCATTCGGGCCAATGGCAGGGCGGTTTGGGAGCGTCAACTTCTGAACCTCCAAGAAATCTGGCATTGGGTCAAACTGGCCTTTCCTCTGGTTCTCCAATTGACGCTCACGTTGGGCACATGGAGCATGTTCTTTTTTCTGGTGGAACAGGTGGGCATGCTGGAGCTCAAAGTCAGCCATGTGGCCCGAAACTATTTCATGCTGGCCTTTACGGTCACCCAAGGTGTTCAGCAAACCACCAGAACTTACGTTAGCACATTGCTCGGAGAGGAGCGCGGGTCTGAATTGCCCGACACCCTTCGCCGGCTTTTTGTGGTGAACATCACCGGCATCCTCATTTTGGCCCATGGCCTGCTTCTTTACCCGGAGTGGCTCGCACAACCCTTTTTTGATGATCCGGAAGGTTTGCAAGCAGCTGGCAAAACACTGCCTGTCATTTTTCTGGCCATGATGTTGTACAGTGCTGTGTCGGTGATGCTGAGCGCCATACAAGGCAGTGGCCACACGACACCTGCACTGGTGATCGAGTTGTCTGCCATTGTCATATACGCCTTCTGCGCCTTCAGCGTCACATTGTGGTGGCCCCAACCCGTCTGGCGCATTTGGTGGGTTGAGTTCACCTATTTCTCCTCCATGGGCTTGGGATGCGCATGGTTTTTGTTCCGCCATGATTGGCGTTCAAAAAGAATCTGAGCAAAACCATTCGAATTCCTACAACAGGTGACCAAAAGTGGCCCATACCTTTGCGGCCGCAGATGAGTTCTTCCCCGCTTCGAATTGTCTTTTTTGGCACCCCTGACTTCGCTGCAGCGGGTCTAGAGGCCTTGGCCAACAGCCGGCACGATGTGGTGGGTGTGGTCACCGCCCCTGACCGCCCAGCTGGCAGAGGCCAACAGATGAAGCCTTCCGAGGTAAAGGTCATGGCCGAAGGGATGGGGCTTCCCATTGCACAACCCGAAAAACTAAGAGCCACTGAATTCCTCTCCCAGCTTGATGATTGGCGAGCCGACTTGTTCGTGGTGGTTGCCTTCCGAATGCTTCCCGAAATCGTCTGGTCCCGCCCATCGAGGGGAACGGTCAACATTCACGGGAGTTTGCTTCCTGATTTTCGAGGGGCAGCCCCGATTCAACACGCCGTTGTCTCTGGGGCAAAGCGGACTGGGGTGACCTCTTTTTTCATCACCCGTGACATCGACACTGGCGCTCTGCTGCTGCAGCAATCCATTTTGATTGGGCCAAATGACACCGCCGGCGAAGTTTATGTGCAGCTCATGAAAGCCGGAGCAAACCTTGCTGTGGACACCGCCGACGCATTGGCTTCAGAGCCCCTGCTGGGTGTTCCTCAATCCGAATTGTTGACGGGACAAGAGAGGCCTGCGCCCAAGCTGTTTCGTCAAGACGGACGTGTCGATTGGAGGCAAACCACAGCCCAAGTGGCCGATTTCATTCGGGGCATGACCCCCTTTCCAGGAGCTTGGACCACCCTGAATGGCGCCACCTTGAAAGTAAAAGGGACGGATGTGGCTCCTACAGAAGGCCACGCACCCAGCGGCCTGAACCCAGGACAATGCCAGGTGGTCGGCGATCAATTGTGGGTGGGAACCAACGATTCTCCCATTCGGTTGGTCAACGTTCAGCTGGCCGGCAAGCCATTTATGCCGGTCGAAGATGTGATTCGGGGATACCGTTACCCCATCGCGTCATTGGGAACCGACGGCCACTGATTCACCTTATCCATAGGCCTCGATCAACAGGTCTAAGATCTGGGTTGCGGATTGAACAACGGGGGTTCCCGGCCCAAATATGGCTGTGGCTCCAGAGGTGTACAGCGCCTCGTAATCCTCCCTGGGAATCACCCCTCCCACGACCACGATCATGTCTTCCCTGCCCATTTTTTTAAGGGCTTGATACAAGGCGGGAACCAAAACCAAGTGTCCAGCCGCCAAGGTGGATATCCCCACCACATGGACATCATTTTCGACCGCTTGTCTGGCCACTTCTTCAGGCGTCTGAAACAGCGAACCGAGGTCCACATCAAATCCCAAGTCTGCAAAAGCACTGGCAATGACTTTTGCCCCTCTGTCATGACCGTCTTGGCCCATCTTGGCCACCAAAATTCTGGGTTGTCTGCCTTCTAAATCGGCGAACTGGGCGGCTTTCTTCACGGCTTCTTTGAATTCGGATCTCTCTCCAAGGTGTTTCCTAAAAATACCTCGAACGGGTCGGACCACAGGCTTGTGACGTTGGAACACCTCCTCCAAGGCTTCTGAAATTTCACCAAGCGTGCACCTCGCTTTGGCTGCCTCCACCGAGGCCTCAAGCAAGTTCCCCTGGTTTTGCGCTGCAGACACCAGCTGCTCCAAGCACCTCTTCACAGCGTTGGCATCCCTTTGGGATTTCAAAGCCCTCAATCGATCTCGCTGGCCATTCAAAACGGACTCGTGGTCGACCTTGAGCACCTCCATGTTGCTCGGCGCACGACCGGGAAAGACATTCAAGCCCACAATCCGATCGCGGCCCGCGTCGATTCTGGATTGCTTCTCGGCCGCTGCAGTCTCGATGCCTTGCATGGGCAACCCCTGATCTATGGCTTTGGGCATTCCCCCAGCGGCATCCATTTCGAGAATTAAGGCCTCGGCCTTTTCGATCAACAAAGCCGTTCTCGAGGCCACTTCTTGGTCCCCTCCGAGCGGATCGACCCACTGGGTCGTGCCCGCCTCCTTCTGCAAGATCAACTGTGTGTTTCTGGCGATCCGTGCGGTGTCTTCTGTGGGCAAGGCAATGGCCTCGTCGAGGGAGTTGGTGTGCAAGCTTTGTGTGCCTCCCCAGATTGCCCCAAAGGCCTCAATGGCCGTCCTGGAGACGTTGTTGATGGGGTCTTGCTCGGTCAAGGTCCATCCACTGGTTTGACAATGCGTGCGCAGCATAGATGAGCGCGGATGCTGGGGCGAAAACTGGGCCATGTGCCGGGCCCACAAGACGCGGCCTGCCCGCAGCTTGGACACTTCGGTCAGCAGGTCCATTCCAATGCCCCAGAAGAAGCTCAACCTCGGCGCAAACTGATCCACATCAAGCCCCGCCTTGATCCCGGCCCTCACATAGGCCAAACCATTGGCGATGGTATAGGCCAGCTCCTGTTCGGCGGTGGCCCCAGCCTCCTGCATGTGGTATCCAGAAATGCTGATGGAATTGAACTTGGGCATGCGCTCCGCAGTGTAAGCGAAGATGTCGCTGATGATGCGCATGCTCGGAGAAGGCGGATAAATGAAGGTGTTGCGCACCATGAACTCCTTCAAAATGTCATTCTGAATGGTGCCCGAAAGCTGCTCAGACATAACCCCCTGTTCCTCGGCGGCTGCGATGTAAAAGGCCATGATGGGCAAGACTGCCCCATTCATGGTCATGGACACTGACATTTTGTCGAGGGGGATTTCCTCGAACAACCGCTTCATGTCTTCTACACTGTCGATGGCCACACCGGCTTTTCCCACATCGCCAGAAACCCTCGGGTGGTCGCTGTCATAGCCACGGTGCGTGGCCAAGTCAAATGCAACGCTCAGACCCTTTTGTCCGGCCGCCAAATTCTTCCGGTAAAAATCATTCGAAGCCTCGGCGGTGCTGAATCCGGCATACTGCCGAATGGTCCAAGGTCTCTGGGTGTACATGCTGGCATACGGGCCTCGCAAGTAGGGAGGCAATCCGGCCCCTTGGAATTCCAACCCCTCTCCCTCTTCGCTGAGGGGAACCTCCATCACAATGGGATCGATGCTCCAACGGGCCGAACCTGCATTTTTGAGCGAACGGGAATCGACATCGCCGAAGGCTTTGAGGTACAACTCTGCTCCCTGAACGAAGGCTGAAGCCAAGGCGTCGATCAAGGGTGAGACCACCGCATTGGGGTGCCTCAGCCCTGACTCTTCTCTCAGCAAGTGCAAAGAGTTTCGGGTCCACTTGTCTTGATCAGACAGGTCAGATGGCGGATGCTGAGGAGCCGGACCTCGGGCAGCCACCGAATCCCAGCTGCTGAGCACCCCCGCCATGGCTGAGGAAGCGCTTCGGATCAAGTTGTCTCTGCCCAAATCCGGCTCGAAGCCGCTTTCATCCGTTGTGGCGCGCACCCAAGGCCAATGCCCTTCTGACCAGTGATTTTGAAGCAGGCGTTTGAGCGCCTCTGACATGGCCATGGCCACAATCGGATCTCGATCCATGGCCAAGTCCAGAGAGACCCTTGAGAGCGTTCCCGCAAACGCAGAGCTCAACTCTTGGCATGCCTGAACCAACAATGCAAGCCTGCCAGCTCGGGTCCAGCCTTCTGCGTTCACATCGGACAACAGCACCGCCCTCAATCCAGACCCGCCATGGGCGTCCAGCTCGGCCACATGTCCTTCCCATTCCTTTCCTCCCCACCAATCCAACAACACGCCACCTTCTTCTGGCATGGCGCCTTCAGAATTCAATTCGCGTGGAGATGCCCCGCCCACAAACTCAAGGTCGACATAGCCCTTCACGACCCCTTGGAGCCATTCTTTTGGACGTTCACAGCCCAACAGCCTCAGAGATTCGGCGCCGCCTTCCAAAGCGGGCATTACCCCCTCAGAATGCGTCAGGCTCACCGCCAGCTTCCATGGCTGGGATGTCTTGGGCCGAATCGAGGACACTTGTCGATGCGGGTGGTACGCCGGTATTCGGATTTCGCCACCATCGAGCTCCACATGGGTGCGGACCTCTCCACCTCGGCTCGCTGCATGGGCTGCATCGCTCCACTCCTGCCAACCACCACTGGGGGGAAACATCGATTCCATGCCGCCAAGTTAACCGCGAGACCGGGCTAATTTTGCGACATGAACGGTCCGAATCCTTCAATTTCCCCGGAGGTCGAATTCTCTCAGTTCGCAGCCTGTGATTTGCGGGTGGGCACCATACTCAGTGCCAGTCCACTGGAGATGGCCAAAACGCCGGCCTACGTGATTGAATTGGACTTTGGCGAATGGGGATCCTTAAAATCCACAGCACAGCTCACCCTGGATCATACCGCTGAACAATTGGTGGGCCGCCAAGTGGTGGCTGTGGTCAATTTGCCCCCAAAACAAGTGGGAAAGCACACCAGCCGCTGTCTCATCTTGGGCGCAGTCCACTCCGGTCATGTTGGGCTTCTCAGCGTGCCTTCATCCGTGCCCAACGGCACCAGAATTCACTGAACATCCATGCCTTTCCCATTCCCCACCCCAAGCCGCGCAGCGATATTGCTTGACCGAGATGGCGTGATCAATCACGACCCGGGGGACTACACCACATGTCTGGAGGAATTTCAAATCCTTCCGACCGTGCTGGCCACCCTTCAGACATGGAAAAAGGCCGGGTTTAAGTTGATTCTCATCACCAATCAAGGTGGCATTGCAAAGGGCAGGTATGACCACGATGCTGTGGACCGAATTCACGCCCATTTGATGGAATGTTGCTCCGATGCAGGTGCGCCGTTGGACGACATCTTCTATAGCCCGCACCACCCTGATTTTGGGCAGAGCCTGAGCCGGAAGCCCGGTTCGTTGATGGTGGAGCGTGCGCTGGCGCGCCACGGTTTAGACCCCGACCGGTGTTGGATGTTTGGAGACAAAGCCAGAGACATCGATTGCGCTTTGGGTGCAGGCGTAAAGCGTGGAGTGCTCATTGAGCCCAATGCCCCTTTGTCTCAGTACGTGCAGGTTCCACTGGCCAACCGGCGTTAACTTTGAGCGTGCGGCACATTTTGATCAATGGGGAACTGACCCCAATTTCTTCTGATGGCCCTTCAGGGGTTCCTGTGGGCAACCGAGGTTTTTTGTTTGCCGACGGGATTTTTGAGACCATTCGAATCGCCCAAGGGAAACCGCTGTTTCTCGACGACCATTACCAGAGGCTTCGCGAAGGCCTGAAAGCCCACCGCATTCACGCCCCTTTGGGCTTCACTCCGGCGAGCATTGCGGCAGACATAACCACCTTGCTGCAAGCAGAGGATCTGAATGGCGGAGCGCGGGTCCGGATGACCATGTCCCGAAGCGGGGATGGCTTTTACACCCCACAGGAGAATGGATTGGATGTGGTGATGACGGCCATGCCGCTGGACACGGTGGAATACGTGCTCAACGACAAGGGGCTCTCCACTGACATCTATCCCGAGATGAAGTGCACCCCCAATCACCTCTCTCGGTTCAAAAACCTCGCATCCAACATCTACGTTCAGAGTGGCCTTTGGGCCAATGAAAATGGATTGGGGTCTGCCCTGATTCAGAACGACCGAATGGGCATCATCGAGAGCACTTCATCGAACCTGTTCCTCGTGTCGAATGGTGTCCTCTACACGCCTGGCTTGGACTCTGGGGCCACAGCAGGCATCATGCGGACCCGGGTCATCAATCTGGCCTTGAGTTCAGGTATGAAGGTTTATGAGTGCAACCTGACCCCGCAGAACCTCTTGGTGGCAGACGAGGTGTTCTTGACCAATGTGGTTCAAGGCCTTCAATGGGTGGGCAGTTATCGCACCAAGCGGTATTTCAATGCTGCAACATCCGAATTGGTGAGGTCGCTCAACCAATTGGTCAAACCCATGATTCAGGCCTGAGCAGCCCGAGGGTCCAGCCATCGGTAGGCCAAGTCTGTGAGGGCGTTTACCGTCACAAACACCAGGCTGACAAACAATACGCCCCCCATCACCACAGGCAAGTCTTGCTGTTCCAAAGCATCGAACAACAAGAATCCCAAGCCTCGCCACCCAAAAACGAACTCCACAAAAACGGCTCCGGCGAGCAATTGAGCGAGCCATCCGCTGGCCGACGTCAGCACGGGATTCAATGCATTCCTGAGCACATGGCGCAACAAGACCTCTGATTCAGACGCACCAAAAGCCCGGGCGGTCCGAACATGAGGAGCTGCCAAGACATCCAATGCCGAACCCCGCATCAATTGCGCCAGAACCGACAGCGGTCGAATGCCCAATGTGAGCGCAGGAAGGATCAAATTCCGCCAGGCGACAACCTCCTGCCCTTGTGAATCCAGATCATACAAGCTGCCCGTCAAAGGCAACCCCGTCCATGCTCCCCATTGCACAGAGAAAACATAACCCATCAGCACCGCCATGAAAAAACTGGGCGCACTCATTCCAATGACGCTGCCCCCAACCACAATTCGATCGAACCAGCCCCCCGGTCTTTTGGCGGCAATGAGCCCCATCGGCAGGCCGAGAATCACGGCCAGCAACAGGGCCGAAATGGCCAGCAATGCTGTGCCTGGGAATGCGCTGAGCAGGAGCTCCACCACCCCTTCTGGACGCACAAAACTCTCGCCCAAGGAAGGCCACCGCCATCCCCAGTTTCCATCGACATCTGTACCCAAAGGCATCAGGTTGGAGAGCATGTTGACATACCGTTCATGGACTGGCAGGTTCAGGCCAAATCTGGACTGCAAATCGGCGATGACCTCGGCATCGGCCTGCTGACCTGCCAGCTGTCTGGCGGGGTCAGGAACTGCAGTGAAAATCAAAAAGACCAGCGTAAAGCTCCCCCACAACACGGCCAAACCGCGCAGAATCCGACGAACCAAACCCCGCTGATTTGACCCGGCCATCAGCGGTCGTTCAACGCTTCTTCACAGCCTGCCGGAATGTCGCGCCAAGCCCATTTGTTCTGCACCACCCCATCTTTCAGCAACACCACCCCAGGATTGCTCCGGATGATGATTTTCAGTTCTGTGGGGTCTGTGGTGTAAAATGGGTACTCTGCCTGGTGTTCTTTTTGATAGGCTTGCGCCTGCTCCTCGGTGGCTGGAGTCAATGCCCCCACGCGCCACCCTTTGGCGGCAGCCTCTGCAAACAAACCATTGATGGCCTCTTGGCCCTGGGCGCCCGAAGACGCCAAGTCCTTGGACACGTGCCACAGCGTATACCCCTCAGACAGCATCGCTTGGAGCTGACTCTCTCCGGCCTCGTTGGTCGCATCCAAATCAAAAATCAAAGGCTCATACCCATCCGATACTTTGAACTCGATGGCGTTCTCCCAATCGGCCTCGGGAAACTTCGCCTTAAAGCCTTCATCTTGCCACAGTTGAGCCGCCATGTATTCTGATTGCATGACCAACGTATCGGCTCCTGTGTCTTCACTGAAAAACCTCACCTTTTTATCGAAAACGGGCGGTTCCAACCCCAATTCGTCGGCACTGGCCATGTTCCGGTTTACGTCTTCTCCCACCGCATAGGGGCGGTAGGTCTTTGGCTGGCAAATGCCGGAGCGTATACACCTGGAAGCCCACGGCCACAAGCAGTACACCCGCTGCCATGGCCCATTCGGTGCCCTCTCGTTTCCAACGGCGTCGGATGCCCTCCGCAGCGGCCAAGCCCATGGCCAAAAACAGCGTTGGAAAGCCCCACTCAAGCATGACTTCACCAAACACCCAAGTGATGGCCAAGGCCATGGTGTACATCCAAAGCGAGCGACTTCGCTCATTCAACTCAAAACCAGACGTCCAGGCACTCACCAAAACAGGCAGCAACAAAAACAGCAGGACCAAATCTTTGATGAAGCTCTCATGGGGCGTCAATGGAATGGCATTGCCAAAACACCCACAGCTCAGTACGCACTGGTTGGGAATCACCACCTCCACCCCCGCTTCCACAATGGTTTTGGTTCCAAAAGGATCGCAGTGATCGGTGTACCAGGTGAGCCAAGTGAAAAACAGCATCAAGACCAAAGTCAATGCCGATGTCAATCGCGGCAATGCCCCAACAAGCAGAGCCACACCAAGCAAGACCTCTCCAATAGATGCCAGCATCCCCAACTCCAAAGCGTAGGGCGCCCAAGCCTCAAGGTTGAGGGCACCAGGCTCAAAGTATTCTTCGAGCTTGTACATGAACCCTTTGGCGTCGTTGATTTTGATCAATCCGGAGACGACAAACAAGGCACCGACCAAAACGCGGCACACGTTGACAAGGGAAAGAAAGACGTTTTTCATGGGGACCAAATCGCTTCTGCAATTTCGCCCGGAATCCGTCCTGATGACGGCCTGCTTAACAGGGGATTAACACCTCAATGGGTGGAATCTTCTGAAGCCAGGTGAATCAGAGCAAAAAGGGCATAATTGGCCATGTCCATATAGCCGGCATCCACGCCTTCACTGACCTTGGCCCCTCCCTCCAAATCTTCCAGCTGTTTGATGCGAAGCAGCTTCATCAGAATCAAATCGGTGAGGCTCGAAACGCGCATGTCTCGCCA
This sequence comes from uncultured Flavobacteriales bacterium, assembly GCA_943787435.1. Lineage (GTDB taxonomy): Bacteria > Bacteroidota > Bacteroidia > Flavobacteriales_D > Sanyastnellaceae > UBA8752. The sequence goes on along the minus strand of CALSMK010000006.1, from coordinate 77,077 downwards.
GGCCTCGCCGTAATCGTGGTTCTTGAGCAGCATCAAAGACCTCGTTTTGTCCAAAGCACCATCGAAGTGAGACTCGGCCTCTTTGACAGGCAACTCCATGGGGGCATCGGCGGGCAACTCCATTTGCATGAGGGCCATCATGCAATAATTGATGATGCCCACAAATTCAGGCTGAATGCCCTCATCCACCCTGCGCTCAGCCCCTTCCTGAAGTGTGCGGATGCGCTGGGCTTTGATGAAAATCTGATCCGTTAACGAACTGGGCCTCAAGACCCGCCAAGCCGTTCCGTAATCGTGCATCTTGTCCATGAACAATGACCGGCAACGGGCCACTTGCGCGTTGTATTCGGTCAGGGTCAATTCCGGTTGGCCTTCGGAAGGATGTGTCGGTTGGTCCTGATTTGTCATGGCAGGCAAAGTTCCAAAAGTCAGAGCTCGGAAGAACAGCTTTCAGTGATGACTCCACCACGGTTTTCCCACAACTCCCCCCACTTCCCTTCAAATCCCAAGCCTACTCTGCACCTTCGCGTGGTGAAAACAGCCCCAATTCCATTTGGCTCCAAGGTGTTGTCGTTTGAGCGGCCTCGCGTCATGGGCATTCTGAACGCCACCCCCGACTCATTTCATGCCGGAAGCCGTGTGGACGCTCAGTCCTCCATCAGCAAAGCCCGAACCATGGTTCAAGAAGGTGCCGACATGCTGGACCTCGGCGGACAAAGCTCTCGTCCGGGGGCAGAGACCATAAGTTCCGAGGCCGAATGGGTGCGCATTCAACCGGTTTTGGAAGGCATTTTGGAACAGTGGCCAGACTTGCCCTTGAGCGTGGACACCTATCATGCCGATGTGGCCAGGAAAGCCATAGAGGCCGGGGCGCACATGATCAATGACATTTCTGCCGGGACTTTGGATCCCGAATTGCCCCATGCGGTGGCCGAAGGCGGAGTTCCCATGGCCATCATGCACATGCAGGGAACGCCAAAAACCATGCAAAAAAGCCCCGCATACGTCGATGTGCATGCCGAGGTGAAATCGCACCTCAGCCAACGGGTGCAGAGCTTGAAAGGCATGGGCATTGAGCATCTCATCGTGGACCCTGGCTTTGGATTCGGAAAGAGCCTCCAGGACAACTACTTGCTTCTTTCCAACCTGAAAGAACTTCAAGAGTTGAGGTGCCCCGTTCTCATTGGAATCAGCCGCAAGTCCATGATTTACAAACCCCTAGACCTGAGCCCTGACACGGCACTCAACGGCACCACCGCCTTGCATGCTTGGGGATTGGATCGCGGAGCCAACATCTTGCGTGTACACGATGTTGCTCCTGCCGTAGAATGCATCGCGTTGTACGAATACCTTCGCAAGGCCCATTCGGCATCAGGACATGATTGAACAGCCCGCCCTTTTTTTTGGCCTTTGGCAGCTGCTTGACATTCTGGCTGTGGCCATCATTCTGTATCAACTGTACCGCCTGACTCGCGGAACAGCGGCCATTCGGATTTTCATCGGGGTGTTGGCCATCTACCTGGTCTACCAGATTGTGGACGCCTTGGAAATGCGCATGCTGGCAGAGATCATGGGGCAATTTATTGGCGTTGGGGTGATCGCCTTGCTCATTGTCTTTCAGCAGGAACTTCGTCAGTTTTTGCTGTTGATTGGCAACCGTCAATTCATGGGGTCAGCCCCAAAGTGGCTCCAAAAGTGGCTGGGCAGAGCCGGACACTCGGACTCAAATCTCTCCCCTTGGACTGAACTCAAAGAAGGACTTGAAGAATGCCGCCGCAGGCAACTTGGGGCCTTGGTGGTCATTCCGAGAGCCGCTGACCCCCTCTACAGTCGCCACGGGCTGGAGTGCATTGGATGCTCAACTGTCTGCGGCATTGATTGTGGCCCTGTTCGAAAAAGCGAGCCCCTTGCACGACGGAGCCGCCTGCATTGATCGAAATCGAATCCGATGGGCTGGAGGAATCTTGCCTGTTTCAGGCCGCATGGACCTTCCATCCCAGTGTGGGACAAGGCACCGCGCAGCCGTGGGCATTTCTGAGCAAACCGATGCTGTCGTTTTGGTGGTCAGCGAAGAGACAGGTTCTCTTTCATTTGTTCATGAAGGCAGGCTCGACCAAGGGGTCTCCTTTGACCGCTTGTCTGAGCGATTGGAAGCTGCGTTGTCTGTGGCATCCGAGGCCCCAGATCAATGAACCAAGAACCGTTCTGTGACTCCGGCTTGGGTCTTGACCAAGTAAGCCCCTGATGCCCAGCCCTCGGTGATGAAGGTGGACCAGCCTTGCGACTGCAAGGGCCACGTAGCTTGGACACGGCCTCGCATGTCCATCACGGTGGCCAAACCGCTGTGATGGCTCCTCACCTTCACCTTTCCATCTTGCATCCAAAGTTGAATTGACTCTGATTGATTTTCAGGCAATTTCAATCCACTCGTCCCTTCGGAAGGACGCACCATGAAAAAGTGACTTTGTGTGCTGATGGCAATGTTGCCACTTTCAAAAAAGGGGTAAACGTTCCAAGCACCGCCTGAAGTTCCCACACCATCCCAAAATGGATTCGTGTCGAAATAAGCCACCAACTCCATTTCAGCATTGGCCGCGTCCACAATGTCCAATACCTGCATGCCGGCATAATAATTGGCCTGGTAGGCCAGGCCATCGCGGATGTAGAGGTTGTGGTCTGTCACCCCGAGGTTCCCCTCATGATACCCAATCACCTGGGCGTTGTCTAAGTCCTGGACATCCAACACCCAAGTGCGGGTCAAAGGTGCGATTCCTGTGGACTCATCAATCTCGTCGTTCAGCAGCACAAACCTGTGGTCTTCTGTCAACCACCCCTGGTGAGAGTAAACCCACTCCTCATTGGACACCGCAGACAGCGTTTGACAATCGGTTTTGTCCTCTGCATCGATGATGAAGCATCCAGCAAAACCTGAAAAGGCAAACACAATTTCCTTGCCCTGATGATCGGCATCCGGCCCATTGTAAACCACGGCTTGGGCATCGTGGATGTAGCTCTCTTCCCAGGACCCCACCAAGACCGGGTTGCTGGGCTCATTCACGTCCACAATGTGCAGCCCGCCGCCAAATGTGTTGGTCCCCACCCCATAGACAAAACCTGTTTCGGGATTGGCCACGAGGTTGTGCGCATTTCCAAATCCGGTGTAGTAGGCCAGTGTTCCAACCGGGTCACCCGGTGCACCCGAAGGCAACTGAGAGAGGTCCACAACTTGCATTCCATGCTCTCCAGCCTCGCTCACGATGTAGGCCACATCGCCAATCACCTTGATGTCGCGCCACAAGCTGGGGGTGCTAGCCGTGGGCACATCCGTCATGATGACTGGGTTCACAGGGTCGGTGACTTCGATGATGGTGGTGCCATCACTCCGCCCGAATAGCATGAATTCGCGCTCGCCACTGGACCAACCCCAACAATCGTTGCCGTTGCCATCTGGGGTTCCTCCCATTTCCTCCAAACTCCTAACGCACAGGAGGTCCATTCCCAAGCAAGGGTACTGCCCCGCCACACCATCTTCGCAGGGTTGCTGAGCCCCGAGCTTGTCCAAAGGCCAGACAACAGCAATCATCAACCCCAAAAATAAGGCGGTCTGAAGCCGGTTACCAGTCCGCTGCCCTTTGCTCAAAACTCTGAAGAGAGATGTATTCATCTTGTTGGATGTCCTTGAGGGTATGACGCAGCTTGTCCAAAAACCGTTGCTTGAGCACCGGGGTTCCGGAAGGCCGATACCCAATCACGAGCTGCTTGGCTCGAGCGGCCTCCCTCACTTCTTCGACGGCGCGTTCCAAGGACTGCACCTCTTCCTGGCTGTCCACACTCAAAATGGCTTGCACCAAGGCCAATTTCCGGCCTTGCAGTCCTTGATTCTCCTCCATCAATTCTGCGCTTGTCGGCCCTTCAATTGACCAGCTGCAATACGCCGTACTCTTTGCTGTAATCCAGCATCTGAGTGGTGAAATCATCCGGGTAGGTAAGCTCAACATCGGTGATTTCTCCAGCCTCGTTCATTGTGGCCACCAATTTGGGATTGATGAACCCCCCGTAAGGCGCAATGCCAAGGGCTTCGGCCCTGTCCAATACCTGCTGGTGAATCTCTTGGTCCACTTTCACACCATATCCCTCGACAAGGGCTTTCGCTGCATCGTAGTCGCCTTGTGACTTGATTCGTTGTACCTCTCGCAACAACTCTCCAAACAAAGCCCGGACAGCCTCGTAATCCTCGATGTTGTAAAACGTCTTGCCTTCCCGAACCACTTCGCGGATGCTTTCGTTCTCCTTGGCTTTTTCCACCACCCAGTGGCTGACCCATGCACGGTTGCGCATGTGGGCCTCTTCAATGTCCGCGCCCAAGTCAAGGCGACGCAACTGCATCAACATGCCGTTGCGGATGTAGCTGTCGTACTCGCAGCGGCCCGTCTCCAAATTTTTGGTCAACCCCAGCTCAATGAGCTTTTCATCGAGCATGAAGTACAGGGCCACCAAGTCAGCACGCCCCTCTTCCAATGTGCTCGCATATTCCTTGATGGTGCTCGCAGGCTCATTGACACCCTCCTCAAGTTGACCACTGGCGTGTCCAATCACCTCGTGAAATGCAGTGTGAATTTTACCGGCCAACATGCCATGTGAGCGCGCGCGCAGTCGCTCGGACTGATCAAAAGCAAACTCATCTGTAAGGCCGCCTCCACCTGCGTTGTCATAGGCATCAATGATGTTTCCAAGGCTCACGCTTTTGGAGCCATGAATGGTGCGGATCCAGTTGGCGTTTGGCAGGTTCACTCCGATGGGTGTGCTTGGAGAAGCGTCACCAGCTTCACCCACGACGTTCACCACATTGTACGTGATGCCGACCACTTTTTCCTTTTTGTGCTCATCCATGAATGGCATGTGATCCTCGAACCACTGCGCATTGTCCATCATCACGGCCATCCGCTCTGAGGCTTCAAAATCCTTGATCTGAACCACCGTCTCATAGCTTCCAGTGTAACCGAGGGGGTCATTGTACACCTCCACAAATCCATTGATGTAGTCGATGTCGCCTTCTGTGTCCTTGACCCAGTTGATGTTGTACAAGCTCCACTTTTCCAGGTCCCCTGTACGGTAGTAGTCCACCAAATGACGAAGGGCTGCGGCTTGCTTGTCATTTTCGGCATACTTCTGGGCCATCTCTAACCAGTAGCAGACCTTCTCCAATGCGTCGCCATATAGGCCGCCAACTTTGTATGTCTGTTCAACGACATTTCCGGCTTCGTCCTTGACGAGTCGGCTGTTCAATCCTTTTTCAACCGGCTTGCTGCGGTCAACAGCATACCCATCGAAATAAGCTTGAGCCTCTGCAGTGGTCACACCGGGCCCATAAAAGTTCACCGCACTGGCTTCCACCAATCCTTTGTCTGCGTTGAGCTCCACTTTCTTGGTCTCGCGCGCTGGGTCGTACAACGCATCGAGCGCCTCTGACAAATCGGCGTCCACAGTGACACCACTCTTGCCCATGACCATTTCCCAATATTCTCGGCTGCACTCAGGCACAATCTTGGCGTTGGAATAATGATGGTGGATGCCATTGGAGAACCAAACCCTTTTGGCGAAAGTGCTGAACCGTTCCCAGCCCTTGGTGGTCTTGTCTCCAGAGAAGCCCTCATGGGCCTTGTCGATCATGTGACGCACCCTGAGGTTGTATCGGTTGTTTTGGTCATACATGATGTCCCGCCCACTCAAGCCAGCTTGGGTCAGACAATACGTCAGCTTTTTCTGGTCATCCGACAATTGTTGCCAACCTGGAACTTGGTAGCGGATCATCTTCAAATCGGCAAATTGTTCTGTCTGCCAGACAAAACCGTTGGCATCGGGTTCACTGGCTGAAGCAGCCACAGGATCAGCGGTTTCCGAATCGGAGCCGAAGTCTGCAGCAGGGGCTGCGCATCCCACGAGCAACGCGGTGAACATGAAAAAAGGAAGGAGTCGGGAAGAAAAAGAGCCCGAAGTGTTGGAATCGTTGTGCATCAGTTGGCCGTTCGAGCGCGAAAAATAGGCAATCTTGCACCTTCAAAATGTTGTGTTGGCGTTCCTGACTGTGGAAAGTCTCAGACAACACCCTCCATTGAAGCGCACAACCAAACTCCTCATCCGCTCATTCATTGGGCCCTTCGTCATCACCTTTCTCGTGGCGCTGTTCTTTTTGGACATGCAGTTTTTGTGGGTGTATGCAGATGAATTGATTGGCAAAGGCCTGGCCACACAGGTGGTTTTGGAGTTGTTGCTTTATGCCTCTGCAAGGCTGGTCAACTTGGCCTTGCCTCTGGCCATATTGATGAGCAGCATCATGACCATGGGCAGCTTGGCTGAGCACGAAGAGCTCACCGCGCTCAAGTCCTCGGGCATGAGCCTGGGTCGAATTTTAAGGCCGCTTCTGGTGACGATGTCTTTGGTGGCATGCCTGTCCTTGTTGTTTGCCAATTGCGCCTGGCCTGTGGCCAACTTGAAGTTCCGGACCCTCTTGTACAGTGTCACCAAAAAGAAGCCCACACTGAATTTGGAAGACGGCGTATTTTACAATGGCATCGAGGGATATGCCATCCGGGCCAGCTCCGTCGAAAAAGAAACCGGCATACTCAACGGCGTGATCATCCACCAGCACGGTGGCGGCCGAGAAGGCGCAGGATTGGTGATTCGTGCCGAATCGGGCACCATGAAAACATCCAGGACGGGACGATTCCTTCATTTGGACCTCCAAAATGGGTGGAGCTATGAGGAGCGCATGGAGCCCGGTGTTCGTCAAAGGGACAGAACGTTTCCGCACCTGACCACTCAATTTCAGAACCAACGGATTCGGATTGACTTGAGCAGCCTTGATTTTGCCAAGGCCGATGAAGCCTTGTTCAAAAGGGCTTACGAAATGATGAGCTTGGGCCAACTTGATTTGGCCATCGATTCATTGGAGGGACAAAGAACCCAGGCTGCTGCCGCCATGGGGGATTTTGGACGGCGCAGTTTGGACCGATCACCGCCGGATGAGCCCTCCGTTTTCTCCGCAGACACCTCCACAATTCATGCAGACTGGCTGGCCAGATTGGGGCCCTCAGCAGAGCGCAGGGTGTTTGATGGAGCCAAGGACATGCTTCGCAACACGGTCCAAACGGCCCAAAACCAAATGGATGACCGCCAGTCCAAACGAACATTGGCCGATCGGCATGCCATTGAATGGCATCGAAAGTTGTTTCTGGCCGTCGCTTGCATCCTTTTGTTTCTCATCGGCGCTCCCCTCGGAGCGATCATCAGAAAGGGTGGGCTTGGCCTGCCCACGGTGCTCGCCATCCTTCTTTTTGTGGCGTATTATGTCATCACCATCATGGGCGAGCGCATGGTTCGAAGCGGTGCTTTGTCGCCTGCTTGGGGCATGTGGCTGGGCACGATTGTGATGGTTCCTGCAGCCATTTTGTTGCAATGGAGGGCGGCCAATGAACGAACATGGATTCCATTTCCACGCTTGGGTCGGTCCCGGTAAATTTGCTTCTGACTGATGCGCATCCTCCAGATTTGTCACAAGCCACCCCAACCCTCTATCGACGGCGGGTGCTTGGCCATGGATGCGCTGACCCAAGGGCTCATTGAAAACGGCGCCGAAGTCAAAGTGATTTCCGCTTCAACAACGAAGCATCCCTTCCAGGTGGACTTGCTCGAACCGGAATATGTTCAGAGCACGGGAATTGAAGCGGTTAAAATCGAGACCAAACTCGACTACCGTGATGCATACATCGCCCTATTGAACGGCGATTCGTACAACATCTCGCGGTTCTATGCCCACCATTTTGCCATGGTCATCAAGCATGTGCTTTCGAGAAGGAGATACGACGTGGTCCACCTGGAAAGTTTGTACACGACTCCTTACATCGATGTCGTCCGGCAACATGCGCCTAAAGCGTTGATCTCGCTGCGAAGCCACAACCATGAATTCCAGATTTGGGAACAACAATGGAAAGCGAGCCACAATCCCCTGAGCCGTTTGATTCTTCGCCACCTCACGAAGACCCTCGAGCGCTACGAAAAAGACATTCTGAAGGAAGTGGATACCATTGTGTCCATCAGCGAACAAGAAGCCAAAGGATATCGGGATTGGGGATTCGAGGGGCCCCTCCATGTCGCCGGATTTGGCACCAAGAAACTGAGCACTGCCCCCTCCCCTTCGCTGCCCATTCCCCGATCCGAGAACTCGTTCAAGTTGTTTCACTTGGGCGCCATGGACTGGGCGCCCAACCGAGAAGGCATTGATTGGTTTGTGGAAACTGTGTGGCCGGTTTTAAGCAAGAAATTTGACCACATCGAGCTGCACTTGGCCGGAAAAGGACTGAGGCCCAGCGCTTATCAAGGTCTGGAGCGGGTGTTCAACCATGGTGAAGTGCCCAACGCTCAGGAGTTTTCCGACCAATTTGATTTGCTCGTGGTCCCTCTTCTGAGAGGAGCCGGTATCCGGGTCAAAATTGTGGAGGCCATGGCCAATGGGATTCCTGTGGCCACCACCCTTATTGGAGCTTCAGGCCTGGACATGGAAGACCAAGAATGCATTCTGCACTCCAAACCAGAGGACATGGCGCAGAGCTTGTCCGATTTGATTGAATCTCCTGAGCGTTTGGAGCAAATGCGCGTCAGCTCCATCAAGGCCATCGAACACCGTTTTGACTTGAAGAAAATAGGAAGCGACTTGCTGGAATTTTACGCCGAGCATGTCCAATCCTGAAGTGAATCGTCCGAGGTTGGCGGTGGTGACACCCCGGTTCCCCTTGCCACTGAACAAAGGCGATCGACTTCGCATCTTTCATCAGCTCGAAGTCCTCCAGGAGCACTTCGACATCGATTTGCATTGTCTGACTTTTCAGCGCATCTCCAATGACATGCAAAGCGAACTGTGTGGGCGTTGCCACAGGCTGTCCATTTATCGCCTCAGCCGCTGGAAAGCAGCGTTCAGGATGCTTTGGGCTCCCTTTTCGCGTAGGCCATTTCAAGTGCTGTTGTTCACAGAAAGACAACAGATGAAGCGCATGCGAACATCGATTCTTTCTCGCCAACCCGATGTATTGCTGGCTCAAATGGTGCGCACTGCGGAATACGTTAAAGACCTCGATGAGGTTCCCCATGTGCTGGACATCATGGACACGCTTCACGCTGGAGCTGAGAGAGAAGCTGAACGCGCCTCTTTTTGGAAGCGTCCTTTGCTGCGGGAAGAAGGGCGCCGATTGTTGAGGTATGAGCACCGCATGCCCAACTACTTCGATGCCTGCACCATCATCTCCAAGCAAGACCGCGACCTGCTGCCTCACCCTGACCGCGAATCGGTGGCCATTGTCCCCAATGGCGTGGACACATCCTACTTTTCCTCCGAGGCGGAGATGGCTCCTCTGCCCTGCGAAATCCAGTCGTTTGACGTGGCATTTTGCGGCAATATGGGCTATGCGCCAAATGTGGTGGCTGCCAAATTCTTGGCGAATGACGTGGCCATCGAATTCGAAAAGGCGTTTGGCCGCAAACTCCACCTGCTCATCTGCGGTGCCCAACCCTCTTCGACGGTGAAGGCCTTGGCCAGTCCAAATGTGAGCGTGGTCGGCAATGTCCCTGACATTCGGTCTGCTTACGCAGCGGCTCCGGTATTTGTGGCCCCCATGCTCGTGAACACAGGGCTGCAGAACAAATTGCTGGAAGCCATGGCCCTTGAACGCGCTTGCGTCACCACCGAACGGGCCCTTTCTGCGTTGGGAACCCATGCGGGAGACAGCGTGATGACAGCACATGACGCCCCCTCTTTTGCTTCTGCCATTGAAGGATTGCTCGCCTCGGATTCCAACCGCGTCGCCAAAGGAAAAGCAGCCCGGCAGTTGGTGCTCAACCAATTCAGCTGGAAAGCTGCCACTTCGACTTTGGTTGAACTCTTGAGACAAGAAGCCACCATCCATTGACCAACCCCTGCTGTGGGTTTACTTTGTAAGGTCATGAACAAAGCCATTCCACTCCTGAACGCAGCGGATTTCCTGCAAGGTGATGAACAAGGTCGGGCTCAATTTGCAGCCGATTTGCGTGCTGCCTTTGAGCAATATGGATTCATCACACTCGAAAACCACGGTTTGGATGAGTCACTGATTGAGTCTGCCTATGGCCAGGCTGAGCAGTTTTTTGCGCTTCCCACTTCCGTCAAAACAGCCACCAGCATCCCCGGAGTCGGTGGAAATTTTGGGTATACCCCTTTCGGACAAGAACACGCCAAGGATGAAACCCGAGCCGACCTGAAAGAATTCTATCATTTCGCACAGCGTCACTACGATCAGCCGACTTGTCCTCAACAACCGGGTTTTGTGGAGAAGGGACATGCCCTTTATTCAGCGCTTGAAGAATTGGCGGGGAGCTTGCTTCAAGCGGTCGCTTTGTCTTTGGAGCTCGAAGGAGATTACTTCGAATCTCATGTGCAGGGTGGAAACAGCATCCTCAGGGTCTTGCACTACCCCCCTGCCCCTGACGCCCCGGACGACGCTCCTCGGGCAGGCAGCCACGAAGACATCAACTTGATCACATTGTTGGTTGGAAGTTCAGCTGACGGCCTAGAAGTACTCGATCGCGACGGAGATTGGATTCCAGTCCGGGCACACAGCAAGCATTTGACGGTGAATGTGGGGGACATGCTTCAAAACTTGACAGGGGGAACCTTGAGATCCACCACGCACAGGGTGGTGTTGCCTGCTGGGGATGGACGCAAAACATCTCGGTTCAGCCTGCCCTTCTTTCTTCACCCCAAAGGAGAGATGCCGTTGGACCCCATCATGGGTGATCGAAGTGCATACCCCTGCTGGAGTGCACGCGCATTCCTGGACCATCGCCTGAACGAAATCGGGCTCAAATAAGAGCCAAACACCTGTATTCACCGCGCCGAGGTGGTTCAGTGCTGAAATCGAACATGACAGCATCGCGATGACGCGTCTTGGGAATGCACCACATTTTTTGTGAGGCTTCCACCACCTTCCATTGGATTTGTTGTGACTCTCTGGCGCACCAATGTGTGCTCAAGTCTGTTTCTTCAACAGGCACACAAATCCACATGAAAACTCCCCTTCTTCTTTCGTTTTTCTCGGCCCTCGTCGGCGGATTCGTCGCGATCGCCATTCTCGGTTTGTTTCATCCTTCCGATGTTCACTCGGAAGGGCATGATTCCATCTTGCCCGCATTTTGGACTCCGCCTCCTGCGGCCCTTTTGGCTCCTGCTCCCCTTCGCGATTTGAATTCACCTGCGAATCCCATTTCTCCAATGGCCGAAGTCGACTTTCGAGGGGCTGCCAATGAAGCCCTCGATGCTGTGGTTCATGTTCGGACCCTTCAAAAAGTCTCACGCAATGACCACTGGTCTTCCTTTTTTGGTCAAACCCAAGCACCCGCTGTTCAGAGGGGGTCAGGAAGTGGCGTCATCCTCAGCGAGGATGGATACATCGTCACCAACCACCACGTGATCGAAGGTGCCGATGAAATTGAAATCGGATTGAACGACAACAGAAGCTATCCTGCCCGACTCATCGGCAGTGACCCTGCGACGGACATCGCCGTTTTGCAAATCCAAGCCGACGAATTGACCTCCCTTCCGTGGGGAAGCAGCGATCAACTTCAAGTGGGCGATTGGGTCTTGGCCGTGGGGAACCCTTTTGATTTGACCAGCACGGTCACCGCGGGCATTGTGTCGGCCAAGGGAAGGGACCTCAGGTTGATTCAGCCGGATCGCCAGAATGAAATTTTTCCAGTGGAGAGTTTCATTCAAACCGATGCAGCCGTGAACCCTGGCAACAGCGGAGGCGCCTTGGTCAATGTCGGCGGAGAGCTGGTGGGGATCAACACAGCCATTGCCTCCAGAACAGGCAGCTATGCCGGCTATGCGTTTGCGGTTCCTGCGAGCTTGGCCAAGAAAGTGGCCTTGGACCTCATGGAATTTGGCCATGTTCAACGTGCCTACATCGGGGTGAGCATACAGCCTGTGAACGAAGCCATTGCCGACCAACTCGAATTGCCCGAGGTGGCCGGCGTCTTGGTGGCTTCCACCACAGCCGGCAGCGGTGCAGAGGAAGCTGGAATCACCTCAGGAGATGTGATTTTGTCGGTGGGTGGAACCCCCACTTCGTCCCTGCCTTCTCTTTTGGAATGTGTCAACCGGTATCGTCCCGGTCAAAAAGCGGAAGTGCAAGTCTGGCGAAACAAAAGCCGTCAAACGTTCATGGTTGAATTGAGGGACAGGGAAGGTCAAACCGCCATGCGACGCCCCCCCTCCCATTCCGAAATGACACTTTTGGGAGGCAAGGTGAAGGATGCTGAGTTGAATGGGCAGTGGGGTGCGCAAATCGCAGATCCTGGCTCTGGCCCGTTCGCAAATGCTGACATACCGGCGGGCACCCTCATTGTTGCGGCCAACAGCCAACTTGTGCGCAGCGCCAATGACCTGTCTCGCCTGCTCACAGCGGCCGAAAAAGAAGGAGAAAAAGGCGTCCTCATTGAAGGCCTGTCCGAAGAGGGCAACCCGATTTGGTTTGGGTTGTCTCTGAGGTAATCACCCAGCAAGAATCAACGTATCTTAATGGCAATGGCCCGCGGAGCTTTCCACATTCCACTTTTCCCCCTTGGGGTTTTCCTCTTTCCAGGAGAGCAGACCGGCTTGCACATTTTTGAGCCGAGGTACCGCCAACTGATTTCAGAATTGGAAGAGGCCCTTGAAGAAGGAGCTGAAGAAAAGAACCGCTTTGGCATCCCCTTTCATTTTGAAGATGTCACAGCCTCAACAGGCACTTTGGCCCGTCTGGTAGAGGTCAAACAGGTTCACCCGGGCGGACGAAAAGACATTCTCGTTGAGTGTGTGGGTCACTTTGAGACGCGGAAGTTTGAAGCCGTTTCCGCCCCCAAATTGTATCCGGCTGGACACGTCATCCGCAAGGACATTTCGTTGTCTTCAGAATTGACCCCCCAACACCGGGCTCAAGTCATAAGGATCAAAGAGATCTTGAGTGAACGCGATGTGGATGTGACCTTGTTGCCCGGAGAAACTGTGGAAGACTTGACCAGCTGGCTCGGCTTGCCTCCAGCTCACAAGCATCGCTTGCTTACAGGAAACGACGAACAGCGGGTCGAATTTGTGAATGGTTTGCTTCGTTGGACCCTTTTGACTCTTCAACAAGAGTCGAACGTGGATAAGGGGTATTTTCCCAACTGAAAGCCCCCTGTGGACCGCGTTATCTTCGTTTTATGATTGCATCCTTCAAGTCCAAGGGCCCTCTTGTTCGCATCCCTTTGATTGCATGTATTTGGATTTCTGTGGGACTCTGTGCCACAGGGTGCAACCGCTCATCCTCATCAGAGAGATCTGAAACAGGTACATCAGCATTGGATGAATCAGCAGTTGAATCTGCATCAGGGAGTTCGGCCTTGAATTCGAAGTCCGGCGAAGACTATTTGAACCCCACCAGTGAGTCATACATGGATGGGCCAACGGAATTCTATCTCCCCGACTCTGCCAAAGTGTTCCTCTCCGATGAGGATTATGTTGAATTCAAGTCCAGGATGGACGGCTTTCTCAGCTCATTCAACGAGAGTGAGTTTGAAACGCATTTTCGAGAATTCAACGTCCCCGAAGTGTTCGATACAGACTCCCTGTTCAACTTGTACGTCCGCATGTACAACCAATGGGACAGCATTGGGGTGAGCACCAGACTGGACCGCTGGTCGTTTCGTTACATCTCTCCATTCTTTGAGGGAGACACTTATGACATCTGCGTGGCTGAAGTGGACCTTCGCCACCACATTTATTTTGCCAAGCGTTGGACGGGCAACTACCGCAACTTCGGTCGGCCATTGAGCAGTCGCTATCCGCAGGCCCAAATCACCTACATGGACACCAGTTTTGTGAACATGGATGGGGATTCGATCTATCGACGTCACGTCGTGGCGGATGCCTCAAGGTTGATTTTTGGTCTCAGGGGGCACCTTGGTGACCCCATGCGGTCAAATCAAATTGTTTGGTTGAACGACGGGTGGCAACTTCAGCCCAACATCATTGCAGTGATGGACTCTTCGGCTGTCGCTTTGGCAGAGTTGCACCGCAATGAGCAAGGCACATTCAAGCAACGTCCTTTGGTCACTGGCCGTTGAATCATGGATGACGGAAGCATGATCATAGGAATTGGAAATGAATGGGGGCCTTTGAAAAAGGTCATGGTCGGTCATGGCCGAGACATGGGGCCTGCGCCCACTGCAGCCGATTCATATGACCCCACATCGAAAAAGCACCTGTTGGAGGGAACTTACCCAAAGGCGCAAGACGTAGAGGCTCAGCTCGATCACTTGGCCGACCTCCTCTCCCACGAAGGTGTGGAGGTCATGCGCCCAGCTGACATGGCCGAACTGGAACAGGTGTTTGCAAGGGATGTCGGCATGGTCATCGACGACGTCTTCATTCGTTCGAGAATGATCGCAGATCGTCAAGCAGAATGGGAAGGCATTGCCCCCCTGTTGAAAAACACGCAGGTGAGCATCCTGCCCGATGAGGCAGAATTGGAAGGTGGCGATGTTGTGGTGATGGACAATTTGATTGCCGTGGGCGTGACACGCCGGTCAGAATTGCTCGACCTACAGACCTCACGAACCAACCAAGCTGGGCTGGACTTCCTGGCCCGCACTTTCCCGAAGCGAGAAGTATGGGGCGCCGAACTTCACAAGGATGACGATGACCCCTTACGTTGTGCCCTTCATTTGGACTGTGCGTTCATGCCTTTGGGGCTGGGTCAAGCCATTGTCTGTCCCGACGCTTTCCTAGATCGAGATCAACTCCACACATTGACCGATCGATTTGATGAAGTGATCAACATCAGCCTCCAAGAAGCCGCATTGCTTCAATCCAATCTTCTTCATGTTGCGCCAGAAGTCATACTGATCGACCCCAGGTTCGATCGTTTGTCGGCCATCTTGCGAGAGAAAGGATACCGCCTCATTCAATGCCCCATGAACCACGTGGGGAAAATGGGGGGATTGTTTCGATGTGCTACACTGCCATTGCTTCGCTCCCATTGATCCGCACTACACCAGCAAGACCCTGCCATGTCTGAACAATCCTCGAATCTCATCCTGATGATTCGCCCTGCGTCGTTTCGAATGAACGAGCAGACCGCCGTCAACAATGGATACCAAAAGGAGTCGACTGAGGGGTCAGATCCTGAATCGTTGGCTCAAGCGGAATTTGATGGTGTTGTTGCGGCTTTGCGAGGTGCAGGGATCGAAGTGGCGGTGTTTGAGGATGATCCAGAAGCCGATACGCCGGACGCCTTGTTCCCCAACAATTGGGTGAGCTTTCACGCCGACGGCCGGGTTGGCTTGTACCCCATGTTCGCCGTCAACCGGAGAAGAGAGCGGAGAGAATCGCTGATTCACATGCTCGCCAGCGATTTTGGACGAGGCTTGGATGAATTCGTGGACTTTACTGAATTCGAGCAACATGACGTTTTTCTGGAGGGCACTGGAAGTCTGATTTTGGACCGCACGAATCGAATCGCTTATGCATCCATTGGACCCAGAACCGATGAGCAGGCCGCCGAGCAATTCTGTGAGGCCTTTGGATACCAACTTGTGGCGTTCACTGCCCACCAGACCCAAGGTGATGCCTTGGCGCCCATTTATCACACCAACGTCATGCTTGGCCATCGGCACAGGGTGGGCCGTTGTCTGCTCCGAAAGCATCGCGGACCCCGCCCAACGCAAACTCGTGATGGATTCGCTCAGCGCCACCGGCCATGCCATCGTGGACATCACCCCCCAACAAGTCAACGGTTTTGCGGGCAATGTGCTCGAAGTGCGCACTGCAGAGGATACACCGTGCATCGCGATGTCCAGCGCCGCTTACCACGCTTTTACTACCGAACAACGCGCCACCCTGACCGCGCACGCCCCCATTGTGCACGCCCCCATCCCCACCATCGAACAATTGGGCGGTGGATCGGTGCGGTGCATGTTGGCTGAAGTTTTCCTGCCCAAGAACGCCTTTTGACCATGGTCACCGTTGCTCCTCAGCGCCTGGACGCCCACCTCCAATCCATCGCCGCTTCTGCATTCCAAGCGGCCTTTGGTTCCGCCTTGCCCGCCGCAGATTTCAGCGTTCAGAAAACGCGACGGGAATTTCCCGGGGACCGCACCGTGGTCTGCTTTCCCCTGGCCCGGCACAGCAAGGCTGCACCCGATGCCACAGCCGAACAGCTCGGCAAGGCCATGACAGCGGCAGAAGGGCCCGTCGTGGGGTACAATGTCGTCAAGGGCTTTCTGAACCTTGAACTCGAAAGAGAATACTGGGCGGATTGGCTGGCCCATGCGGCCGCAGAAGCCAACTATGGACGGGAGCCCGCGGGCAGTGCACCCCACGTGATGGTGGAATACAGTTCGCCCAACACCAACAAGCCCCTTCACCTGGGCCACCTGAGAAACAACTTCTTGGGGCACAGCGTCAGCCGGATACTGGCAGCCCGTGGACATGCCGTGACCAAGGTGCAGATCATCAATGACAGGGGCATCCACATCTGTAAATCCATGGTCGCCTGGCGCAAATTCGGCGCAGGTGAAACACCCGAGTCCAACGGAATCAAGGGCGACAAACTGGTGGGCAAGTACTACGTGGCTTTCGACAGGCCTTCAAGAAGGAGGTCGCTGCCATGGTCGCCGCTGGAACCGAACAAGCTGTCGCAGAAAAGAGCGCACCCATCCTGTTGGAGGCGCAGGAAACGCTGCGCCTTTGGGAGCAAGGCGACACAGACACTGTGGAATTGTGGAAGACCATGAACAGCTGGGTCTATGCCGGATTCCGCGACCACCTACGCCACCATGGGCGTGGAATTCGACAAGCTGTACTTACGAAAGCGACACCTACCTCGCGGGAAAGGAGCGGGTCCTCGAAGGGTTGGAGAAGGGCATCTTCGAAAAAACGGAAGACGGAGCAGTCTGGATCGACCTCACCAACGACGGTCTGGATCGAAAGCTCCTGCTGAGAAAGGACGGGACCACGGTGTACATGACCCAGGACATCGGAACCGCCCTGCTGAGGTTCCAAGACTGTCCCGATTTGGACAGGCAGGTCTATACCGTGGGGAACGAGCAGGAATACCACTTCAAAGTGTTGTTTCTCATTCTCTCCAAGCTGGGGTATGAGCAGGCTGACAGATGTCACCACCTGAGCTACGGAATGGTGGAGCTGCCTGAAGGCAAAATGAAGTCCCGCGAGGGAACGGTTGTGGACGCCGATGACCTCATGGCCGAGATGTTCGGAATCGCCCGGGACATTGCCCGAGAAGCCGGAAAGCTTGACGGGTTAAATGAAGAGGATCAAAACTCTGTATTTCAGAGGGTTGGGCTTAGTGCGCTCAAGTATTACCTGTTGAAAGTGGACCCCAAAAAGAACATGATGTTCGACCCAAAGGCGTCCATTGACTTTTATGGCAATACAGGACCGTTCATTTTGTTCAATTATGTCCGTGGTCGAAGCATCCTGCGAAAAGCCGAGTCTGAACTTGCTTCAGGCGGCATCGCTTGTCCTGAAGCCGATGAAATGGACCTCATCGGCCTCCTTCACGATTTCCCAGAAGTGATCGAGGAATCCGCCATCTCCTACAATCCATCCCTGCTGGCCAATTGGTGTTACGACATCACCAAGGCTTACAGCAGCTATTACCAAGACCATTCCATCTTGGGAGCGGACGACGACCAAGTCATCGCCTTGCGGCTGGTCATCACAGAACGGTTCACGCGCTGTCTCCATTTGGGCATGAACCTGCTGGGCATTTCTTTGCCCGAGCGCATGTGACTCAAAGGTCCACGCGTCGCCTCACCACCTGATTGCCAAAGTCAAACTTGAGCATCTCGGGCCGGCTTGTGGCGTTCATGTGGTGTTCATGGGTGCCCTTCACCACGTCCAATTTGGATTCTCCCCCCTCCCACTCTACATGGCAAGAGCCCACTTCTTGGGCTTCGATGGTCACCACAATGTGCCCTGCTTCGCTCCAAGTGCAGGACACGACACGTGCGTAGACACCTTGATTTCGACCGCGCATCATCATCGCAATGAATCGGCGGTAAAGCACATACAAGAACATCGCCATGAGGCCAACAAACAGCACCTGAGATAAGAGGTCGAGACTGGGCATTTGCTAGAGATTTAAGGGTATGGGAAGTTCAAAGAGAAAGGATGTTCCCCACATCGGATACTGCCTGGTAGCGCTCGAAAATGACATCGGCACTGGGCACCACTTCTCGAATGGTCAAGGCCACATATTTCCCGCCTCCGCTGGACTTCCTCTTCACATCCACATCATCAGGGAACTCAGCCAGAACAGCTTCGATCTTCTCCGGTTGATTGGGCGCGATGAACTTGAACATGTACTCTGAGGGCCATGTGTGATGGGCATCCAATTGAGCCCGCAATCCGCTGAGACGGTCTTCGTCCATGGCGGCTAAGTTATCGACCCAAACGGTGAAAGGGGCACCCAATGGGCACCCCTTTCTCATCAACTCCTCAAAAAGAGGACAGTGGTTTTGGTCTGCAGTTGGATTACTCCGGGCAATCCTGACCATAAATCTGGAAGAAGTCCAGCAGGTCATTGATGTTGATGGTTCCGTCTCCGTTCAAATCACCAGGACATGGAGGTGTGTATTCACACGTGCCATCGTTTGTGTTGGCCAGGGCATTGTAGTTCTCAGCCATAGGGTCCGTGCAGCCCTCCATCGGAAGGATACAACCGGAATCGAAGTTGGCTTCAGGGTCGTAGTTCAACGCTGTTGAATCTGTACAACCTGGGTACAAGCATGAGCCGTCATCAATCAACGCACTGTCGCTGAAGTTGGCTGCCTCACTGTCGGTGCAACCTTCAGCTGGGTATTCACAGAAGCCTTCCACGTTTGCAGCAGAGTCATAGTTGTCTGCCTCTGGATCCATACATCCCACATAGAGACATGAACCGTCGTCAATCAACGCGCTGTCATCATAGTTGGCTGCCTCACTGTCGGTGCAACCTTCAGCAGGATACGTGCAGTCGCCCTCCACGTTGGCTCCAGCATCGTAGTTGTCCGCATTTGAATCCATGCAACCCAAGTACAAGCATGAACCGTCGTTGTCCGATGCTGCATCTTGGTAGTTAATGGCCGTGACGTCGTCACAACCAGGAACCTCCAACTCGTCGCAAATTCCATCTTGGTCGCTGTCGTTCACACAAGTCTCACCGTCACAGTCCAGCACTCCAGGGTAAGAGCAACTTCCATCGTCATTGGTGGCCAAGTCTGAATAGTTGCAAGCTTCAACATCGGTGCAACCGCAAGAGCTGTTGCCAATCGGGAAGGTCATGATCAAGTCTTCATCTCCGTTGCCCTCGGGGAACACCTGCAATGAGATTTGTCCGCTGATCGATCCACCTGTGGTGAATTGACCCAACAACACGCGCAGTTCGTCACCGGCTACAGCATTGGTGGCACCATTCAGCGTGAACCAAACACCACCGAAGTCACCATCAATGGTCAAGTTGCCTCCCGCTTCGAAAGGTGAAATCCAGTTGGCATCTTGGCTTTCCACGGCAGTCACCTCAATTTCTCCTGCGCTTTGGTTCGGAGCCTGATCCAAACCAATGGTGACCCAGCTGTCGTATTCCAACTGTGGAGAGATTCCATAGAGCACAGGGTTGATCGACTGACCCAATGCGCCTCCGAATGGATCCTGATAGAATGAAGTTGAGGTGTTGATGTAGGTCTCCAATCCAGTTTCACCCACCACACTGGACAGAACGTCCGTGGGGTTCACCATGGTGACATACATCCTGTAGGTGGTCATTCCCGGCACACCGTCCACAGCAACAGGCTCGAGCTCAAGGCTGTACCCATTGATCTCGGGTGCACTGAGACAGCTGCAGTAATCGCATGAACCATCTTCAATGTTGGCCACGGCAAGGAAGTTGCATGCACTGGCATCCATACAACCTTCAACATCTGCGACCAAGCAACTGCCATCGTCAATGTCGGCGAGTGGGTTGTAGTTGAAGGCTTCTTCGTTGGTGCAACCCTCATAGAGGCACGTGCCGTCTCCGCCCAATGCTTCAGGGTTAAAGTTGACCGCCTCTGGATCGTCACATCCAAGGATGTACAGCACTTCAATTTGCTGGAAGACTTCCGTGACATTGCCACAGTCGTCGGTCAGAGTGAATGTCCTGGCGGCAGAATAGCCTCCAAAGGACTGCGCCGAGCAGACATCCAAGAACGTCATGCTGACCTCGCTGCAGACATCATTGGCTTCTGGCCACTCCACAGGAATGCTGGCCCCCTGAACAATTACATAAGTTGTGTCGCTCGGCATCATGGTCACCTCTGGAGCGGTGTTGTCGCTGTAAGAGATGGTCTGAACATATGTGGATTCATTGCCACATCCGTCTTGGGCCAAGAAGGTGCGCTCAACGGTATACTCACCGATGCAGCTTCCCTGGATGGTAGAGTCTGAATGGCTCAGCGATGGTGTGCCACAGTTGTCTTCCACTTCAGCAGTCGTCACGGGCAACTCATCCCCACATTCCAGCGCCAAGTCTTCAGGCGTAGAAGTGAACACCGGTGACGTGGTGTCGTTGAAAGAGATGGTTTGAACATGGGTGCTGATGTTGCCACACACGTCCGTCGCCGTGAACGTCCGTTCGATGACCCTGCTTCCCTCACATGGGAAGGATTCAGAGTCTGAGAATGTCACCTCTACATCTGAACAGGCGTCGGTGGCCGTAGCCATTTCGAAGGCATATTCTGCGCTGCAGTCCAAGTCCTGGTCTGCGGGAGTAAAGTCGAACGATGGAGCGGTCAGGTCTTGCAACGTGATCACTTGGTCGCTGCTGGTGCTGTTTCCACAGGCATCGGTCACTGTCCAAGTACGCGTGATGACGTTGTTGGCCAAGCAGTTGTCTGCATTCAACACCGTAGCTGAAGCCGTTCCTCCTTCTTGGATGGACAACATGTCCCCGTCCACCTCTGACCAAGAGAAGATTACCTCTTGATCGGTCGTGGATTGACTGAACTCCACCGCGTCATTGTCAACGAACAGGTTCTGGACATCCAGAGATGCGCCAACAATGCCTGCTCCTGTCAAGTTGCTGATGCGAACTTCGATGAAGTCATAGCTCTCAGAGCCGACCACATCCAGGATGGACAAGTCAATGCTGCTGCCACTCATGTCCACGCCAACTGCACCGCGCAAGTTGAATGGGTTGGACACCTCATCGTCCAAATCAAGCTCTGCACCCGCGCCAATGGTGGCACCGATGACCTCCAGCACACGTGGGAAAGAAGAGAGGTTGTTCAAGCGAAGCTCAACACGAATGTCTGCTGTCATGCCGTCCAAGGAATACTGCCCCTCAGAAATGACATCGGAATGCGTCACAACAGGTGAGGCATCACACGCATCGTAAGCGTCTGTGACATCTCCTGAACCCGCCGGCGTGGTGTCGGCCGAACAATCCAATGTGACATCGGAAGGTGCAGTGAAGGTCGGTGCAGTGGTGTCTTCATAGGTGATGGTCCACTGATCCGAAGATGAGTTGCCACAGGCGTCTGTTGCCGTGAAGGTTCTCACCACTTCATAAGCGCAGTCGCTAAGGGTGTTCTCCACATCGCTGACGGACACCGCCACACTTCCTTCGCAATCATCCGTGGCACTCACTTCATGTTCAGGAAGCGCGTCTCCGCATTCCAGAGTGAGGTCGGCAGGAACACCCGCAAAGGTTGGAGCCGTATTGTCGACGAAGGTCACGGCCTGAACCGATTGACTGAAGTTGCCGCAAGCATCAATGGCTGTGAATGTGCGGATCATGGTATATGAATTGGCACAAGCACCGTCCTGGAAGCTCACCTCTTCGGTCAATTCAACCTCACTGCAGGCATCTGATGATGCAGGCATGGGGAAGCTGTAATCATCCGAGCAGCTGAGCGTGGTGTCAGCAGGCATGTTGGTGATCTCAGGCGACTGGTTGTCTTCGATCGTGTAAGTCGTGGTGGCCGTGCTGACATTTCCGCAGGCATCCTCAGCAGACCAGGTGCGAACCAACGTCCCTGTTCCACCGCAACTCTCGGTGACCATTTCATCGGAATGGGTGATGGTCACGCCATTGCAATTGTCCACCGCAATGGGCTGAGCATTCGGCAAATCTTCACCACACTCGATGGTTCCGTCAGCCGGAACGTTGGTGAATACTGGCGCTTGATCATCCACCACGTGGATCACATGAGACACCGTGTCGGACAGGCCAAAGTCGTCTGTGACGAAGTAGCTACGCAAGATGTCATAGGTCTCACCACAAGGGCCATCCATGATTTCATCGGTATAGCTGAAGGTCAAGTTCTGATCACAGTTGTCCGTCGCCGCAGGCATCACCACTGTGATGTCCGCTGAGCAGCTCACGTCTGTGTCTTCAGGGATTTCTGTAAACTGAGGTGCTTCGTCATCAAAGAGGCACAAGTCGCCACAGTCATATCCAAACTGGGGATAGTAGCAGCTCTCATCATCGATGACCGCACTTGGAGAGAAGTTACAAGCCGTGATGTCGGTGCAACCGCACTGGCTTCCGCCAAAGGTCAACGTCACACGCTCTTGGTTGATGTTGTCACCCTCTGGGAACACCTGGACGTAGAACTCTCCAGTCAATTCTCCGTTGGTCGTCAATTGAGCCAACAAAACCTTGCTGTCGTCCCCAGCGATGCCATTGGTGACATCGGGGTTGACAAACCAACCCGATCCAATGACGTCATCGATCATGAATCCGTTGCCTGATTCAAATACGGAGCTCCATGGCTCAGGCTCGGGAAGTCCTTGAACGTTTCCTTCGCCGTCTGCGCTTGACGGTGGGCCATCGATACCAATGGTGACCCAACTGTCGAATTCGATTCCTGCGAAGAAGTCGAACAGAACCGGATTGATGCCATTCGGGAACACGCCGCCATTCGGGTGCTGATAAAAGTCTCCCGTGGTCTCAAGGAACAAGGGGTTGCTGGTCACACCGGTCACCGCACTGACTTGGTCAGTGGTGTTGGGTGTGGTGATGTAGACACGGTATGTCGTGTATCCGGGCACCCCATTGGTGGCGTACTCTTCAATCTCCACGCCATATCCTGGCAAGTCAGACGTGAAGCCAGAACAGCTGCAGAAGTCACACGAGCCGTCATCGCTGTCTGCGAAGGCGTCGTAGTTACAAGCCAGGGCATCCATACACCCGTCATAGTTGCCGTCAAAAGCATCACAGATGCCATCTCCGTCCGAATCAACAAGGCAGTTGCCATCGCAATCGTATTCGGGTTCTGGATATGTGCAGCTTCCATCATCGGATGTAGCCTCAGCATCGTAGTTGCAGGCCGTAGACGTGGTGCAACCGGTGCAGCTCGTGAACTCACAGCTGCCATCATTGATGGATGCAGTCGCATCATAGTTACAAGCCGAAGACGTGGTGCAACCTGTGCACGTGGTGTACTCACAGCTGCCATCGCTAAAGGTGGCGTCTGAATCAAAGTTGCACGCATTCACGTCGGTACAACCCAATGTCTCTTGCTCATCGCAAATGCCATTGCTGTTTCCATCGTTCAGGCAGTCTCCGTTGCAGTCCACAAAGGAGCTGGCTGGATAAGCGCAACCTCCATCGTCATTGCTGGCTGTCTCATCGTAGTTGCAAGCCGCTGAATCGGTGCAACCAAAGCAGGCGGCATAGTCACAAGACCCGTCGTTTACAGAGGCAGAAGCATCGTAGTTACAGGCGCTGGCGTCGGTACAACCCGAGCAGCTCGCCGTGTCACATGATCCGTCGTCCAATGTGGCATCGTCGGAGTAGTTGCAAGCCAATGGATCGGTGCAACCGGACACTTCGTTCTCGTCGCACTGGCCATTTTCATTCATGTCATTGTTGCAGTTGCCATCGCAGTCCACCGTATCGGTTCCATAGATGTCCTCTGGATAGAGGCAAGTGACGGGAATGGTGGCGTCTGCATCATAGTTGCAGGCTCCTGGCTCGGTGCATCCAGAACAAGAGTTGTATTCACAATCGTTGTCTGGGTCGCCGTAGTTACAGGCAAAGGACAAGTCACAACCTGTGAGTTGAACAGAAGGAGCAGAACCCCCGTAGATGCAACCATAGGTCAAGAAATCCGCCACGCCAACTTCATAGTTGTCTGCGGCTGGGTCACCACAGCAAGCATAGAAGTCACACTGGCTGTCGTCTTGCAACGTCGCTTCAGGATCGTAGTTACAAGCGAAGGTGATCATGCAACCCGCGCAGCTTGTGAACTCACAAGAACCGTCGGAAACATTGGCGTTCAGATCAAAGTTGCAAGCCGTGTTGTCGGTGCAACCCTGGTACTCACAAGAACCGTCATTGAAGTCCACAGTGCCATCATAGTTGGCAGCAGAGTCATCGTTGCATCCTCCGTAAATACATGAACCATCGTCCACGGTCACCGTTGAATCATCGGCGTAGTTGAATGCTGATGAATCCGTACATCCACGGCAACTGAAGAATTCGCAAGAACCATCATTGAGCAGGGCGTCTGCATCATAGTTACAGGCAATTTCGTTGGTGCATCCACCACAGGAAACGAGGTCGCAAGAGCCATCGTCTTGGTTGGCGCCTACCGTGTAGTTACACGCAATGGGGTTGGTGCATCCGAGATAGATGCAAGAACCGTTGTTGAAGTCTGCATCTGCAGAATAGTTAGACGCCCCATTGTCGGTGCACCCTCCGAACAAACATGAACCGTCATCCAACAGTGCATCTGCATCGTAGTTGGCTGCTGACTCAGAAGTACATCCGTAGCAATCAAATGTGCAGCTGCCATCATTTTCTGTGGCTGCTGGATTGAAGTTGCAAGCGTTGTCGAGGTTACATCCTTGGACTTCGTTCAAGTCGCAAATGCCGTCAAAGTCCTCATCGCTGATGCAAGAGCCATCGCAGAAGTATCCGTAATCAGGATAGGTGCATGACCCATCGTCGTCCGTGGCGAGAGAGGAATAGTTGCAACCGGCTTCATCGGTACATCCGGGAACTTCGTCTTCGTCGCATACACCGTCTTCGTCGGAGTCGTTCAAACAGACGCCGTCGCAATCAAAGTGACTCGCTCCATAAAGGTCTGCTGGGTACAAGCAGTTCTCGTTGTCTGTATAGGCGGTCGTCGCGTCATAGTTACATGCGTCTTCCAATTGGCAGCCGCATTGTGGCTCTCCCCAACGCATGGTCTGGAAGACCATGTTCTCACCGTCACCTTCTGGGAACACTTGAACGTAAAGCTGTCCGCTGAATACACCATCTGTGGTGAACTGTCCAACCAAGACACGAAGGTCATCGCCGGCTTGTCCATTGGCCGATCCATTCAAGGAGAACCAACCTCCACCAAACTCACCTCCCAACTCAATGTCGTTTCCATCTTCGAAAGATGCCACCCAAGATTCTCCCTCGACCACAGTCACCTCACCTTCGCCTTGAGCGAGGTCAGCTGCACCTGTGAGACCAATGGTTACCCAGCTGTCATATTGAAGGTCTGGGAATGAAGAATACAAAAGTGGGTTGATGCCATGTGCGTTCGCGGAACCCAAGGGGTTCTGGTAAAACGATGTACTGGAGCGCACGAATGAAGGGTGCTCTGAGTCCACCTGTCAATGCACTCACAAAGTCTGTTGCGTTTTGCAGGGTTACGTAAACCTGGTATGTGGTCTGTCCGTCAATGCCTCCCTCCACGGTTTCCACCTCGAGGTTGTATGGACCTGTTGCGGGATAAACGCCGTTGCAAGAACAGAAGTCACAACTTCCGTCATCGGCAGTGGCCGCGTCGTTGTAGTTGCACGCCAAAGCGTCTGTGCATCCGAGCAACTCAAGAACCGTGATGGTCTGTGTGGCTGTGGAAGAGTTTCCGCAGGCATCAACCGCCGTGAATGTGCGGGTCACCACCGCATAATCGTTGGCGCTTCCATCGGTCTGATCAGAAGACAATACCGTTGCACTGCTGCAATTGTCTGTGGCCACAGCCTCCTCGGAGGGCAAGTCGTCATAAACGCTCACCGTCAGGTCAGCTGGCACACTCGTAAACACGGGGGCCACTGTGTCCACCACAGAAATGGTTTGAACATATTCTGTGCTGTTTCCACAAGGGTCAACAGCCACAAACGTGCGAAGGATGGTGGACCCTCCGGCACATTCGCCGTCCGTGGTCGCATCAGATTGGGACGTGGTCACTGAACCACAATCGTC
The DNA here is from genome assembly GCA_943787435.1 of uncultured Flavobacteriales bacterium. Lineage (GTDB taxonomy): Bacteria > Bacteroidota > Bacteroidia > Flavobacteriales_D > Sanyastnellaceae > UBA8752. The sequence goes on along the minus strand of CALSMK010000006.1, from coordinate 50,786 downwards.
TGTGGCTTGAATCTCAGATGTAGGCACGGCAGCATCACACGAAATGGTGGTGTCTGCTGGCACCGATACAATGGATGGTGCAGCTGCATCCAAAACCGTGATGATTTGAATGTCGATGGCTTCATTTCCACATTCATCTGTGGCCCTCCATGTGCGTGCAATCATCTGACCAATACAAGGGTCAGTGTTGAACATGTCCACGTCGTTGTAGGTCACGTTAAAAGAACTGCAATCGCTGGCATTGCTCACCTCTCCAACAGAAGCTGGTGAGAGATCATCGCCGCAATTGGCTGTGAAATCTGCGGGGCCATCAAAAGAAGGTGCAGCGTCGTCGACCACGGAAATGGTCCATGAAGAGCTGGTGCTGTTGCCCGCCCCGTCGGTTGCCGTGTAAGTGCGAACAACCGTGGTCAAGCAAGCATCGCCTGATGTGGCTTCTTCCATGGTCACGGTCCAATCTGAACACGCGTCACTGGCCTGAACATCGGCGGTTGGCAGCGGGTCGTTACAACCCACAGTGACATCGGCGGGGAAGTCTACAAAACTGGGTGCCTCTGAATCCACGTAAGGACCGAATGACAAGGTCACCAATTCACCCAAGCCGTCGGACGTTCCATGGGGAAGGACCTGAACAAAGAGCTGTCCGCTCAAGTCGCCGTCGGTGGTCAACTGAGCGAGAAGAACCTTCTTGTCGTCTCCAGCCAAACCGTTGGCGTTGTTGGCCGTTGAGAACCAAGCTCCTCCGAAGAATCCATCGATGGCCAAGTTTTGGCCTGCCTCAAATTCTGTGATCCAGCTTTCAGCTTCAGCGAAGCTCACCGCAGCTTCGTTGGCTCCCAAGTCTGGAGCCTGATCGATACCAATGGTCACCCAGCTGTCATATTGGACAGTTGGGAACGCTTCGTACGTGGCTGGATTGATTCCGTTGGGGAATGCGCCGCCCAGCGGGTCTTGATAAAATGAAGTCGTTGTGTTCAACAAGGTTGGGACATCGCTGTCGCCACTCACAGCGCTCACCACGTCGTCGGCATTGGGCGTCGTGATGTAAAAACGATACGTGCGCATTCCAGGAATTCCATCCCATGCCACGATCTCTTGCTCCAATCCATATCCTGCCACATTGCTGTTCAAATCGGCACAGCAGAAATAGCAGCTGCCGTCATCATAACCAGCCAAAGACGTGTAGTTGCAAGCCGATTCAGTGGTGCATCCTTCTTGAGGGCATTCTGAACAGCTGTTCCAGCAGACCGTTGGCAAAGAGGCCGATGCAGAAACTGTGGTGACACGGTTCACGTATTCTCCAGGAGCCGTCGTGCAAGACTCACTTCCATCAAATGACTCACTCGTGGCCCAGTCGTTGGCCGTGAATTTGTATTCCTGAGCGCCCGAAAGCATCTCAACAGTGACTTCCCAGACGCCGTCTAGGTTGTCATCGGTCATGGGATTGCTTGTGCCATTCCAACCATTGAACTGGCCGGAGATGTGCGGCTGTGCGACCATGTCTGTTTGGCTCAAATCCAATGAGAAGCTCATGCTGTAAAGACATGTGCCATCGTCGTAAGTCGCATCAGAACTGTAGTTGTTGGCGCCTTGATCCACGCAACCTGGTGTTCCCTGTTGGGCAAGTCTCATCGCACAATCCAGCGCAGGCTGCGAAAGAGAGGTCGTCAGCACCCACCGTCAAAATGTAGTTGGCTGGGCTGCCTACAGAGCAAGCGCCGCCCGTCGGAGCGTTGATGACTTGACCCCAACCGCCATAGCCGTCTGCAGGTCCGGTCACAGCCACCACAAATTCAAAATTCCCATAGTTCACGTCCAAGTCCAAGGTGCCAGTGAAGACATTGTCTTGATCGTCATCGCTCAAGGGCACTCCCCATCCATTCCAACCGTTCCAAGAACCGTTGATCACCACGTTGTCGTAGTCCGCATTGGGGTAATCGGAACTGCTCATGTCGATGGCGAATGACACCGTTACTGTTTGCAAGGCCAATTGCTCTGCGCAAGTCAGAGCAGCTGCCGTAGGTGTCTGCTCGTGGTGCTGACCCGAAGCCGCCACGCGGTTGGCATAGGTGGCAGACATCCGTGACCGGAGCGCACGCGCCACCGGCTTGGGCATGTCGTCGATGCCAGGTCCTCTTGAGCACGCCCAGTTGTCGATCATGTACTTGTACTCCACGTCGCCGGCAGGAATGCACACGGAAACCGTGTACGTGCCATCGCCGTCTTCGTCGGTGAGGGTATTGTATGCCTCAGCACCGCACCATCCGCACCAGGGACCCGTGACGTGCACGGAAGAGAACGTCTCTCCGCTGCAGTCCATGTCCACGTTGAAGGTGGTCTCGGTGGTCAGGCAGTCGCCATTGCAATCAAAGTTGGCCGCGGCATAGCTGCAAGAGCCATCGTCAGATGTGGCCGTATCGTCATAGTTGCAAGCATTGCTGTCCATGCATCCTGCAACACCGCAGGTGGTCTGCTGAAAGCTGAAGGTGTTTTCGATCAACTGCGATTGGTCCCCTTGCGGGAAAATCTGGATGTACAACTGTCCACTGATCTCCCCATCTGTGGTCAATTGTGCCAACAAGACCTTTTGGTCTGTGCCGGCCACTCCGTTTGCGCTGCTGGGCAGGATGTACCAGCCACCGCCAATGGCAGAGCTGATGTCTACATCGCCACCTGCACTGAACGGGACTTCCCAAGAAGTCACGTTCGGATCGACCAATACCGAAACATCGGTTTGGCCATCGGCGAGCACAGGCTGCTGGTCAATGCCAATGGTGACCCAGCTGTCGTAAGCCGCATCGGGGAATGGGCCATAGTACAGTGGGTTGATGGAGGCCGCCGTCGTTCCGCCCAACGGGTCCTGGTAAAAGGACGTCGTGGTGTTGAGGAACAAAGGCGTCGAAGCATCACCAATGCAGGCTGATACAAAGTCATCCGTGCCCGGGGTGGACAGGTAGACGCGGTATGTTGTCATTCCGCCTACGACATCGGTGGCATGGGTTTCCACGGAAAGGTGGAATCCCAATGTGTCACCAGTGACATCATAACAGGAGTTCTGGGCGGATGCTGTTCCTAAGAAGGAGACGAGCAAACAAGCGAGGGAGTACAGTTGAAAGCGCATGTTCATGCAGTTAAGCACATCTAAATTACACAATTTAGTCGATGTTTCCACCTGTTCGTCGAAATAAATTTGCTATTCCGTCGACTACAAAAGGCTGTAGGTCCCGCCAATTCTACCTGCACGAAGAGCGGACTACCTTTGCTGTCAACTCATGTTCGAAACCCTCAGCGACCGCTTCGAGAAGGACATTCCAGCGCCTTCGAAAGGAGAAGCCACCATTTCACAGAAGCGAACATCGCCGAGACCGACCAAGGAAATCCGGCAGGGCCCTGGTGGAGGCCGACGTGAACTACAGCGTAGCCAAGCGCTTTGCCAACCGCGATCAAAGAAGCAGGCCGTGGGCCAAGAGGATGTGCTGACTTCGCGGTCAAGCCGGGCCAGCTGCTGGTCAAAATCACCCAGGAAGAGCTCGCGTCTTTCATGGGTGGACAGCACACCGAACTCAACATCAAGGGCAAGCCTGGCATCATTCTGATGAGTGGCCTGCAGGGATCGGGTAAAACCACCCATACGGCCAAGCTTGCCTTGCACCTGCGCACCAAAATGGGCAAGAGACCCTTGTTGGTGGCCTGTGATGTTTACCGGCCTGCAGCCATTGATCAGCTCGAAGTGATGGGCAAGCGCGTTGGCGTAGATGTCTTCACCAAAAGAGACGAAAAAGACCCTGTGCTCATTGCAGAGGCGGCCATGCGTCATGCCAGAAGCCACGGCAATGACGTGGTGATCGTCGATACGGCCGGACGATTGGCTGTGGACGAAGCCATGATGGATGAGATCGACCGAATTAAGAGGTCCATCCAACCCACTGAGACCCTATTTGTGGTCGATGCCATGACCGGTCAAGACGCCGTTCAAACCGCCAAGGCGTTCCATGAACGCATCGCCTTTGATGGAGTGATCATGACCAAGATGGACGGCGACACCCGAGGTGGTGCTGCGCTTTCCATCCGAGAGGAGACGGGCAAGCCCATCAAGTACATTGGAACAGGTGAAAAGCCCGAAGCGTTGGAGCCTTTCCACCCAGAGCGCATGGCCCAGAGAATTCTGGGCATGGGCGATGTGGTCACCTTGGTCGAAAAAGCCCAGGAGCAATTCGACGAAGAGCAAGCCCAAAAGCTTCAGAAGAAAATCCGCAAAAACAGCTTCGATTTTGAGGACTTCTTGGAGCAGGTTCAGCAGATCAAAAAAATGGGCAATGTCAAGGACCTGCTCGCCATGGTACCGGGCATGGGCAAGGCCCTCAGAGACGTAGACATTGATGACGATGCCTTCAAGCACATTGAAGCCATTATCCGTTCGATGACCCCCCATGAAAGGCAAAACCCGGACGCTTTAAATGGCAGCCGAAAAACGCGGATTGCCAAAGGCAGCGGCACTTCGGTTCAAGAGATCAACCAGCTCGTCAAGCAGTTTGGTGAAATGAAGAAGATGATGAAAATGATGAGCGGCTCCGGAGGCAAACGCCGCGGTTTGGGCAGCATGATGGGCCGTGGGTCTGCCATGAAAGGTCCCCACATGTCACGATGACCCCCCCTTGAATGGAAACCACTGGCATCCTTGACGGCAAAGGCCTCTCCGAGCAAATCAAAGAAGAAGTCGCCCAAGAAGTCACCGCTTGGGTCGACCAAGGTCACCGTCCCCCCCACCTTGCTGCTGTCCTCGTCGGTGAAGACGGTGCCAGCAAGACTTACGTAGACCACAAGGTGCGCAGCTGTGCGCGCGTGGGGTTTGAAAGCACCTTGATTGTGAGGCCAGCAGACATTGAGCAATCGGAATTGCTTGAGATTGTCCGCGGCTTGAACGAAAACCCAGACATCGATGGGTTCATTGTTCAGCTCCCCCTCCCCGACCACCTCGATGCCCAAGCCGTCACCGAGGCATTGCTCCGCAAAAAGATGTCGATGGTTTCCATCCCGTCAACATGGGAAATCTGGCACTGGGTTTGCCCGGTTTTGTTCCAGCGACCCCTGCAGGCATCATGACCTTGCTTGAGCGGAATGGTGTCCCCACCGAGGGCAAGCATGCCGTGGTCATTGGCCGTTCCAGCATCGTAGGCACACCCATGTCGCTGTTGCTCAGCAGAAGCGGTCAACCGGGAAACTGCACGGTCACCTTGTGCCACAGCCGCACCCAGAACTTAAAGGAGCACTGCTTGCGTGCCGATATTTTGGTGGCAGCCGTTGGTCGCCCTGAAATGGTCACGGCAGACATGGTCAAAGAAGGGGCTGTGGTGGTGGATGTGGGCATCACCCGTGTGGAAGACCCCACAGCCAAACGCGGATACCGACTCAAAGGCGATGTCGCCTACGACGAAGTAGCGGGCAAGTGCAGTTGGATCACTCCGGTACCTGGTGGTGTGGGGCCCATGACCATTGTGAGTCTTCTCAGAAATACGCTTTTGGCCGCCAAGGCCAAAGCCCTGAACTGAACGATGTCGGCAGCGGCAAGCGATGAAACCTGGATGGCCCAAGCCTTGGCTTTGGCCAGAAAAGGGGACATTGGTACTGCCCCAAATCCACGTGTGGGTTGTGTACTGGTTTCCGACGGCCAATCGCTGTCCATGGGATGGCATGCCGAGGTGGGTGGCCCTCATGCAGAAGTGATGGCGCTCAACGCCTTCACGGGCGATCCAGAGATGCTCCACCGCGCAACAGCTTATGTGACCTTGGAGCCATGCAGCCATCACGGCCGCACACCACCTTGTGTAAATCGGCTCATCGACTCAGGCATTCAGCGTGTTGTGGTCGGCATGACCGACCCTGACCCGCGGGTTGCCGGATCGGGTTTGACCTGCCTTCAAGAGGCAGGCATGGACGTTGTTCTAATGGATACTTGGCCAGAAGGCCGGTGGTTGAACCGAAGATTTTTAAGTGCGTTTGAGCGCAACCGTCCCTGGGTGGTGCTGAAATGCGCAGTGAGTGCCGATGGATATGCCGATCCGATTCGCCAGCCGGGACAAAAGGGAAGCTTGGCCATCACCAGCCCCCAGCTCAAGGCCCTGACCCACAGGTGGCGAGCCGAAGAGGAAGCCATCCTGGTGGGGGCCGGCACCGTCACCAATGACGATCCGCTTCTGACGGTGAGAGAGGCCCTCGGACCGTCACCGATGCCCGTTGTTCTGGACCCCAATGGCCGGACATCCCCCCATGCTCGATTGTATACTGAGCGCCCCAAAAGTGTTGTCATTGGTGGGCCCGAAGGCCTGGGTGATCAAGTCATTCAGGTTTCTTCCCAAGAACCGAATGCGTTGCTCACCGCATTGAACACCTTGCAAGACATGGGCATGCGCTCTGTTCTCGTCGAAGGGGGACCCGAAACCATCCGCCAATGCCTCGCAGCTGGCCTTTGGGACGAACTCCGTCTGGCCCACTCCCCTCGGCATTTGGGAGCGGGATTGCCGGGACCTGAACTGACTCCAGAAGTTGCTCAACTCCGCGGTGAACACATCTTTGGCGACGATCGAGTCGAATACTGGCTCAATCCATCCTCTTCTACTTGGGTGGGCTCTTGTCCTCCCCCCACTTTGTCCATCCCCCTGCCCTCATGATTGCACTTGGCTTGAGCATCGTGGTTTCCACACTCCTGTTCAGCTGTTTCCGGCTGTTCCCGAAGTATGGCGTGCGCCTCGAGGAGGCTGTGGTGGTGAACTATATGGTCGCTGGCACCCTGGCCGTTGCGATGGCAGGGCCTTCCCATGCCTGGGAACGGATGGATGAACCCAGCACTGCTGCGGGAGTGGCCATGGGGCTGATCTTCTTGTACATGTTCAAGAAAATTGGTGAATGCACCCAAAAAATGGGGCTTGGCGTCGTGGCCATTGCCACCAAGATGTCCATGGTGCTGCCCATGATGGTGTTCATGTTCCTGGACCCCAATGACCCTTGGACCTGGCAAAAGACGTTGGCCGTTGGCTTGGCCTTTCCAGCGGTGCGCCTGGCCAGCGATGCAGGTAAAGCTACTCTGGAATCAGACCCCGACGGGGTTTCCAAGTCGTCCAACTTGATTTTGCCAGCCATTGTTTTTTTTGGCTCTGGCCTGATTGACCTCGGATTTGGTTGGTTTTCCTCTGTGGAGCACATGACGGACGATGCCGATCGATTGACTTTCGCTGCCGTCCCCTTTACCGTTGCCGCCTTGATGGGGCTCAGCCGATGGGCTTTCCTGCCTGGCTCCAAACCCATTTGGAACCGCGCTACGGTGATTGGCGGAGTCCTGCTCGGCGTGATCAATGTGGGATCCTTGTTCTTTTTGCTGTCGGCCTATCAAGCCATGCCGTTTCCGCGATCGGCGATTGTCCCCGTCAACAACCTGGGCATTGTTCTCGCCACAGCCTTGGCTGGAATTGCGTTTTTCAAGGAAAGACCCACCCGTAAAAACTTGCTTGGATGGCTGCTGGCGATGGCAGCTCTTGTGCTCTTGCTCCTGCGGAATTGACACCGATGCCTTTCTTTCGTGTTTATGAGACTTATCCCTTTCTTCCCCAGCTTGATGTTCTTGGCCTTGATTGTGGTCTCTTGCACGCCAGAAATGGACCAAGACCCCGTCCCTGAGGCCCATTTGCCCGGGCCCGCTGAGGAGGAAGACGAAAATGAAGACCCCACAGAGGGCGAGGAAGAATTGGGCAATGCCCCCGAAATCGTGAAGTACTTGGCTTTGGGAGACAGCTACACCATTGGTGAAAGTGTCCCCGATTCTGGAGATTGGCCCAATCAACTGACTGCAGCCTTGGAAACCCTTCTCCCGGAGTCTCAAATCGAACCTGCACGCATCATTGCCACCACAGGTTGGACCACGGCCAATTTGAATGCGGGAATGGATGCCCAGCAGATTGACACCAACAGTTTTGATCTGGTGTCCCTTCTTATTGGGGTCAACAACCAATATCAGGGGCTGTCTTTGGAGGCCTATGAAGTCGAATTCGAAGCCCTGCTTCAGCGGGCCGTCGACCTGGCAGGCGGACAAACCAACCGCGTATTTGTGGTCAGCATCCCCGATTATGGATACACCCCTTTCGGCCAGCCGAACCAAGCTTCCATATCCAGCGAATTGGCCCTGTTCAATGCTTCATGCTCCACCCTGACTGCCAACGCAGGGATTGCACACTACAACATCACCCCCATCAGCCAGCAATGGCCCCAATCAGAAAACTGGGTCGCCCCAGATGGATTGCACCCCAGCGGTGCGCAATACAGCGCTTGGGTCAATTCGTTTGCAGACGCTGTGGAAATGCAGCTGCGCAACTAAAGGCCATCAAGGCCGTTCGATCATGGCCATTCGATCAAGGAGCCCGTGGCTCCATCCGATATGCGGATGTCCCTTTGATCTCCTGGACCATAAAGGTGGACATCGCCATGGCCCGACATTTCGAGAAACAAGTAACCTTCTGGTCGCAAGTCCACCCGGCCCAAACCTGCATGATGAAACATCATCTGCTGGGTCTTTAAGCCTTCGGCATCCAGGTCCCCAAATCCACCACAGAAAGACCTGAATCGAATGGCCTCCCCATCCATTCGGGCATGTCCCACCCCATTGGGCGATAAAAACCGCAAGGTGTCCCCATGGAAGAGCAGGTGAGCGTCTCCTGCCATCTCATTGCACACCACCATCAAATCCCCTCCATGGAGTGTGTCAGTCATGCTGAAGTCCCCTTGCCCCATCAGCTGAATGTCTTCAAACTGCATCCCGCGCAATTCCACATGGGGAATGGCGTCCAACCTTCTGCTCCAATGGCAACTGTTCAGGTCTTGAACCCGAAGGACCTCGTCCTGTTCCACAACAGCGAGCCCATCGATGACCCCTGATCCAGCATGGACCACAGCACTCGGAATGGCCGCTGACGGGTCCCAAGTGAGGCGGATTCGATCGTGCACTTCCAGTCCTTGTATCCCTTGGGACAAGGTCAAGGTGTCCGTTGTCCAATCCCCCAGAGCCACGCCACAGCCGGCGCCATTGGGGTTGCACCCGGTGATGAGCGCAAACCACGCCGAAGCGCAAACCAGCAGCCATAACGAGGCCCATTGACCTTCTCGCTGAATCCAAGAACGCGGAATCATTGACCCAACTTGACTTTGGCTGCCTGCCAATGCGATTCCATTTCCTCTAAGGGCATGTTGGCCAAATCCAAACCCGCGTCCTCAATGCGCGCCTCCATCTCTTGAAACCTGTCTTTGAACCTTCGGTTGGTTCGCTCCAAGGCCTCGTCAGGGTTCACATCGAGGAACCTGGCATAGTTGATGAGAGAGAACAACACATCCCCAAATTCATCCGAAATCCGATCTGACTTGGCATCCACTTCGGCCTGCAACTCCCCCATTTCTTCTTGAACCTTTTCCCAAACTTGACCGGCATGGTCCCAATCAAACCCCACACCGCGCACCTTTTCCTGTATGCGTTGGGCCTTGACCAATGAAGGCAATCCGGAAGGAACCCCACCGAGGACACTCTTCCTCCCTTCTCCTTTTTCCTTCAGCTTGATTTTTTCCCAATTGGATTTGACCTCTTCTTCTGTGGATGCCTCCACATCTGAATAGATGTGTGGGTGTCGGGTCACCAACTTGTCACAAATGCCGTGTAGCACATCGGCTGCATCAAACTCTCCGGCCTCTGAACCCAAACGGCTGTAGAAGACCATGTGAAGCATCAAATCTCCAACTTCTTTGCCCACCTCATTCAGGTCCCCTTGCAAGATGGCATCTCCCAATTCATAGGTCTCTTCTATGGTCAAATGCCGCAGGGATTCAAACGTTTGCTTCATGTCCCATGGGCAGCCTTCCCGCAGGTCATCCATGATGTCCAGAAGGCGACCAAAGGCCGCCAATTTTTCTCCTCGGGTATGTTGTCCCTTCTGTGTGGTCAACACTGGGCGCTCGATGACGTCGCGATTCGGCATGCATCAAAATTAAGGTGACCTTTGGGGCAAATGTGCCCCTTTCCATTCTTCCCGAACTCATGGTTCCAAGGACGCTGCACGCGGTGGACTTTGAAGGGACCCTTTGTTTGCGTTTTGCTGGGCATTGTGGTGCTTTTACCCACACAAGGGTGGACGCAATCCGCTGAGGCTGATCATCTAGAGGTGGGCACTGGCGTTGGCTTTCTGATTCCACACAGGGCTTCCATTCGGTCTTTGATCGATGGTCACGCCCATCAGTTGCATGTGAATTGGACACGAAAAGGCCAAGGCCTTTGGTCTTGCAGCCGCAGTGCTCCGAGGTGGGGTTTTGGCTTTCGTATTGGCACCACCGGTGCGTCACAATCCATTGGGCTGCAGGGCAGTGTATTGAGCATGGCCGACTTGAAGTTGGCAAGAAGCCTACGCATTCGGCTGGGGGTTGGCGTTGGATGGACTCAAAAGCCTTGGTCCAGCTTGACCTCGGAGGGCCGACAGCGCGTGGTCATTGGCTCTCCCATCAATGCCGCCATTGACGTCGGAATTCACCGGCCTGCATCTTTTGAACCCTCGGCAAATTGGCATGAACGGGTGGGCATTCACTTGACGTTGTCCCACCAAAGCAACGCCTCGTTCACACAGCCCAACCTGGGAACCAACTTGGCTGCGCTCTCCTTCACCGCGCCTGTTTGGCAGCAGAGCCGCTCTTTCAAGGCCATTCTAATTCTACTCAAGTTCTAGCTTGGATCCCGCCCGCCGTTAGCGGCTGGATGTTGTATGGTTCAGTGGGTAGACGTCAACCTGCACCGCTTGACCAACGGGAGACGACAGCAGAATGGGGACTCCACCGCCGGCTTGGCCGTGGACAGAGGTTGGGCGCCCTCATTGGAGCAGGGTCCTTTCATCGACCCCGCGCACGGGGAGTCGGCATTCATGCGGGCTTTGAGCTCCGGTTCACGAGGATGTACATCGACTTGGTTCACGGCCGATACCTCCAATCCTGGCAACCCGAAGAAAAAAGCTACAATCAAGTCACCTTGAACGTCCATCTTCGAAAAGGCGCTTGGGCCAGGCTGGGACTTCACACCCACGGATTCAGGGCGCATCACCCTGCCTTGGGCCTGGGTTGGATGCTCAACGACAAAACGCCAAGCGGAGAACAATTCAACCGGTAATCCAGCAGCAAGGCGTCGGTCGACAATCCGTCAGACCTCAGTCGACAATCAGCCTGCCTCAGTCGCAGGAGGAACCGAAGACAGAGAGAACCTCAAGGAGGTCATTCACGCCCACAGTTCCGTCTTCATCCACGTCCGTTGCACAACCTGTGCTTCCAGCAAAGCCCGTGCAGCTTCCATCGTCACGGATGGCAGCTGCGCTGTAGTTGCTGGCGGCCTCATAGGTGCATCCTCCACAAGCGAAAATGTCGCAAGTGCCATCATCGGTATTGGCTGAAGCATCGAAGTTGCATGCCCATTCGTACATGCAACCTGGAATGTCTCCAGGATAGAACATCCCCATTTGGTCCAGGTAGCTGCCCTCTAACCAATTGGTCCCGCCGGGTTCAAATGCACCGACATAATCGACTGGATCAAAAAAGGTGCCCACAGGTTGATGCTGCGCTGGCACAGAATCGGACACAGTTGGAAAAGGATTCACACCCGAAGTGATGAAACCGGCCAAGGCTTCAAAGGAATCATCCAAGCCCAAATCTGAGCCTTGGTTGTTGTTGGCCACAAAGTGGTCTTGGATTTGAATGTTTCCATTCCACACGCCTCCTTCGTAAAGGATCATGGTGTCCAAGGCCAAGCTGTCTCCGACATTCCAAAACCGGTTGTTGTGAATCTCCAACTCACCGAACAAGAACAACTCGTATGCGTCGCATGGATCGGCATCTTCAAAGTCAATGCCGAAATCCCAATTCTGAAAGACGCCGTTGTACAGGCGGCCTCCTCCCCCGTTGTGCCACCTCACGGCCGTCGCTTCTTCGTGTCCAAACGAAGTGAAGTTTGCGATTTGAGGGTTGGTGTATGGCAGAAAGCTCAATGTGACGTCTTGAAACTCAAAGTCGTCTCCTTCCAAGTCAAATCCATGTTCTCCCGAGAGCTCCACTTGGTCCATGAGCGAAAAGAAGTATTGCATGTCTCCCACCCAGCCCAAGTCGTATTCAAAATTGTCCTCGGTCGAAAAAGCCACGGCCACGTATTTCAAGTTGGCACTGCCTCCCATGATTTGGAGTCCGTCATCCAAAGTGGACACCACCTCGATGTGTTCAAACACAGTGCCCGACCCCACACCGTTTAGGCTCAAACCGTTGGTTTCATCACCGTTGATCACATTCTGAAAGTTCACCGGTGGGTTGGGCATCTCACTTCCGCCATGCCGAATGGAAACGTGCCGCATGATGCCGCTGGACTCTGAATTGTCCAGTCCTCCAAAAATGTCTCGGTTTTGACCGCTCACATCCATGATGCCTTCGGCTGCATCATCTCCATCATAGGTATTGAGGATGCCGTATCCATTGATGACCACGCCACCCCACAATCCATTCGTGTTGTAAGGGGTAGAGCCATTGACAGGATCACCTTCATAGGTGAAAATGATGGGGCAATCTGAAGTGCCGTCGGCCATGATTTGTCCGCCGCGTGCAACAATCAAACAGCTGGCCATTTCTCCCTGACCGGGTTTGGCCTGAATGACCGTTCCGGGTTCCATGGACAGGACATCGCCCTCATTCACGTACACAAATCCATTCAAGACATAGAGGGAGTCGCAGTGAAGTGTCCTGGTTCCCGTTCCCAATCCTTCATTGTCTGTCAGGTCCACCACTGTGCGGTCTGCAACTGGAGGACAATCACATTCTTGGGCCCATGCACCAGATGTCAGAATCAACGTGCAAAAGGCGAGAATGAAACGTATGGTAGGGTGCATGGAAGGAATCATAAAGGACAACTGGGCACAGAAAGGTACAAAATTATCGACGAAACTCTACTAATTACTTATATAATGTAGGTATTACACTACGAGACTTAGCTGACTTTGGTTCGCCTGCGCAGTAAAAACCGCAAGGTGGTTGTTAGATTAGCCCCATGGATTGGACAACCCTTCTTCTGACCATCGCGCTGCTCGCCCTCGGCTTTGCCGGAATCGCCATCAAGATTCTGGTCAAAAAAGACGGAGAATTCAGTGGCACTTGCTCCAGCAACAATCCACTGCTTCAGAATGACAGCGGCAGTTGCTCCATTTGTGGTGCTCGGCCTCAAGACCAGTGCCAGAAGGACGACTTGGCCTCTGAAGCAGTCTAAAATCAGAGTGGGGCAGAAACAGCTTTGAACCCGGGAGTTTCCCACAGGGTGTACCCCCCTTCTCCATCGTCTGACATCAGCAACACGTCCAATCCCAACCCTGGATATGTGGCCAGGAATCCTCGGGTTTGTTCGGCGCCCAAGACCATGAACGCCGTGGCCAATGCATCTGCGTATGCTGCAGACGGAGCCAAAACCGTTGCACTCAACAGGCCATTTTCAGCCGGGTATCCTGTTCGCTGGATCAATCGTGTGGCTGTACCTCCGGCCTCCCTGCTCATAGAACTTCCTGTAGTTTCCGCTCGTGCAGATGGCGCGGTCTTTCACCGAGACCACAGTCTCCAACACCCGATCAGATGCGCCTGTCCCGGCCAATGGACGGTCTACAGCGATTCGCCATGGATTCCCCGATGCATTCACCCCTCGGCACACCACTTCGCCCCCCAATTCAACCATGGCATTCATCACCCCGCGCAAGCGGATTTCTTCCAGCAAAAGGTCCACCGTGTACCCTTGGGCAATGGCATTGAAATCCAGCGCTGCATTGGGGTGGCCTTTGCGGACCCATGTTCGCTGGTAGATGCCATTGGACTCTTCCTCGTTCATGTCAAAGCGCTCGGGTCGACAGCCAGTATATGCCACAACGCTGTCTACCCCTTCTTGCGTCACTTCGCCGCGCTTGGACAACCCGAACCCCCACAATTCCACCAACGGACTCACGGTGGGATCAAAGGCCCCTCTGGTGAGCTCATTCAAGCTCCTCAGACAATGCCCACAGAGGTCCAATGATTTGGGCCGAATCCACAAATCCGTAAAGCGAATCCGTCCTTCCCCATTGGTTGATGGCATTGATCTGACTGCCTGGCAACCACAGGCTCACCTCTTGGTCAATCGTTTTCAGCAGGTCCTCAAACACAGAATCCTCCAGACGGCTCTCCGACAAATACTTGATGCTGTAGGTGGTTCCTTGGGCTTCACCAACATGGGTCTGGACCGGCCCCCATTCAGACACTTCTGCCGAACCTGTAGGTCCGCCGGCATCAGCGCCATTGGATGTACCTGAACCGCAGCCCGCAAGGCCAAAGGCAAGGACCATAAACGGGACCGCCAGCACTTGGCTGGCGGAAATCCCTGAAGATTGTTGTGATGAAATCATCCGCCGAAATCGTCGAATGCCACATTCTCTGGAGGAACGCCCCAGTCGTCGCACATCTTCAGAACCGCCTGGTTCATCAACGGTGGACCACAGAAATAGAACTCGATGTCCTCCGGCGCCTCATGTGGCTTCAAGTGGTGTTCGATCACAGCATTGTGAACGAATCCAAGGAATCCATCTCCTTCGTCTTCAATGTCTTCTTTTCGTTCCAATTGTCCTCTTCCGTGGGGTCACTCAACACCACGTGGAAATTGAAATTTGGGAACTCCGCTTCAATCTTGCGGAAATCATCCAAATAGAAGAGCTCTCTCCTTGAACGGCCACCGTAGTAGAAGGTCACCTTGCGGCCCGTCTTCACGGTGTGAAACAGGTGGAACAAGTGGACTGCGCATGGGGGCCATTCCAGCTCCACCACCGATGTACACCATTTCCGCCTCGGATTCTTTGATGAAGAACTCTCCGTAAGGTCCGCTGATGGTGCACTTGTCACCCGGCTTGCAACCAAACACAAAGCTGGAACAAACCCCAGGATTCACGTTCATCCATGCATTGCGGGCACGGTCCCAAGGCGGAGTGGCAATCCGAATGTTCAACATCACGATGTTGCCCTCTGCAGGGTGGTTGGCCATGGAATACGCCCTCACAATGGGCTCCTCGTTGACCATCTTCAAATCCCACAAGCCAAACTTGTCCCACTCACTTTGGAAGGTGTTTGGGTCCTTGTGGTGATCCGGGTGTGCCGTGACGTCCATGTCCTTGTACTCCACAACCGTGGTAGGAACATCGACTTGAATGTACCCACCGGCTTCGAAGTCGAGCGTCTCACCGTCAGGCAAGCGCACCACGAACTCTTTGATGAAGGAGGCCACGTTGTAGTTCGATACCACTTCGCATTCCCACTTCTTGATGCCAAAGACTTCTTCGGGGACCTGGATCTCCATGTCCTCTTTGACCTTGACCTGGCAACCCAAGCGCCAGTTGTCGGCGATCTCTTTTCGAGAGAAGTGGGGCTCCTCAGTGGGAAGAATGGACCCTCCCCCTTCAGGGACTTGGCAGCGGCACTGAACACAAGTTCCGCCACCTCCGCATGCGGAAGGAAGAAAGACCCCTGCATTGCTCAAGGTGTTCAGCAGGGTGCTGCCGCCTTCGACTTCCAGCGTGCGCTCGCCGTTGATGACCAACTTGAGCTTGCCGCTGGGTGAAAGTTGCGCCTTGGCAAAAAGGAGCAGGCTGACCAACAAAAGGATGACAGCCAGAAAGAAAACGATGGTGAGAAGGATGGTGGTGCTCATGTCTTCTACAGATTCAGATTTCAATGCCCATGAAGGCCATAAAAGCCATGCCCATCAGGCCGGTCAAGATGAAGGTGATGCCCAAACCTTTGAGGGGGGCTGGAATGTTGGAGTAGCGAATTTTCTCGCGAATGGCGGCGATGGCTACAATGGCCAGCAACCAACCAACGCCAGAACCCAAGCCAAACACTGTGGCCTCTCCGATGCTGGGGTATTGACGCTCTTGCATAAACAACGCCCCTCCAAGGATGGAGCAGTTTACCGCAATGAGCGGAAGGAAGATGCCCAAAGCCCCGTAGAGGGCAGGTGCAAATTTTTCGACGATCATCTCGACGAGCTGAACCATGGACGCGATCACCGCGATGAACATGATGAAGCTCAAAAAGCTCAAGTCGACAGTGGCGTATTCTGGGCTGAGCCAGGTCAACGCGCCCTCCTTCAAAACGAAGTTCTCAAGGAGGTAGTTGATGGGAACGGTGATGCCCAGAACGAAAATCACGGCGAATCCAAGGCCGACGGCTGTCTTCACTGTCTTGGAGACGGCGAGGTACGAGCACATGCCCAGGAAGTAGGCGAAGATCATGTTCTCGACGAAGATCCCTTTGACGAATATGCTGAGGTATTCCATGGTCTAAGCTTTGATCAGTTCTCCTCGATGAGGCTGGTGTTGCGTGAGCGTTGGATCCAAATGATCACCCCCACGGTGATGAGCGCCATGGGAGGCAGAATCATCAAATTGTTGTTTTCGTAAAACCCGCCGCTGGCCATGAACCAGCTCTCGGGCAAAAATTTGACTTGACCCACGCCGGGGAAACTGATGGCGCCGCTTCCGAACACCTCACGAACGAGGGCGACAGCAAGCAAGATCCATGCATAACCCATCGCGTTTCCAACGGCATCTAGCATAGATGGCCCTGGCTTGTTGGCCAGTGCAAACGCTTCAAGGCGTCCCATGATGATGCAGTTGGTGATGATGAGGCCCACAAACACGGACAGCTTCTCAGAAATGTCCGGGCTGTATGCCTTGAGTACTTCGTCGACAATGATCACCAAGGAGGCAATCACCACAAGCTGAACAATGATGCGGATGCGGTCCGGAATGATGCCCCGCATCAAAGACACGATGACGTTTCCGCCGATCATCACAAACAACACGGCGAGGCTCATGATGACGGCCTGCTGCACCTGCACGGTGATCGCCAGTGCACTGCATATGCCGAGCACTTGGACTGTAATGGGGTTGCTGTCGTCGAGCGGATCGGTGAGCAGCTTGCGGTTCTTCTTGGAGAAGAGCGACTCGCGCTTGGGCTCAACGGCTGTGGTCGTTTCAGTGCTCATCACTTCTGTGCTTTGGGAGCGGATTGGAAGTACTTCAAGTAAATGGCCATGGTGCGATCGACCATTTCCCCCACCCCTTTTGAGGTGATCGTGCCGCCGGTGATGCCATCCACGGAATACTCTGTGGTTGGGGCACCTCCTTTGACCACAGCGAAATGCGGGGCAGCCATGCTGATTTTCTTGCCTTTGAATGGCTCTTGGAAGAACCCTTCCTTGATTTCGGCACCCAGACCAGGGGTCTCGGTCTTGTGGTCAAACACAGCTCCGTAGATGGTCTCCATGTCAGATTCCAAGGCCACATATCCCCAGATTGGGCCCCAGAGGCCTTTGCCCACTACAGGCACCACATAGAGGTCTTTGCCCTTCTTTGTTGCAAGCAAACAAGGGGAAAGTCAACTCGCTGGCAGGCGCCTTGCTGCGGAAGTCTTTTTGTACGTCAATGTTGAAGGGGTCGTCTGCATTCCCGGAGTCCACAGTTCCGCTCATGCCGCTCACTTTGCGGCCTTCGCTGTCGATGGAGATGCGCTCCTCCACGAAGTCCAAAAACTTGGCCTCGACGGCGCCGCGTTCGCTCGGAACACCAATGGCGCCGAGGATGTTCATCATCTTCTTCTCTGCAGCATTGGCCTTCTGGATGCGGCTTGAGGGACAAGGCTTGTGTAAGCCAGGATGGCACCCACCAGCACCACCATGATGATGGCGAAGAGGAAGGTGTATCCGTTGGAATTTTTATTGAATGCCATGGTCGTTTCAGTTCAATAGGAGGTTCAGGCGATGGCGGCTTGCGTCGAGTCGCTTTTCACGGCGGCGAATGTTGGACTCGATGACGTAGTGGTCAATGGTGGGTGCCATGACGTTCATGAACAGAATGGCCATCATCACCCCCTCTGGATAGGCGGGGTTGAAGACGCGAATCATGATGGAGAAGAAGTCCCCCAAGGAATCCGTAAACCCATTTTCCCGTGTTGGTCTGGGCCGCACTGACAGGGTCGGTGGCCATGAAGACAGCTCCAAACATGAAGCCGCCCATCACAATTTGGTGCACCGGACCAATGGTCATGTATGCATTGGCGAAACCAAGGGCATTGAAAATGACGCCCATCACAAGTCCGCCAACGATGAAGCTGGAAATGATGCGCCAGCTGCCGATGCCGGTCCAAATGAGCAAGGCGGCTCCCAATAAGGGCTGCCAATGCACTGGTTTCTGCCACAGAACCAGGAATGGTTCCAATGAAGCAATTCATCAAGGAGAACATGCCCCCGTCGGCGAACATGGACATTACCCCGGCGGAGACTTCACCATTGACTGGCTGTCCCACCGTATTGGCCAATTGTCCCAAGCGCTGTTGCCCCCGTGTAGCCGTCGGCCAACTGCAACGTTCCCGCTGCCTTGGAGCCCATCACATCGTGAATCCAGATTTCCCCGGACATCTGCTTGGGGTAAGCGAAGAACAAAAAGGCACGCGCTGTCAAAGCCACGTTCAGGATGTTCATGCCTGTACCGCCAAAGACCTCTTTGGCAATGAGCACGGCGAATGCAGTGGCCACAGCCACCATCCAAAGCGGCACGTCAACGGGCATGATCAAAGGGATGAGCATGCCGCTCACCAAAACCCTCGTTGATGGCAGTGCCCGTTGCATGCCGGCAATCACAAACTCGATGCCGAGTCCAGTGGCATAACTGACCACAATGAGCGGAACGACTTTGATCGCGCCAACGATGATTTTGTCGAGGAACATCGCGCTCCAGGCGTCAGCGGTGGTGATCTCACCCAAGCTGAGGTAGTACTGGTGGCCGATGTTCCATGTCCCGAACAAGAGGGCGGGCAACATGGCCACAATGACCAAGAACATGGTCCGCTTCAAGTCAATGCCGTCGCGAACGTGGACCCCTTTGGACGTGGTGTGTCCCGGGGTGAAGAGGAAGGTCTCAAGGGAGTCAAAAACGACCCAAAAGCGCTTGAGTTTGCCGTCTCCCGTGAAATTGGGCTTGACGCGTTCCTCGATGAGTTTGTGAAGTGCCTTCATGATGACTGTGCTTCTGATGCTTTGGCTGAATCAGGCGAATTCTTCGATCATCTGGTCCAGTCCTTTCCGGACGATGTCTTGGACCGCAATCTTGGACGTACAGACGTATTCGCACAGGGCGAAGTCCTCAGGAGCCACTTCGTAGATCCCAAGCTTCTCCATGCGGTCGATGTCGCCCACCATGATCGATTTGATGAGTTGGACAGGATAGATGTCAAATGGGAAAACCGCATCGTATTGACCGGTGACCACAAATGCCCTTTCCTCGCCGTTGTTGTTGGTGCTCAAATCGTACTCCTTTCCCTTGGGCAACAGCCACGTTGGAAAGGCACGGGATGCGCTGAACTTGTCGAAACCAGGGCCGAGCCAGCCCTTGGTCAAGAAGAAAAGTGGCTCATGTCCTTCGGGGAGGCAAGTGACCTGCTGGTCGAAGAATCCCAGAGCGCCGTCTTCGCCGCGAAGCGATCCTGTGAGGGCGTGTCCCGAAATCACCCGGGTATCTTCCGTCATAACGCGGTCTGCAATCAAATGAGACATGGGCACTCCGATGGTGCTGTCCAACAAAGCCGGTTGAGAACGGCTGCCGGTGAGCGCCACGATGCGCTTGGCGACGTATCGACCCTGGCTCAAGCCTTCCCCGATGTTCGCCACGTCTTGCACAGTGACCGTCCACACTTCCTCCCCTTTGTTCATGGGGCGAACGTTGTGAATCTGCACACCAACATTGCCTGCTGGGTGTGGGCCGTCGAATGAGGTGATGTTCGCCTCTGAAACTTGGCTAAATGTGTCGTCTCCAGCACGCACGCCGAGCTCCACTTTTTTGCCATCCAGCATGGCATTCAAAAATGCCAAGCCTGCGCGAAAAGCCTCCATCCTGCCCTCCAAGACTTGCCCTGCTGTGGGCGCGAGGGGTGCAGAATCGAATCCGCTCACAAAAATATCGCGGGGCTGACTTGTGGGGGTTGGCATGACGTCAAAAGGACGCTGACGAAGCATGGGCCAAAAGCCGGACTCCAGCATGGCAGACCGCACTTGGTCGCCTGTTGCAGTGGATGCACTCAGGGCGGTGTGCTCAACAGCTCCCGAACCTCCTGCCACAACATCGACCCGGAGGATGCGGCGTTTCTCACCACGGATCGGCTCTTGAACCGTACCTGAGATGGCGCTCACAAATTTGACTTCGGGGTTCTTCTTGTCGGTGAACAAGACGTCCCCTGCCTGAATTTCAGTTCCCGCTTTCGCAGCCATTCGTGGGATGAGCCCATGAAAATCAGTGGGGTGAATGGAGAACCGCCCGGGGGCAGCTAGTCCATGCGTTTCGCCGTGGGCTCCGCCTTTGAGGCGAATGTCCAGGCCTTTCCGGGTTTTTACGGATGCAGGCATGTCTGATGTACGTGCGGATTTGCGCCGCAAATGTACATCCTGAAATCCCATCGTTGCCCATGCTGGGGCATGGCTGTATGACCATTGTCCACAAGGCGGGGTGCAGAGCCTTGGCAGGGGTACTTTTGACCCGTGCTTCTTCCCTTGACTTCTCCCTTGCATCCATTGGCCGGGTTCCTTCTTTTGGTCCTGTTCTTCTGTGCGCCATCCCACATTGGTTTGGGACAGAACGTACCTGTCGCCTTCACCGCTCCGCACATCAAATCGGTTCGCCTGCATCCGGAAGGCGCCCCCTTGGGCGGACCCTTTTTGGAGCTCGGGGGGCAAGCCAAACTGGTTTTGAAGTATGACGACTTGACTGGAGACTGGCCCGATCACGAATGGACCATGGTGCATTGCAACAGTGACTGGACGGAGTTCTCTGACCTCACGGATTGGGATTTCATCGAAGGGTGGGCCCCCGACCCCATCGGCAACATCGACAACAGCTTTGGTGGGGTCGTTCCCTTCGCTCATGCTCGGGCCACCATTCCCTCTGCGAACCTGGCCCCGTCCATCAGTGGCAATTATCTCCTCATCGTACACGAGGCGGGCGAGCCCGACAATGTGGTCATCCTTCGTCGATTTGTCGTGTATGAAAAGGCCTCCGAAGTCAACATTGCTTTTAGAAGGCCATTGCTGGCCCCTCAAGTCGCCACCCATCAGCGGCTGGAAGTCTCGGTCGAACTGCCCTCTGGCCACCGCTGGACCAACCCCATGCGCGACGTGCAAATCAGCATCCTTCAAAATGGATCCTGGCCATGGGCGGCCCACCGAATTGAAGCCGGTCAATGGCGAGGAGACGTCTTGATCTTTGATCAGGACCCGGGCCTCACTTTTTCAGGAGGTGACCGCTGGCGTTCTGCAGACCTCAAATCCTTGTCCTACCTCGCTCCGGGGATTGAACGAATTGTGGAGCGGCGCGAAGAAGGAGGCGCTGTGCGGATTGAGCTGGCTCAAGATGCCTCGCGACGGTTCAAGATGCTCGGCGCTCGACCGGATCTGAAAGGAAGCTTTACCGTCCACAATGACCGATTTGATGATGTGGAGCTGACCTCCGAATACCTCGATGTTCGGTTTTCCATGGAGCATCAGAACTTCGGCGCTGTTCCCGAAGTCTACCTTTTTGGGGCCATGACGGGTTGGGCGATAGACCCCGCCTTCAAAATGTCCTTTGATGCCGAAAGGAATGCCTTCTTCCTCGACACCCAACTCAAGCAAGGCTGGTATGATTACCGGTACATCGCCACCCTGCCATCTGAGCCTGATTTCACCTTGGAGGGCGAGCACAATGGCACCTCCAATCGCTACCAGATCATGGTCCATGCGCCGGCTTCAGACGGCACGGATCGCATCATTGGTTTCGAGGCTTTAGATTCCAATTAATCTATTATTATTTGGTTTTGATGTGACTTTTTGATAAATTGATGGCATGAGCCGAACGAAAGTCTACCGCGCCACAACTGAGGGAATCAGGGTCCATGTCAGGAGCCGCTTCGAGACCGAGTTCTCCCGGCCTCAGGACATGCGTTTCATCTTTTCGTATCGCATCATCATCGAAAACAGAAGCCATCAGAGCATCAAAATCCTGAAGAGGAAATGGGACATCGTCGATGCCTTTGGTCACCGCAGAAAAGTGGTGGGAAATGGAGTGGTTGGCATGCAACCCGAAATTCTGCCCGGTCAGGTATTTGAATACGACAGCGCTTGTGACCTCAAATGTGAAATCGGCGCCATGAGCGGAACCTACGTCGTTCAGGCCAACCGATCCATGGGAAGGGCCACGCCTTTCGAAGTGATCATCCCCAAGTTTCAGCTCGAAGCGCCTTGGGCCCTCTGTTGACGCTTTTGGCGCCACAGACTTCATCGTTGTTATTTTCGGACATGCTCAAGCAGCTGTCCCTTTTGAGCCCTTCTTACCTCGGGGCCCTTTTTTCCGTTTTATTCATCTGCCCGTGCATCCTCAGCGCACAGGACAGTGATCTAGATGGCATTTTGGATGAGTTCCATCTGGCCGGCATGAGCGTGGTGACCCGCTGCGGAAACGAAATCTCCATCGAACATCACGCCGGATTGCGCGACATTGGAAACAAGCTGTCAGTGGACTCCACCACCACTTATCGCGTAGCCTCCATCAGCAAAGCAGTGGTGGCCCTGCTTGCGGCCAAACTCGCAGAACAAGGGGTCATCGGTTACGACGTTCCCATTGGCCATTACCTCGAAGACCCCCCATTCCATCCCGCGCATCCCAACCTGGAGATCACTGTGGGCCAACTGTTGACCCACCGCTCGGGCATCCGCGATGGAACGGGATACAGCGACTTCCTCAATGACACGTATGCCTCCATTCCCGAAGTTCCGGTGCTGACCTCAGTCTTGAACGAAGGCGGGTCCCATTACACTTCTGATATGTGGGGCGCTTCCCCTCCCGGCGAATGGTTCCAATACGCCAATCTCAATTACGGCGTCGCCGCCACCGTACTCGAATCGGCGACAGGCATGCGATTTGACCTCTTGATGACCGAGATGCTCTTTGCCCCCTATGGTCTGGATGCGGGTTACAAGGTGCAAGACTTGCAAGACATTGGAAGCCTCGCCGTCCTGTACCGCCAAGTCAACGGAGCTTGGGCCCCGCAAGCCGACAACTTTGGTGGGGTCATGCCCGATGGAGTAGACTGGTCGCAGTATGTGCCCGGTACAAATGCCCTCGGGTTCGCGCCCCAAGGGGGACTGCGCATTGGTGCCCGAGACCTCTCCATCCTCGCCAGGCTCTGGAGCCATGGTTCCGCTCCCGATGCAGAGGGGATGCCCCTCACCTTCCTCGGAACAGAATCTCTCGGGCAATTGATGGCTCCGCAGTGGTCCTTCGACGGCTCCAATGGGAACAATTACTACGGGCTCTTTAATCAATGGTCCAATGGACTCCACCTGGCTGCCAGCGGATGGGGAGATGACTCGGTGATTCCAGAATTGGACCTGACCCCCATGCCTGGCCATCCGGGGGAAGCTTATGGGTTGATCAGCGATGCCTATGCCACACCCGATGGCAACTGGAATTGCGTGTTCATCACCAACGGCAAATGGGACGGCTACACGTCGGGACCAGCGAGTGCATTCTATGCCGTGGAGCAGGCCGTCTTCGCGTCCTTGCGAGACGACGCTTTGGCTTGCGTGGCTGCTGAGGTTGCCGAGGTGGCATCCATTCCTGTGACCGTGTTGGGGTCGCCCCGCTCCGGCGACACCCTCATCCAAATTCAGGTTGGTGCAGGTTATCAGGGTGTTTTTGATTTTGTTTTGCGCGATTCCGCAGGCAGGATCACGAGTGAAGACACAGCGGATGCCCCGGATGGCGGTGGCCGGGCCATGCTCAACACCCATGCCTTACAACCGGGCATTCACATGGGCACTTTGTCTGCCCAAGGCGGCTCCGTATTCTCTCGGTTCGTATTTCTTGTTCCGGGTTAATCCATCCGATCTGGCCGGTACATTTGATGCCATGACCAAGCCTCAATCCGTTTTTCTCACAGGAGCCAGCAGTGGCATCGGCGCATCCATTGCGCAGACCCTCCTGGCCTCGGGCCACAACGTGTTTGCCATGGCCAGACGGGGCGAAATGCTCGACGCTGTGGCAGACAATGCACGTCGACATGCCGTCGGTGAGGCCAGGATAGAAACCATGGCTGGAGATGTACTGGACCGCGGGGCACAAGAAGAAGCGGTCAACCGCTGCATTCAAGAATTTGGGGGCATAGATGTGGCCATCCCCAACGCTGGACTGGGCATCTTTTCCAACATGGCCGAGGCCCAACTCGACGATTGGCTTCACATGGTGGATGTCAACATCAAGGGGGTCTTGACCACCCTTCACACCTGCCTGCCGCACTTGATCGCCAGCAAGGGCCTGTTCATCAACATCGGCTCTGTTGCCTCGCGCAATGTGTTTCCCACCAGCGGCGTCTATTGCGCCACCAAGCACGCGGTGCTCGCCCTCGGCGAAGCCATACGCCAGGACCTCGGCAAGCAAGTCGCCTCCACCACCATTTGCCCTGGGGCTGTAGACACCGCCTTCATTGAACAAACCAAAGACGCGGAGCTGCTGGATCAGTATCGACCCAACTTCAAAAAGGGCATGAAGCCCGAATTCATCGCTGAACAAGTCTTGTTGTCGATTCAGAATCGAGGCAAAGGAATCATTTCCGACATTACAATCCGACCTGATTTTCTGTGAGCACCACCACCCCAACTGAGCGCCCTCTTCGATTGGTCTTTCTGTCCAGCTCCATGGGCTGGGGAGGACTCGAAATGAACCTCTTGCGCCATGCCCGATGGATGGCCCAAGCTGGCCATGTTGTTCGCATTCTATGTCTGGAGGATTCCCCCTTGCACAGGGCCGCCTTGGCCCACATGCAGAGCGAAATTGGCGCTGACCAAGCCTTTGATTGCAGGACCGTACGTCGGAGCAGCCGGTACTTGGCACTGGCCACAGCCATCCACAGGGCCACTCGACTGATGCGCTGGCAAGCCGACTGGCTGTGGATCAGGGATCCACGAGACCTTGACTCTTCTGCCCTTTCACGATGGCTAGTGGGACTGATGCGCGGGTCGACCCGGCTGTTGTTCCATCAGGGGATGCAAATCTCCAAGAACAAAAAATCACCTTACCACAGAATGAGGTATGGTGCAGTCGATGCATGGGTGTCCCCCTTGAATTGGCTCAAAACCCAAGTCAACAGCCGCACGCCAATTGTCCCATCTCGCACCCACATTATTCCCCTAGGCTTGGACGACCGATGGTTTGATTCTCTTGGGACATCGGTGCAACACCGGAGGCAATGCCGATTGGAACTGGGGCTTTCTCAAGAGTCATTTGTGGTGGGCCTTGTGGGCCGAATCGACCGAAAAAAGGGACAGGCCATTTTGATTCGTGCACTCACAGAGATGCCGCCAGATGCCCATGTGTTGATTGTGGGCGACCCCACCTTGGATGAATTGAGCGATTACTTTGATGAAGTGCGCACCTTGGTTCGAGAGAAAGAGTTGCAATGGCGGGTCCACTTTAGGCCTTACATGACCTTTCCTCAACCCGCTTATATGGCTTCAGATGTGGTGGTGGTTTGCTCAGAACAAGAAAGTGTAGGGACCGTCACCTTCGAGGCCATGGCCAGCTCAAGGGCCATTGTCGGCACCAACACTGGAGGAACAGCTGAAATCCTGGAGGGCGAGCGCGGATGGACGTTCCCCGTGAGCAGCCCTTCAACCCTCGCCTCGCATTTGATGGAACTTCGGAACAACCCCGATTTGATTGCAGAACGGGTGGCCAATGGCCGGAGCTACATCGACAACCACCGTCGAGAAGCTGTGGTCCAACGTTGGGAAACATTGTTGCGCGGCCAGAACGAAGGAGAGGGCTAATTTTGCCGACGCCATGTCCGAATTGACCCAGGAAATTTCTCGGCGAAAAACCTTCGCCATCATCAGCCACCCGGACGCCGGTAAAACCACGCTGACCGAAAAATTCCTCCTGTTTGGTGGAGCCATTCAAACAGCGGGTGCGGTGAAGTCCAACAAAATCACCAAAACTGCAGCTTCGGACTTCATGGAGATTGAGCGGCAGCGTGGCATCTCGGTCGCCACTTCGGTCATGGCCTTTGAATACCGAGACTGCTTGATCAACCTCTTGGACACGCCAGGTCACCGAGATTTTGCTGAAGACACTTACCGCACTTTGACTGCAGTCGACAGCGTCATTTTGGTGATCGACTGCGTGAAAGGTGTGGAGGCCCAAACGGAGCGCCTCATGGAGGTCTGTCGCATGCGGGACACCCCGGTGATCATCTTCATCAACAAGATGGACCTGGAAGGGCGAGATGGGTTTGACCTGTTGGATGAGCTCGAAGAGAAACTGTCGATTAAAGTTCGGCCCCTCTCCTGGCCCATTAGCCAAGGCCACACGTTTCAGGGGGTCTACAACCTGTTCAACAAAACGCTCAGGCTGTTTCAATCCGACAAGCAACGCGTGACCGAAGACCTGCTCAACATTGAGGGAGTCGATGACCCGCGCATTGACGAGTTGGTTGGCGAAGACCACGCTGCAGAACTCCGGGAAGACGTGGAAATGGTGGAGGGCGTTTACGACCCTCTCGACATGGAGGCCTACGCCAGAGGCGAGGTGGCTCCGGTCTTTTTTGGATCGGCCATCAACAATTTTGGGGTGCAGGAAATGTTGGATGCCTTCATTGACATTGCCCCAACCCCGAGGCCCAGGCCCACGACCCAAAGAGAGGTGGCACCCACAGAGGAAAAGTTCAGCGGCTTTGTCTTTAAAATCCATGCCAACATCGACCCACGCCACCGCGACCGAATTGCGTTTTTGAGGGTGTGCAGCGGCACCTTTAAAAGGGGGGCTTTCTACATGCACACCCGCCTGAACAAGAAGTTGAAGTTTTCCAATCCGGCCACTTTTATGGCGTCGGCCAAAAGCGTGGTGGAGGAGGCCTACCCCGGTGATGTGGTGGGGCTTTATGACACCGGAAACTTCAAAATTGGAGACACCTTAACAGAAGGAGAATCCTTGCAATTTCAGGGCATCCCCAGTTTTTCTCCTGAGATTTTCAAGGAAATCAGAAATGACGACCCCATGAAATCCAAGCAATTGGAGAAGGGCGTTCAGCAACTCACCGATGAAGGGGTGGCCCAGTTGTTTGTGATGAATCCGGGAAACCGAAAAATCATTGGAACGGTTGGAGAACTTCAATTCGAAGTCATTCAGTACCGCCTAGAACACGAGTACGGAGCCAAAGCCAGCTTCATTCCCAAGCGTTACCACATGGCATGCTGGCTCACGGGAGACGAGGAGAAACTTGCTGAATTCAAGCGACTTAAGGTTACCGAAATGGCTGTAGACAAAGATGGAAACGACGTGTACCTCTCCCCTTCGCAGTTCCTGTTGGACATGGAGCGCGGCAACTTCCCTGAGATCACCTTCCACACCACTTCAGAGTTCAAGACTGCCCAAGCGTTGTGAATTCCCACGGAGGGCTCGGCTCTCCGGTTACCTTTGGCACATGCCGAACCTGTTCCGCATTCTGGCCGTCGCGATTCTGGCCTGTTCTTCGTCCGGGCTTTTTGCCCAGGCTGATTCCACGGCCAGCCCCATGGTCGTTCAATTGACCGGTGTCGTGGTCGAGGGCGATTCCTTGGGTCCCATCCCCTTTGCAACCGTCTATCGGGCGCGTGACCAGCGTGGCACGATCACCGATGAATATGGATTCTTTGCCATCCCTGCTCGGGTAGGTGACACCATTCGCTTCAGTGCCATCGGTTTGATACAAGGGCAGTTGGTGGTACCCGATTTGACCGGCCAAGAAATGCCTGACCGCATGAGTGTGGTTCTGCCCTTGGGCCGGGACACGGTGATCATGGACGAAGCCAGGATCTACCCTTGGCCCAGCCGAGAACGTTTCAAAGAAGAGTTTTTGGCGCTGAGGTTGGAAGCCGATGCCCGCGAACGTGCGCGGCGCAACTTGGAATTTGACCCCATGGCCTTGTACGACCGGATGGCCGACATGGGATCCAGCCCGCAAGAGAACTTTAGGGTGCTCCAAGCCCGTCAAGCCGAAATGGCAGGGTATCAAGGTGGTGTGGTTCCTGTCAGCCTCTTGAACCCGCTGGCTTGGGGACAATTCATCAATGCCCTCCGCAATGGAGACTACCGCAAGCGTTGACCGCGTGCAACACTTTCGCTTCTTTTCCGTTCAACTGCTCGTGCGCAACCTTGGTATTCTTGTCCTTCTTTTTGGACTATCTGCATCCGCTGCTGCTCAAACGCACCGGGTTTTTGGCCGTGTCACCGATGTTTCGGGACAACCACTCCCCGGAGCCACTGTGATTCCGCAAGGCAGCCGATCAGCGGCTGTGACCGATGCCGAAGGCCGGTATGACTTGCCATTGAGGGGGGCCCAGGAAATTTCCATTCGCTTCTCCTTCATTGGGTTTGATGCCGTCACCAAAAAAGTCGTCCCCACCGAAGAAGGCACACGCTTGAACGTGCGCTTGAAGGCCGGCGTGGCCCTGAATCAAGCCGAGGTGGAAGCTGACGGAACGCGAACCAGCCCCATTCAAAGAATCGATCCCCGTGTGGCCTCAAGGGTGCCCAGTGTGCGCGGAACGGTAGAAGACCTTTTGATTCAAGCCCCTGTCAACTTCACCAGTGAACTCTCCAGCGCCTACAATGTGCGTGGCGGAAGCTTCGACGAAAACTTGGTTTATGTGAATGGCATCGAGGTGTACCGTCCATTCCTGGTGAGGGCCGGTCAGCAAGAGGGCCTCTCCTTCCCCAACCCCGACATGATCCAATCCATCCGCTTTTCGGCCGGTGGGTTTGAGGCCAAATACGGAGACAAGATGAGCTCGGTGCTCGACATCCAATACCGTCGGCCACAGGGATTTGCTGGCCGCGCCACGGCCAGTTTGCTCGGGGGGCAGTTCCAATTCGAAGACGTATCCAAGGATGAGCGCTGGACCTATAACATGGGCCTTCGCTACCGCAACAACGGCTACGTGTTGGGTAGCCTTGATGAAAGCGGCGAATACCGCCCGGTCTACACGGACTTCCAGAGTTACGTGACTTTCGATCCCGACGGCTACGGCCCATGGGAAATCCAAGCCTTGGGAACTGTGGCTCGCAACCAATACCGGTTCATTCCGCAAACCCGGGAGACCAACGTGGGCACCATCAACGAGGCCCTTCGCCTTACGGTGTACTTCGACGGTCAAGAGGTCACGCAATACCAAACCGGCTTTGGAGCCTTGGCTGCAGAGCGGGTCACCCCCACTTCACGCGTGAGGTTCATCGCCTCTGCTTTTCGCACCGATGAAGAGGAGACCTTCGACATCCTCGGCGGCTACTTCTTGAGCCAATTGGAACGCGACCCAGGCTCGGACGCCTTTGGCGAGGCCTTGGGATTGCAAGGCGTGGGTTACTTCCTCAACCATGCGCGCAACGAATTGCAGGCCACGGTCCTTTCGGGAAGTGCCCGCGGCTCGTTCACTTGGGACAAGGAAGCCCACCTCACGGAATGGGGAGTCCAAGCCCGGCACGAGATCATTGACGACACCTTGAACGAATGGGAATTGGTGGACAGCGCAGGCTACATCATCCCGCACCCCGAAGACAACATCGGCTACACCTCCTCTTCGGACCGCCCGTTTCAAGAGATTCTGCTCCAAGACGTGGTGCGCACCGAAAACCGCACCGCATCCAGCCGATTGATGGCCTATGCCCAAGACACTTGGAAGGGCAACTGGAGCGATGGCAGCGAGTGGGAATTGCACGCAGGTCTGCGTGCCCACCACTGGACCTTCAATGGCCAAACCGTGGGCGGCCCTAGGGTGCATGCCGCTTGGAAGCCAAAGTGGTCCATGGGCGCAGACTCTTTGGGCAACAAGGTCATGCGCGATGTGGCCTTCAACCTGGCCGGCGGATGGTATTACCAGCCTGCCTTCTATCGAGAAATGCGGGACCTCACCGGGCAAGTCAACCCCGACATCCGCGCCCAACGCGCATTGCACATCATTGCCGGCGCCAACTACCGCTTTGATTGGCACGGAAGGCCTTTCTTGCTCAACACCGAGCTCTACCACAAGGACATGGCATCCCTCATCCCCTATGAAGTGGAGAACGTTCGCCTGCGCTACTATGCCGACAACAACGCTGTGGGCCGAGCCACGGGCATCGATGTGATGCTCAACGGCGAGTTCATCGACGGCGTGCAAAGTTGGATGAGGATGAGCTTGCTCAAGGCCCAAGAGGACCTGACCGACGATGGCTACTACGACTTCTACAACGAGGCTGGCGAGTTGATTGTCCCAGGGTACTCCTTTGACCCGGTGGCCACAGACAGCACCCTCGTCGAGCCTGGCTTCATTCCCAGGACCACCGACCAGCGGTTCTCCATGTCCATGCTTTTCCAAGATGAGATGCCGGGCGCCCCGCAGTTCAAGGTCCTCTTGAGCCTGTTTTATGGCACGGGTCTTCCCTTCGGCCCTCCGGACTTCGAGCGTTACAAAGACACCCTCCGCTTGCCCGCCTATCGACGCGTGGACATTGGCTTCTCCCGCGACCTGTTCCTCGGCAATCGTGGCCGCCTGAAAAAAGACGGCAGCGACCGCGTCAAGCCCCTCGAAGGATTTGTGGCCTTGGAGATCTTCAACCTGCTGGCCATCCGAAACACCGTCAACCACACGTGGATTCAAGACGTGTCCGGACGGCGCTACGCCATCCCGAACTACCTCACCGCGCGCCGCATCAACCTCAAGTTCGCGGTCCGCTTCTGAGATTTCCACGGTGGTCGGTTGGGACCGGTTTTAGAATGGGCATGAAGCCAAGGGTGGTGAGGATAGCTTTATGCATGGCCATGAGTCACTCCTCCATCAATCTTTTTGTTTTGCTCGCCTTCTTCGGACTGTCGCATGTTAATGCGCTGTCACAGGGTGACCCCGTCTATTACCTCAACGGTGCTGCCCAAGCCACCGGAGACGATTGCTACCAGATCACGCCCGCCATCAACACACAAACGGGCAGTGTGTGGTATGCCGACCAAGTGGATTTGAGCCTGCCCTTGGACCTTCAGTTCATTCTAAACTTGGGCAACAACGACGGCAATGGCGCCGACGGAATCTGCTTCGTTCTGCAGACTGTGGGCGTGGATGTGATTGGAGAAAGTGGCGGCGGCATCGGTTTTCTCGGAGAAGATTTCCAGCCGGCCTTTGCCGTGGAATTCGACACTTGGCAGAACGCCGACTTCGGTGACCCCATTGGCGACCACATTGCCATGGTGTCCAACGGTAGCGTGAATCACCTGCTGCCCTCGGCCATTGCCGGTCCCGTGCAAGCCGACGCCTTTGACCCCAACATCGAAGACGGAGAAGACCACCAAGGACGGGTGACCTGGGACCCAGAAACGCAATTGGTGCAGGTCTACTTTGATTGTGAACTCAGACTGGAGGGCTTCGTCAACTTGATCGATGACATTTTTCAAGGCCAAAACCAAGTCTATTTTGGATTCACCTCGGGCACTGGCGGCGCCAACAATGTTCACACGGTGTGCTTGGAGGAGAACATCTTGGGCAGCGCAGCAGAGAGCTACGTCTGTCCAGGGGCCAACCTTCAGTTGAACGTCCCCAGTCCAAGCGGGGCGGCCACATGGATGCCCTCAGACTACTTGAACGACCCTTCCATTGCGTCTCCTGTTGTGTCTCCACCCGGTGGCCTCACCGAACCCTTGGTGTATGTGATCTCCTATGAAGACAACTGCGGCGTGGATGTGGTGGACACCATTCAGCTCAACGTTGAAGAAATGACCGCCGATGTCTTGGGTCTGGAAGACCTCACTTGTGACAATGACCTGCTCACCTTGCAGGCCCAGTCCAATTTTCCTGGCCCTTTGACCCAAACTTGGATTGCAGAAACCGGAGCCATCCAGTCCTTGGGAGGCAACGCCACGGTGGAAGTTCCTGGCAGTTACGAATTGCTGCTCTCTTTTCAGGACGGGCTTTGTGAAGCTTCCGCTCCTTTTCAAGTGGCCATCGACACCGCCTCCTACACTGGAACTTTCCCCGACCAGGCCTACTTGACGTGCAATGACCCCACGGTGGTCTTGGAAGCCATCGACCTATCGTCTCCAGGAGCCGAGGTCGTGTGGTCCACACCCAATGGAGAAATCCTCGGGCAAGGCCCAAGCGTGGAGGCCTTGGAGGAAGGGACCTATGTGGCCACGGTCACCAACCCCGTGAATGGCTGCACTTCGGTCTACAACGTAGATGTGTTGGACGCCAGCGCCGAACCGGAGCTGCTGCCAGGCTCGGTGGATCCTTTGACCTGCCTGAATCCAGGTCAGCCCGTGTTGGGCGCGGGCGTGGTGGAATACGCGCCATTTGGCCCGCCCGGCCTCACGCCCTCGGTGTCTTGGATCAATGCCGACAATGGCACAACCCAAGGGGTGTCCCCTTCAAGTGGGTCTTTCGGGCCCATCATTCAGGCAGCGGGAACGTATCAAATGTTGGTTGAGTGGGCCGAAACGGGTTGTGCCGACAGCCTGCTTGTGGTGGCCGAAACCGGGGAAGACTTTGGCGTGGACATCAGCTCCATCACCTTCCCCAACATTTTGACCGCCAACAACGATGGCAAGAATGACAGCTGGTATCCGTTCCTCGCCGATGTGCCCGACGTAGAAGCCCTGTCGGTGCTCACCAACTATGCAATGCGTGTTTACAACCGTTGGGGCACGGTGGTCTTCACCAATGCAGGAAACGGATTCGCTTCGGGCACGCCCATCCGTTGGTATGGCAATGGTGCTGGAGGATCGCCTTTGACCTCGGGAACCTATTGGTACGTGGTGGACTACACGTCCACTTGTGGAGACAGCCAGTCTGGCTCGGCCACCGGTTCATTGCAATTGATTCGGGAATAAGCGAGACTTGCCCCCACAGAAAAGGCCGCCCCAAGGGACGGCCTTTTTTGTTTGAGGCAGAGGTTGGTGCCTGGATCAATCAATGATGCACGACGTGTCGAAGTAAATCAGGAACTCCAGCAGGTCAGCCACACCGACCACATCGTCGCCGGTCAAGTCCGCTGGGCAGCTGTCGCCTCCTCCCCCGTTGCAGTCGTACAAGCAACCACCATCGTCGATGGTGGCCGACGCATCGTAGTTGAGCGCATCGGCATAGGTGCATCCCAAGCAGCTGGCAAGGTCACATGACCCATCGTCTTGGGTGGCGTTTGCATCATAGTTGCATGCCGCAGGAATGGTGCAACCCGCGCAGCTGGAAAATTCACATGACCC
Organism: uncultured Flavobacteriales bacterium; assembly: GCA_943787435.1. Classification (GTDB taxonomy): domain Bacteria; phylum Bacteroidota; class Bacteroidia; order Flavobacteriales_D; family Sanyastnellaceae; genus UBA8752. The sequence goes on along the minus strand of CALSMK010000006.1, from coordinate 17,399 downwards.
ATTGTCGTTGGTGGCCAGCGACTGGTAGTTGCAAGCCCCTGAATCGGTGCATCCTTCCACTTCGAGTTCATCACAAAGGCCGTCGCCGTCGCTGTCATTGACGCATTCGCCGTTACAGTCGTAAAGGAGACCCACAGGGTAGGTACATCCCCCTCCGGACTGGGTGGCCGACGGATCGTAATTGCAAGCGCCCGAGTCAGTGCAACCCACACATGAGGCATAGTCGCAAGACCCATCAGACTGGGTGGCCAAAGCGTCGTAGTTACAAGCAGAGGCATCCAAACACCCTTGGCAACTCACAAAGTCACAGCTGCCATCGTCATCGGTGGCCTCTGAGTCATAGTTGCATGCGTCGCTGTTGGTGCAGCCGGGAACCTCGAGGGGATCACACACCCCATTTTGGTTCACGTCCTGCAAACAATCGCCGTTGCAGTCCAAGTATTCACTGGCTGGGAAGATGCAGCTTCCATCGTCTTGAGACGCTCCTGAATTGTAATTGCACGCATCCGACTGGGTGCATCCCAAGCAACTCTCGTATTCACAGCTTTGGTCGTTGATGATGGCCTCGCTGTCGTAATTGCAAGCCACGTTATCGGTGCAACCAGCACAGCTTTCCGATTCACAGCTGCCATCGTCAATGGTGGCGTCTTGGTCAAAGTTGCAAGCAAATGTGTTGGTGCAGCCTTCGGTTTCTTCCTCGTCGCAAATGCCATTCTCATTCACATCGTTCAAGCAGGTGCCGTTGCAATCCAAATTGTCTTGGGCAAAGTCACAACTGCCATCTGCCACTGTGGCGCTCTCATCGTAATTGCAAGCCGTTGAATCGGTGCAACCTGTGCACGTCTGGTAGTCACATGAATTGTCGTTCAGCGTGGCCTCTGCATCATAGTTGCAAGCCGTGGCGTCGGTGCAACCGGCACAACTGGTGGTGTCGCAAGACCCATCGTCGAACGCAGCCTGTGCATTGTAGTTGCAGCTGAGCGGATTGGTGCAACCTCCTGTCTCTTCCTCATCACAAATTCCGTTGCTGTTGGCATCGTTGAGGCAGTTGCAGTCGCAATCCACATTGGTCGCTCCATTGCACAAATCCTGCGGCTCGAAGCATGTGGTGGCCAACGTGGCTTCTGGGTCATAGTTGCACGCGCCTTCCTCGAGGCATCCTGCACAACTGTCGAATTCACATGGGTTCTCTGCATCGCCGAAGTTGCAGGCGAAGGGAAGCGTACAACCGGTCATGAACATGACGTTTCCTGGAGGCATGCCATAGGTGCATGAACCATCATCCAAAGTGGATGTGGAATTGTAGTTGTTGGCCGATGGATCGGTGCAGCCATAGCAATCGAAATCACAACTGCCATCGGACTGAGTGGCATCTGGGTTGTAGTTGCACGCTTGCAAAATGAGGCAACCTTCCACGACCGAATAAGTGCACAGCGACGGGTCGTTGTACGTGGCATCCGGGTTGTAGTTGTCGGCGTTTTCATCTTGACATCCCACGACAACACAGCTGCCATTGTCGATGGTCGCTGTGGCGTCATAGTTGACCGCATCTGGGTTGGTGCATCCGCGGCAGCTGAACAAGTCACAGGAGCCATTGGAGGTCGTGGCCGTGCTGTCGTAGTTGCAGGCCAATGGATTGGTGCATCCATAGCACGACGCAGTGTCACACAAACCGTCGTCCACTGTAGCGTCGATGTCAAAGTTGCAGGCAAACTGGTTTGTACAGCCCAAGTAGAAGCAAGATCCATCGCTGTAATCCGCATTGGGGTCGTAGTTGTCCGCTTCGGGATCAATGCAACCCAAGAACAAACAGCTGTTGTTGTCTATGGTCGCATCGGAGTCGTAGTTGAACGCATCTGGGTCTGTGCAACCACGGCAGCTCAGCAGGTCACAATCTCCACTGGGAATGGTGGCCAAAGAGTCATAGTTGCAGGCGAGTGAATTCAGACAACCAAAGCAGGAAGTCAAATCACAAGAGCCATCGTCCACGGTGGCACCAGAGTCAAAGTTGCACGCTTGTGGGTTGGTGCACCCGGGGAACTCACACGAACCATCGTTCAAGTCCGCCCCAGCATCATAGTTGGATGCGTCTGGGTTGGTGCAACCCTCGTACAAGCATGAATTGTCATCGATCAATGCAGTGTCATCATAATTCGCAGCGTCGGGATCGGTGCAGCCTCGGCAGCTCACAAACTCACAAGAGCCATCGTCCACAGTGGCATTGTCGTCGAAGTTGCAAGCCGACAAATTGATGCACCCGTAACAACTGAAGTCACAGCTGCCATCGTTGGCGTTGGCCAGCGGATCGTAGTTGCACGCCGTAGCATCTGTGCAACCATAGATTTCGCAGCTTCCATCGTCGAGGTCAGCATTGGGATCATAGTTGTCGGCGGCTGAATTGGTGCAGCCATCAAACAAGCAACTGCCGTCGTTTTGCGTGGCCGTTGGGCTGTAGTTGACCGCATCTTCATCGGTGCATCCCAAGCAGCTAAAGAACTCACATGAGCCGTTGTTCACGTCGGCACTGGCGTTGTAGTTACAAGCGCTGGGCTCAGTGCAGCCAAAGACGTTGTCGGTGTCGCAAACGCCGTCGCCATTGAGGTCGGCTGGGCAATCACCACCGCACACACCCAAGGCATCTTCCACTTCACAGCTTCCGTTCTCGTCGGTGGCATTGGGGTCGTAGTTGCACGATGCTGGGTTGGTGCATCCTGGCACTTCATCGGTGTCACACACCCCATCTCCATCGGAATCACCCAAGCAATCTCCGCCACATACACCCACGGCATCCAGCTGATTGCCATCGCAGTCACAATCGCCATCGGGAATGTCCGCACATCCACAGTCGTAAATCGCTCCAGGGCCATTGCAAACGCCACAAGCGTCCAATTCACCCACACAAGGATCGACATCGTCGCAAATGCCATCGGCGTCCACATCGGCTTGGCAATCCCCACCGCATGCTCCAATGGCGTCCTCTTGACTGCCATCGCAGTCACAATCGCCAGCGGGAATGTCTGCACATCCGCAGTCATAAACCGCTCCGGGGCCATTGCACACCCCGCAGGCGTCCAACGATCCCACACAGGGGTCTACGTCGTCACAAATCCCATCGAGGTCCACATCGGCTGCGCAGTCACCGCCACAGACGCCCACAGCGTCGTCTTGGTTGCCATCGCAATCACAGTCTCCAGCTGGAATGTCAGAACATCCACAGTCGTACACTTCGCCGGGACCATTGCAAATCCCGCATGCATCCAATGCGCCCACACAAGGGTCAACGTCGTCGCAAATTCCATCTTCGTCCAAGTCTGCTGTGCAATCGCCTCCGCAGACGCCCACGGCGTCATCTTGGTTTCCGTCGCAATCACAATCCCCGGCGGGAATGTCCGCGCAACCGCACTCGTAGACTTCGCCTGGCCCATTGCAGACACCACAGGCATCCAACTCGCCCACGCAAGGGTCCACATCGTCGCAAATGCCATCGGAGTCCTCATCTGCCGTGCAATCGCCACCGCAGACGTCCAAAGCGTCCAATTGATTTCCGTCGCAATCGCAGTCCCCTACTGGGATGCCATCTCCTCCACATTCGCCGCACACATCCAACTGCAAGCAGGAGCCATCGTCATCGGTGGCGTCCTCGTTGTAGTTGCAGGCATTTTGATCCTGACAGCCGGCCACTTCTTGCTCATCGCAAATGCCGTCCTCATCGGCATCATTGATGCAGGTGCCATCGCAGTCCTGGTCCTCTCCAGGAGGATAGGTGCATGCGGGGTTGGTTCCATCGGCCACACAATTGCCGCCAATGGGCAGATTGAGCTTGAGAAAATCCGTGTTGTCTCCTTGTGGGAAGACTTGGATATTGATGTTTCCAGACAAGTCCCCATCGGTGGTGAACTGTCCCAACAACACCGTTCCATCGGGGGCTGGCAGGCCGTTGACGTCTCCATTGAGGATGTACCAAACCCCGCCCACTTCGTCGTCCATCACAATGTCTCCTCCAGCAGCGCCGCCTCCGGGCTCAAACAGGGTCACCCAAGCTTGATCTGGAGATTGAACGGTAGACGCAGCGTTCTCTCCAAAGGAAGCATTGGCCGGGCCGTCCAGTCCAATGGTGATCCAACTGTCAAAAGCCAAGTTTGGATATACCGGGAGAAGCAAAGGATTCACATTCTCTGGGGTCTGCCCGCCCAAGAAGTGTTGGTAGAATGAAGTCGTGGTTTGAATGGCCAATGGTTCAACACTGTTGCCATAGACCGAAGTCACAAAGTCCGTTGGGTGTTCCGTGTGAAGCAAGACTTGATAGGTGGTGAACCCATCCAATTCGCCTTCCTCATGCTCTTGAATTGTGCGCAGCTCCACGCAGTACCCTTCGTCCACCGCTGGAGGTGAGTAAGGCAAGGAGTTTTCGTCGTAGTTGCACGCTTCGGGGTCGTCACAACCCGCTTCTTCAATGTCATCACAAATGCCGTTGTCGTTCACATCGGCTGCACAGTCGCCACCGCAAACGCCAATGGCGTCTTCCTGATTGCCATCGCAATCGCAATCGCCATCCGGAAGGTCTTCGCATTCACAATCGTAAATCGCGCCGGGCCCGTTGCACACCCCACAGGCGTCATAGTCCCCCACGCAATCGTCCACATTGTCGCAAATTCCGTCACCGTCGACATCTGCGGTGCAGTCTCCACCGCATTCGCCAATGGCGTCGAGCACATTTCCATCGCAATCGCAAGTGCCCTCGACAATGTCATCGCAACCACAATCTCCCGTGGCACCTGGTCCATTGCAAATGCCGCACTCGTCTAGTTGGCCCACGCAGTCGTCTACATTGTCGCAAATGCCGTCGTTGTCGGCGTCAGCCGCGCAGTCTCCGCCACAAACGCCCAAGGCGTCTTCTTGGTTGCCATCGCAATCGCATGCTCCATCGGCATATCCTTCACAGCCGCAATCGTAAATCGCGCCCGGCCCGTTGCAGATGCCGCAAGCATCGATGGTGCCGACGCAGGGGTCCACATCATCGCAAATTCCATCTTCGTCTGCATCAGCCGTGCATTCTCCTCCGCATTCCCCGAGGGCATCGTCATACAGACAGTTGTCGCCTCCCCCACTTGGACATCCCACACCCATGCCGAGGGGCAGGTCCAACAGCAAGAAGTTCTCGTTGTCTCCATTGGGAAACACCTGAACCTGCATGTTGCCCGAAAGGGTTCCGCTGGTGGTGAATTGACCCAACAAAACCCGTCCATTTTCATCGGGAAAGCCATTGGCGTCGCCGTTCAGGATGTACCACACCCCTCCGACTTCGTCATCGATCACAATGTCTCCTCCTGGACTGCCTCCTCCTGGATCAAAACCCAAAGACCAGCTTTGGTTTGGGGACTGAACAATGGAGGCTGCATTTTCGCCGGCCACAGCGTCTGCAGGACCATCCAGTCCAATGGTGACCCAACTGTCGAACGCCAATTCGGCAAAATTTGGCAAGAGCAGAGGGTTCACGTTTTGGGGTGTCGCTCCTCCCAGTATGTGTTGGAAGAATGAGGTCGTGGTTTGCACCATGGTCGGTGCAGCAATGTTGCCAGAAACGGACGTCACAAAGTCGGCCTCATTCATGGTTTGAATGGACACTTGATAAGTGGTCATGCCGGCCAGGTCTCCGGAATCGTGAACGGCCACAGCTTCCGTGAGCAAACAGTAGTCGGTGATGGGTTCTGGATCAACAGGCTCGGCGAAAGGGTCATAGTTGCACGCCGCTTCATCGGCACAACCCGAGCCTTCAACATCATCACAAATGCCGTTGTCGTTGTCGTCGGCAGAACAATCTCCTCCGCATTCTCCAATGACATCCTCGTAAAGGCATTCACCACCGCCACATGCTGCTGCGCCATCAAAATTGCAAGCCGTGGGGTCCGAACAAACCCCCGCTCCGTATTCCAAGGTCAAGGCGTTCGAAGTGCCGGAAGGCGTGCTGACAACCGCAACCACGGATCCCGAACCCGAAGGCATGGCAAAGTTCACCTGGCTGGGCGTGCTGCTGGTCACTGGAACAGAAGCGCCGTCCACGGTCAAGGTCGCATCACAGAGGTTGGACCCCGACAACGCGACCAATTCGCCGCCAGCACAAGCGAGTCCCTCTGCAGGAGAACCCGCTGTGAGAACTGGCGCTGCGTAACTCAAAGTCAACGCGTTTGAAGTGCCCGATGGTGTGATCACCACCGCATCCACTGATCCTGCACCCGGAGGCATGGCAAAGTTCACCTGACTGGGGGTGCTGCTGGTCACTGAGACAGAAGCACCATTCACAGTTAGGGTCGCATCACAGAGGTTGGATCCCGACAACGCGATCAAATCGCCACCTACACAGGACAACCCCGCTGCAGGAGAACCTGCGGCAAGAACTGGAGCCGCGTAGCTTAGAGTCAAAGAATTCGACGTGCCCGAGGGTGTCGTCACCACCACGGCAGCAGACCCCGCACCCGGAGGCATGGCAAAGTTCACCTGACTGGGGGTGCTGCTGGTCACTGAGACAGAAGCACCATTCACAGTTAGGGTCGCATCACAGAGGTTGGATCCCGACAACGCGATCAAATCGCCACCTACACAGGACAACCCCGCTGCAGGAGAACCTGCGGCAAGAACTGGAGCCGCGTAGCTTAGAGTCAAAGAATTCGACGTGCCCGAGGGTGTCGTCACCACCACGGCAGCAGACCCCGCACCCGGAGGCATGGCAAAGTTCACCTGGCTGGGGGTGCTGCTGGTCACTGCAACAGATGCGCCGTCCACAGTCAGGGTCGCGTCACAGAGGTTGGATCCCGACAACGCGATCAAGTCGCCGCCTGCACAAAAGAGTCCATTCGAAGGAGACACGGCAACAAGAGCAGGCGCACCCAAACAGGGGTCCACATCATCGCAAATGCCATCTTCATCCACGTCGGCTGTGCAAGTGCCTCCACACTCGCCAACGGCATCCAACTCGTTGCCATCGCAATCGCAGTCGCCATCAGGGATGTCATCACAGCCGCAGTTCCCCGTCGCACCAGGTCCGTTGCAAATGCCGCATTCATCCACTTCGCCCACGCAGTCGTCGACATCATCACAAATGCCATCGCCATCGGCGTCGGCTGTGCAATCGCCTCCGCAAACCCCAAGGGCATCATCTTGCGCACCATTGCAATCGCAATCGGTGGGTGGAATGGCCGTGCATCCGCAATCATAAATGGGGCCGGGGCCGTTGCATACTCCACAGGCATCCAATTGGCCCACGCAGTCGTCGTTGTCGTCGCAAATCCCATCCTCGTCCTCATCGGCAGCGCAATCCCCATTGCACACGCCCAAGGCATCGACTGTACCCACACAATCGTCCACTTCGTCACAGATTAAATCCGTGTCGGCGTCATTCAAACAATTCCCCGAGCAATCCAAGAACTCTTCGGGATAGGTGCAACTGTCGTTGTTTCCATCTGGCTCACACAAGGCGTCCAAGGAAAAAGTCACCGTCGCAGCAGCTCCCCCTTGAGGGAAGTATTGAACATGAATCGTTCCTGCTATCACACCATCGGTGGTCAACTGAGCGAGAAGCACTTTCTGGTCTGTCCCTGCTGCCCCATTGACGTCTCCGTTGTAGATGAACCACAATCCCCCAACGGCATCGTCAATGATGATGTCTGATCCTGGTGCTCCTGACCCCGGTTCAAACGTCGAAATCCAGTTTTGGTTTGGAGAAGCAATCAGACTGGCCGAATTCTCACCATCCGCAGGCACCGCTTTTCGATCCAAACCGATGGTGACATAGCTGTCGAACTCCAGTTCTGGGAATCCTCCGAGCAGAAGGGGGTTGATGGCCTCTGCTGAAGCACCTCCCAAGGGGTGCTGGTAGAATTCTGTGGTGGTGGTCAGACTCAAGGGGTCATCCTCATTGCCGTAAACCGCCGTTACAAAGTCAGACGAATCACTCCCTTGGAAATACAGCTTGTAGGTGGTGAGACCGTCCAATGCGCCTCCCGTATGCACAATGGTCTCTATGTCCAAGCAAACATCGCTTGGACCGCCTGAGGAGGGGTCATAATTGCATGCCGCAGGATCGGAGCATGACTGACCGTAAGCCATCAAGCCAAACTGGAAAAAGGCCAAAGAAAAGAGGGCCCATTGCTTCAACTGGTTCATCGTCAAGAATTAAGGTTCTTCAAGATAACCCAAAAACCAATCCAAAACGGGCACCTACTACAAAGTAGAATACAGGATTAAGAAGTATCCTACGTCTACTAAAATTCAGATCATCTCCATGAACTGAGCTTCCGTCAATATCAAGACCCCCATGCGCTCTGCCTTCTCTCGTTTCGAGGGACCCATTTTGTCTCCTGCGATTAAGAAATCTGTGCTGCCAGAAACACTGCCGGCCAGCCGGCCTCCATTCTGTTCCACCAGCCTCTTGATTTCATCTCGCGGCATGGAAAACACCCCACTCACTACGCATTTTTTGCCCAGCAAAGCGGTGCCTTGTGGTGTTTCATCCACTTCGCCTTCAAATTGCAAACCCGCCCGTTGTAAGCGTCTCAAGTGTTCCATCTGCGGGCCATCTTGGAAATACCCCAGAACAGCGTCTGCGATGACCGGGCCAACCACATCCAATTCCAGCAATCCATCCCGGTCAGCCGCTTGCAGAGCGACGAGGGAACCAAAATGACGAGCGAGCCGCTTGGCCACAGTCTCGCCTACGTGGCGAATCCCCAGACCGAACAACACCCTCTCAAAAGGAATCCCCTTGGAAGCTTCAATGCCTGCAAGCAAATTCCCAGCCTTGGTTTCGGCCATTCGGTCCAAGGTCAACAGCGGCTCAAGGGACAAGTCATAGAGGTCTGCAGGCGCCTTCACCATTCCCGCAGCCCAGAGCTGCTCCACGCTCTTGTCGCCAAGCCCATCGATGTTCATGGCCTTGCGACTGGCAAAATGTTCGATGCGCCCCTTGATTTGCTCCGGACACCCTTGCTCATTGGGACAATGGTGCTTGGCCTCCTCTTCCGCCCGCTCCAAGGCGGTTCCGCAGTCTGGACAATGGGTCGCATAGAGGTGAGGGGCGCTGATTTCCGGACGCTCGTCCAACACAACGCCCACCACCTTTGGTATGATCTCCCCTCCCTTTTCCACTTGCACTAGGTCCCCCTCTCGGATGTCGAGTTGGGCAATCTGGTCTGCGTTGTGCAATGAGGCGTTCTCAACAGTGGTGCCTGCGATGAAGACAGGCTCCAATCGGGCAACCGGGGTGATCGCCCCTGTTCGGCCCACCTGGTAGTCAATTCGCTTGAGCCGGGTTAGGCCTTGCTCGGTTTCGAATTTATAGGCCAATGCCCATCTGGGTGACTTGGCCGTGGAACCTAGACTGCTCCGATGTGAGGATTCATCCACCTTAATGACCACACCATCGATGGCAAAAGGCAACGCCTGACGGGCTTGTTCCCAATGTGCCACATAGCGCATGACATCGTCCACACTGTCCACCACTTCAAATGCTTTGGGAAGCACCTTGGGCGTTTTGAAGCCCCATTTTTCGGCCGCTTCCACGCCCGAAGAATGACTAGAGAGGCCAGCCGAATCCAGCTCAACGCCGTAAAGGAAACAATCCAACCCCCGGCGTGACACCTCTGCGCTGTCCTGCAACTTCAACGTTCCTGCCGCTGTATTTCTCGGATTCACAAAGGCCTTCTTTCCCATGCCTTCCATCCTCTGATTCAGGGCCTCGAACGCCTGGAAAGGCAAGATGATTTCTCCCCGGATTTCCACCCGTTCTGGCGCATCCGGCGACAATTGTATGGGAATGGTTCGAATGGTCCGAACATTGGCTGTGATGTCCTCGCCCACAGCACCATCTCCCCTCGTGAGCGCCCTCACCAACCCTCCATTGTGGTATTGAAGAGCAATGGCCACCCCGTCGTACTTCAATTCGCAGGTAAACCTGCATGAACCCGACGTTTCCCGCTGAACCCGGTCGGCCCAATCTTGCAGCTCATCTTGGTTGTAGCTGTTGGACAACGACAACATGGGGGAACTGTGCGCAACCTTTTCGAATTGGTCGGTGAGGCCGCTTCCGACCCGCTTGGTCGGGCTGTTGGGGTCCTGCAGTTCGGGATGTTGCTCCTCAAGCTGCTCGAGTTCTTTTAAAAGGGCGTCAAATTCTCGATCCGAAATCACGGGTTCCGCCAGCACATAATACCGGTGGTTGTGCTCGTGAAGGGCGCGCCGGAGGTCTGCGATGCGTGCTTCGGGTGGCATGGACTGGGTTTCTCTGGGTTCAAGACCGGACAAGGCGAACTGCCCGTTCAGCACCTTGAAGGTCGCTGAGGAGATGGACCTGAGCCCCCTCGAGTTTCCAACAATCGGCCACCGATTTCGTGAATTCCGAATGGCACTCTGCCACCATCACTCCACCCGGCGACAAGCTCGTTGGCACCATAGAAATCATGGCCTCGTAGAAGAGCAAAGGTTCCGAGTCGGGAACAAACAAAGCCAAGCCCGGCTCATGGTCCTGAACGTGGGGCTCGAGCGTCTCTGATTGGGGGATGTAGGGTGGATTGGAGACCACGCCATCGAAGGGGCCCAGAGCACGCATGTCTTCTGCATTTAAGGCATCCACTTGCTTCCACTCCACTTCCAAATTCAGGCACTCGCCGTTGGCTTTGGCTTGGGACAATGCTGCCTCCGAAATGTCCACCGCCACCACGTCCCAATGCGGACGTTCAGCCTTGATCGACAAGGCCACGCATCCGCTCCCTGTGCCAATGTCCAGCACCCGCTTTGGACCGGGTTTTGCCTCCACCATCTCCATGCCTTCCAAAAACCACTGCACCACCTCCTCGGTCTCGGGCCTGGGAATCAAGACATCGCCCGAACAGCCCACACGAAGCCCCCGAAACTCAGTCCACCCCACCACGCGCTGCACAGGCTCTCCCTTGCAAACTCGGCTCAGGCTGCCCTGAAGCTTGGTCAATTCGCCCTCGTCATATCGGCGCTCCACAGCCTCCAAAACGAGTCGGCTTCTGGGGTCCAAATCCGCCATCAGGCGTTCGGCAATGGCCGCGCATTCCCTCTCCTCGGCGAACATGCTGTCGCCGCTGGATTTCAGGGTTTCTTTTACCCACCTTCTCACAGACCGGTCTGTGTTGTTTGCTGGCAACGATCGAAGATGGGCCATGGCCCTATGAGATGTTTCTGGCGATCAACTCAGCTGTGGCTGGGTTCGTCGCCAAGGGAATGTTGTAAACGTCGCACAACCGAAGCAACATGTTGATGTCCGGTTCGTGTGGATGCTTGCCCATGGGGTCGCGAAAAAAAATCACTCCAGCCACTTCTCCTTCAGTGACTTTGGCCGCAATCTGGGCGTCCCCCCCTTTTGGTCCGGAGGCCACAGTATCCACGTCTATGCCCACTTCGGCCAAACGGCTTCCAGTGGTTTGGGTGGCCAAAATGGGCACTTGGTTGAAGAACTTTTGGAACCGCTTGGCAAAGCTCACCAGCTCCTGCTTCTTTCCATCGTGGGCAATCAGAGCGATGTACTTCATGCTCCAGCCTTCACAAACACCTCAAATGACCATGGATCCCAGGTCTCGCGGTCCAGCGACTTGCGGCTGAATGTGGCCCGATACCCCTCCAATCCTTCAGGCTTGAACGCCACAGGCTCGTCGCTCAAATTGATCAATACCCGAACCGAAGACCCTTCTTGTTGGCGTTCGAAATACAGCAGGTCTCCCGACTCTGTCAATTGAACAGCAGGGGCGCCAAATTCACCGTTGTGCAAGGCTGAATTCCGGTGGTGGACGTCGTTCAGGATCCGATAAAAAGACAGTGCGCGGTAGTCTCCCCAGGGCACTGTGTCCTTCTCAAAGAAACGAAGTCGCTTGTCCATTTCGCTCTCTTGTCCCCCATAGATCAGCGGCATTCCGAAGGCCGTTCCACACAAGACCGCCATGCTCCTGTGGGCTTCTCCGTAGCGCTCTGCAGTGGTTCCGTTCCAAGAATTCTCATCGTGGTTGGAGGTGAACGTCATGCGATAAGCCGAAGAAGGAAAGCGTTCCGCCTCGCGGTTCAGGTATTCCCGAATGTCGTCTGCGTTCTTTTCCCCTTTGACCAACTCGTTGGTGAGGTGATGAAACTCCCATGCATAGCTGGCATCAAAGGCCCGTTCATGGTGCTCGGGCTCCTCCGCCTCCGCCAACATGAAGACTTCGGGCTCCACTTCTTCCAAAGAACGGCGCACCCGATTCCAAAATGCCGTGGGCACCTTGCCCGCCACATCGCATCGATAGCCATCCACATTGTGGTCGCGTACCCAGAACAACATGGCTTCTTCCATGGCGTCATACAGGCCATTGGCTTCGCCGTTGTCCCAATCAAGCTGGGCCACATCGGTCCAGTCGGTGTTTTCAGGATGCTGCAATTCCCCTTCTGGAGAGCGCAAGTAATACCCACTGGCCACAGAATCCATGGCCCAAACAGCATCGAAGGAGGTGTGATTGGCCACCCAGTCCAAGATGACTTTCATCCCATAATCATGGGCATTGGCCACAAAGGCGTCCAAATCTTCCATGGTCCCGAAATCGGGGTTCAACGCCATGTAATCTTGAACACTGTATGGGCTCCCCAAAGAAGAGCTCCCTGGCTCAACAATGCCATGCTCTCCATTCTCCCCTCCTTTCCTGTTGAGCTCGCCAATGGGATGAATGGGCATGAGCCAGATCACATCCACGCCCAGCTGCTTGATCCGCGCCAAATCTGCTGTGGCACTCTTCAAGTTTCCCCGCGGGAGAATGCTGCCGAACATTGAGCTCATAAATCACGGCATTGCGCGACCATTCTGGATGGACCAACGCGTCCAAGGTATTCTCTGCATTCAATGCGCGAGCGTCTCCAGTCGCTTGATCGGCTGGGGCATCGCCACAGGAACAGAGTCCAACGCCAACGGCGAGGGTCAATAAAAAATCGGTTCATGAGGCAAAAATTACCCTCAGAAAAGGGTGCTCTGCCCTTCTGAATCATCGGCTTCCGAAGAAGGCTTGGTCGATTTCTCTTCAGGGACCGGTTTTCTTGGCTTCGGCAGGGGCATTGTTGCTGGAATCCGAGTCCACCTCGGATGCCTCCACTGGCCCCTCTTCATTGCCTGCTGTGGGCTGAACTGCTTCTGCCTCTTCCAGTTCCAAATTGGGGTCAGGGGTGTCCTCCATGACCACCTTGGCCCGGGGATCCACAGACAACCTTTTGCCTCGGGCTTTCACGCCCTTGACCGAAATGAATTCTGCCAAACTGAACCGTTGTTCGCCCAAGTCTTTGGCCTTGCACTTGATGATCGGTGCACCATGGTCGGTAAAGAGAAGCATGGAAGAGCCTTCCGTTTCTCCAATGAAACTCACCGTCTTGCTCGAAGATTCAGCGTTGAAACGCTTCACATAAACGGCCTTTTTCTCCCCGTCTCTGTGCACCACAGTCAAGGCGCGGTTGGGTCGCCATTTGTCCAAGTGGATCATGTCGTCGGGGAAGTGCACCGACAGCTCCGGCTTGACCAGCTCGTAGGCACCACTTTCCATGACCACCAAAATGCGGTCATCGGGCCCAAAGGCCCCCAACAATTGTCCTCGCCCCTCACTGTTCAGGCGCTTCACGGAGGCATCAAACCACACCTTTCGCGCGCCGAGGGTGCTCGACCCTGCGCTCTTTAGGTCCACCTTGCCTGTGACCGGATGCTTGGTCACGGTATTGCCTGCCGCTCCCCGGCCTTTGATGGCCACTTCGGCGAAATCAACGTCCACCTTGAGCGATTTCAAACGCTGTACCCGGCTCAAGTGAACCGTGACCTGTTCGGCTTCGCCATTGGGATTGGCCGAGAACCACAAGGCCTGACTGCCGGGCGAACCTTTGGTCAAGGGATACACCTTGTCGCGCGTCATCGAAGTCACGTGGAACCGCTTCACAAACGTTCGGCCACCTGAACTCTTTTTGCCATCCCTGTAAATCAGATTGTACGTGGTTCGCTCGTCCCCCCTCTTCCACACCCCCACATGAAGGATGTCTTTGCCAAAGAATGCTTTGGGGCTGACCTTGGACACCTGCATGGTCCCGTCTTTTCTGAAGACAATGACGTCGGCGATGTCGGAACAGTCACAGATGTACTCCCCTTCGCCACGGGGGCATGCCGATGCCCACAAACCCTTCCGCGTAATCTGCATAAAGTTTGTGGTTGGCCACAGCCACTTTGGCACTGTCAATGGTGCCGAACGTGGTGAGAACGGTTTTGCGTTCACGGCCCTTGCCAAACTTCTTTTTGAGCTGGCGGTACCACTCGATGGTGTAGTCGGTGAGGTGGGCCAAATGGTTTTTGACCTCCTCAATTTCCACCCTCCATGTTGGCAATGCGCTGGTCCGCCTTGTCGGAGTCAAACTTGGAAATCCGCTTGATTCTGATCTCGGTCAACCGCGTCACATCCTCGTCGGTGACGGCCCGAATCAAGTGCTTAATGTGGGGCTTTAATCCCTCATGAATCGCATGAAGAATGGCGTCCCAAGTCTCGCACTCCTCGATGTCGCGGTAAATCCGCTTCTCGATGAAAATCTTCTCCAACGAGGCAAAATGCCAAGCCTCTTGCAGTTCGCCAAGGCGAATTTCAAGCTCCCTTCCAAGCAGCATCCGAGTGCGATCGGCACTCCGCTTCAATATGTCTTTGACCCCCAAGAAAACGGGCCTGTCATCTTCAATGACGCAGGCATTGGGGGCAATCCTGACCTCACAATCTGTGAAGGCAAAGAGCGCATCAATGGTGCGGTCCGGACTCACGCCATTGGCCAGGTGAATCATCACCTCGACCTCATTGGCCGTGTTGTCCTCTACCCGTTTGATTTTGATCTTCCCCTTGTCATTGGCCTTGAGAATGCTCTCAATCAATGACGTGGTCGTGACTCCATATGGCAGCTCTTCTACAACGAGGGTTTTGTTGTCCTCCTTTCTGAGTTTGGCGCGAACGCGGATGCGACCGCCCCGCAAGCCATCGTTGTACTGCTCACAATCCGCCTCACCCCCGGTCGGGAAATCGGGCAGCAGCTTGAAGCTTCTGCCTTTGAGAAAGGCCACAGCTCCATCAATGAGTTCATTGAAATTGTGAGGGAGCATCTTGCAGGCCAGGCCGACGGCAATGCCTTCTGCACCTTGCTGCAACAGCAATGGGAATTTAACCGGCAATGTCTCCGGCTCTTGGTTTCGCCCATCGTAGGTGGACAGCCATTCAGTGGTCTTGGCGTTTGAACAGGGCCTCTTTGGCAAATGCGCTCAAGCGCGTCTCAATGTACCTGGGCGCCGCAGCGCGGTCACCGGTCAGGATGTTGCCCCAGTTTCCTTGACAATCCAAGGCCAATTCGCGTTGACCAATTTGGACCATGGCGTCACCAATGCTCGCGTCACCGTGGGGGTGGAACTTCATTGTGTTGCCAATGGCATTGGCCACCTTGTGGAATCGCCCGTCGTCCATCTCTTTGAGAGAGTGGAGAATCCTGCGCTGTACCGGCTTTAGCCCGTCGTGCAAGTGAGGAACCGCGCGTTCCAAAATCACATACGAGGCGTAGTCCAAGAAGTACTCGTTGTACATCCCCTTGATGCGGATGACCTGCTCCATGTCCTCTTCTCCTTCCATGGGAAGGTCCGAGGGAGCGCCTTTTGCGGACTCCTCTTGCGAATCGTCCTGGGCTGAATCCTGAGAGGCGTCGGATGGGCCTTCTGAATTCTCTTCAGGCTTGTGACCGGCGTCCTCCTGCTCCTCGTGGTCGTGGTTCTCCTCCGTCATGCTGCTTCCGTGGTTTCCTCCTTCTCAGGTTCAGCGTCGGGGTCCTTCTCGACCCTCAAATTGTCGATGATGAAGCGCTGGCGGTGGGGCGTGTTTTTGCCCATGAAGAAGGCCAGCATGTCATCGAGCTTCTGTTCTCCCCCCAAATCCACGGGGTCCAAGCGGATGTCTTCGCCGATGAAGTGCGAGAATTCGTCAGGACTGATTTCCCCGAGTCCCTTGAATCGCGTGATTTCAGGTTTGGGGCCCAATTCCGCTATGGCAGACAGGCGCTCCTCGTCGGTATAGCAATACCGGGTTTTCTTCTTGTTACGCACCCTAAAGAGTGGCGTTTGCAAGACATATAGATGGCCCTTTCGAACCAGATCTGGGAAGAACTGCAAGAAGAACGTCATCAGTAGAATGCGGATGTGCATCCCGTCCACGTCGGCATCGGTTGCGATCACCACGTTGTTGTAACGTAGACCATCCAAGCCGTCTTCAATGTCCAGCGCGGCTTGGAGCAGATTGAACTCTTCGTTCTCGTAGACCACTTTCTTGGTCAGGCCGTAGCAGTTGAGCGGCTTTCCTTTCAGGGAGAACACGGCTTGGGTGCCCACATCCCTGGCTTTGGTGATGCTGCCTGAGGCGCTGTCACCCTCCGTGATGAACAAGGTGGACTCTTCCGCCCTGTCGTGCTTTTTGGTGAGGTGCACCCGGCAGTCGCGAAGCTTCTTGTTGTGCAGGTTGGCCTTTTTGGCCCTCTCCCGTGCCAACTTTTTGATGCCGGCCAGGTCCTTCCGCTCTTTTTCGCTCTGCATGATCCGCCGGAGCAAAGCATCGGCGGTCTCTGGGTTGCGGTGCAGGTGATTGGCCAGCTCGACCTTGAGGAAGTCATAAACAAAGGAGCGGATGCTGGTTCCTCCAGGTCGGATTTCTGAAGACCCCAACTTGGTCTTGGTTTGAGATTCAAACACCGGTTCTTGAACGCGCACCGCGATGCCCGCCATGAGTCCCATTCGAATGTCTCCCGGGTCGTATTCTTTCTGGAAAAAGTCTCGGACCACCTTCACGTACGCCTCGCGCAAGGCCTTTTGGTGCGTGCCCCCCTTGCGTGGTGTATTGGCCATTCACAAAGCTGTAGTGGTCTTCACCGTAAGCCTGGGTGTGGGTCAAGGCGACCTCAATGTCATCTCCCCTCAAGTGAACGATCGGATATCCCGGCTCGGCTGAGAGGTTTTTGGTGATCAAATCCTTGAGGCCGTTCTCACTGTGGATTTTGTCTCCATTGAAGACCAAGGTGAGCCCGCTGTTCAGGTAAGCATAATTCCAGAGCAACCGCTCCACATGCTCTTTGCGGTATTGGTAGCCCTTGAACACCGAATCGTCGGGACGGAAATGGGTGCGGGTTCCATTGCGCAGGGAGGTGTCCACCACATCGGCATCTTCCACCAAAACCCCTTGCTCGAAACGGGCGGCCTTCACGGCACCTTCCCGAAAACTTTCAATTTTGAACTCATTGGACAAGGCGTTGACCGCCTTGGTGCCCACGCCGTTCAATCCCACGGTTTTTGAGAACGCGCCTTCGCTGTACTTCGCGCCCGTGTT
>CALSMK010000005.1 GCA_943787435.1 uncultured Flavobacteriales bacterium | reverse complement strand
GTTTCGGAACCCGCATTGCTCCAACGCTGGAGCCATGCTGACCGCCCCGGTGCCGTGCAATGGCGAATACACAATGCTCAAATCTGAGCCTTCGCTGATGAGTTGGTCACTGATTCTGTGCCCTGCGATGGTCGCATGGTAATCGGCATCCAGCTGGGCTCCGATCACATGGATGTGTTCGGAGTCGGATCCCGCCCGACGAACAGCGTGAAGCCCTTCGACAGCGCGCACCCTCTCAATGATTCCTTTGTCGTGCGGAGGAACGATTTGGCCTCCATCTCCCCAATACACCTTGTAGCCGTTGTACTCTTTCGGGTTGTGGCTTGCAGTCACCACAATTCCAGCCTGACAACCGAGCTGACGGATGGCAAAGCTCAATTCCGGTGTGGGTCGAAGCGAGGGAAAAACATGGGCATGGATGCCATTTCCGGCAAAAACTTCAGCGGCCACGCGGGTGAATTCATCGCTGCGATGACGGCTGTCGTGGGCGATGGCCACAGAGATGTCACCGGAATGGTGATGGGCCAAATAATCCGCCAAGCCTTGGGTCGCCATCGCCACCACAGCTGCATTCATGCGGTTGGTTCCAGGCCCCATGATTCCTCGCATTCCCCCTGTACCAAAAGCCAAGTCTTGGTGAAACGCTTCAATCAGTGCTTCGGTATCCTCAGAGGACAGCATCCTTTTGACGGCCTGAATGGTGTCGTCGTCATGCGGTGCAGCCGTCCACGCCTCGGCGCGTTTTCGAATGTGGTCAAGGTTCATATCGGTGGTGGAACTATGGACAGTCAGGCCCTTATGAAGGGGGTGCGGATTCGAGGCATGCCTGAAGGGCCGTTTGCCACGTCACAGGCTGACCTGCAATGGATTTGAAAAAAGAAGATTCGTCGAGCTTGCTGTATGCCGGACGCTTGGCCCTGGTCGGGAAGGCCGAAGAAGGCACGGGAAGCACCTTCACATGAGGCGCGCGCTGAGCCATGATGGCCGATGCGAATCCATGCCAAGTGGTGATCCCTTCATGCCCGTAATGGTGGATGCCCGCCGTTTTCATGGGGTCATCGAACATGGTGTCCAACCACAGAAACAAGTCCTGAGCGAGGTGCCCTGCATGGGTAGGACAACCCCATTGGTCATCGACGACAGTCAATTCGCTGCGTCCTTCGGAAAGGCGCAACATGGTGTTGAGGAAATTCTGCCCCTGCCTGTCATAGAGCCAGCTCACACGAAGGATGGACGCGGTGGGATCGGCCAGCGCAACGGCCTTTTCTCCGGCCAACTTGCTCGCCCCGTAAGCCCCAATGGGTCCAGTGGGGTCATCCGGTTTGTATGGGGCTTTCGCCGACCCTTCAAAAACGTAATCGGTGCTGATGTGAATCAGTTTAATTCCTCTCTGGGCGCAGGCCGCTGCCAACAAGCCAGGAGCCACAGCATTGATGGTGTTGGCGAGACCTTGGGCGTCCTCTGCCGCATCCACTGCGGTGAAGGCAGCGCAGTGGACCACTGCATTTGGATTCAAGGCATCCAAGACTTGACCAATTCCTTCTGGTTGCGCCAAGTCCCATTGGTCCCGTCCGCAAGGCAAAAGCGTTTTTTCTGCCGCAACTTGAGTTTCAGAAAAAGACATCAACCTCCCTCCCAATTGCCCAGAAACACCAGTAACCATCACGCGCATGGTGCAAAGGAAAGACTTGGATGAATGGTTTGGCACGCTTTCTGCCTCACAAACACAAATCCACCGCCATGCTTCTTCCCTCCGACCCTTTGAAAACGTTGAAGAAAATGTTCGCATTCACGGCGCTGACGCTGACCGTTGGATGGTGCCTAGGTCAGCGCCCATTTCGATTTGTGGAACCGCATCATCCCCATTCCTTGGAAATTTCGGGAAATGCCTTTTTCTCCAATCCGGCTTAACCCACCGCGAGACCATCACAAACCCAGGGATTGAGGTCACCTTCTTGAACCGCTCTTTCCACCCCGTGCAAAAAGGGCTTCGATTGGGGCTGGGAATCATGGATGGTGAAACCAATGCCGTCAATGCCACATCGGACAAGACAGAACGCAGGCGCGCGTTGATGCCACAAGCAGCAGGCTTGCTCCACTTGGAGCTATTCAGGGGGCGCATTCGTCCATTTGTGGAAGGGGAGGCTGGGGTGGCTTCCACCTTGCTCGACGTCCGGACTTTTGACGAACTCGATGAACGAACATCCTATTCCATTCCTTCATTCGACGCCACCTTGTTCTATGGGTGGGCAACAGGGCTCCGCATCGCCATGATGGACGGTCAAGGCTTCTTGGTGTTGCGCTGCGGCAATCGATTCGGCGGACAGCTGGCTCGGCATGCCATCGGTGATGAACCTGAAGGGAGTGCTTTGCTCGCTGGTCGCCGAAGTTCGGCGAGCATTGGAATCAGTTTGACCCTTTGAATCAAGCGCTGCGCATGGCCTCAACTGGGTCCATGCGGGCGGCTTGCAAGGCGGGTGCCAAACCAGCCAAAATGCCGCTGACCACGGCAATCCCCAGCCCCAACATAAAACGATCCGGACCAAACACCAGGGAAAATCCATCCACGGTCAAATTGATGGCCACCATCAAAAGGGCCACAGCCAACAGGGCCAATAGGGCCCCCATGACGCACAGCGCCACGGCTTCTGTCAAAAACTGAGCCAGCACAAACTTCGTTTGGCCCCGAGCGCCTTTTGAACGCCAATCAATGGTGTGCGCTCTTTGACGGAAACAAACATGATGTTGGCCACAGAGAAGCACCCGATGAGGATGGCAAACGCACCAATGAACCACACCCCGTATTCCACCCGGCCAAACAAAACGTCGATGAATGCCGTCAGCATTTCCACCTCATTCACAGCGAAATCTGTTTCGTCTCGGGGATGGAGCCTTCGGATGGGCCGGTAGGCCGCGATGACCTCTCCACGAAGCGTTTCGAGGTCCACCCCCTCCTTGGCACGAACCAGAATGGACGTTTTGAGCGCCTTGAAATTGAGCATCTGCTGCCCAAAGCTCACCGGAATCAAGGCCAAATCATCGGAACCCTCTCCAACAATGGATGTGCCCTCTTGGGCCAAAATCCCAATCACCCGCGCCGTGCGGCCCTCCACCGTACAAGTCTGTCCAATCGCTTGGCCATTTGGAAAGAGTCGGTCCACAATTTGACGGCCCAGGAGCACCACAGGAATGGCCGCTTGCACTTCTCTGGGCGAGAAAAAACGACCTTCCGCAATGTCCAGCTCAATGGCGTCCAAGTAATCCAAGGTCACCGCGCCCAAACGCGCGCCTTCAAAGCTGCTGCTTCCTTTAACCACCGTGGCCATGCTTCCCGTTTGAAAGGCCACACTTCGGGCCGAGGGAAGACGCCCCTGGAGCATTTCGGCGTCCTCCAAGGTGGGGTCATTTCGCAATGCGTATTTCCACCAAGGATAATCCGAAGAGAATGTCCAGGGCATTTTCTCCACAAACAACACGTCGCTTCGAACCGAGCTAAAAATGCCCTTGATGTTCTCCTCCAAGGAATCTGACACCGCAAAAACCGCGGTAATCATGAAGATTCCAATCATCACCCCCAACAAGGAAAGGAAGGTGCGCAACCGATTGGTGATCAACGATTGCCACGCCTGAACAAAGCTTTCAACGAACAATCGACGCGTCATGCAGCAAAGCTACATCAAGGGGTGGTGGAGCTCAGGTTGTGGGCTAATTTTGACGCTTCTCTCACGGTCACAGCCATGCAACGCACCATACAACGCGCCCTCATCTCGGTCTATCACAAAGAAGGCCTCGCTCCCATTGTTGAACGCTTGAAAGCCGGCGGTGTAGAGATCCTGTCTACGGGAGGCACCCAGCGTGCCATTGAAGCCCTTGGTGCCGAAGTCACCCCTGTGGAATCCGTGACACAAACGGCTGAAATGCTCGGTGGACGCGTCAAAACTTTGCATCCGATGGTGTTTGGTGGCATCCTCGCCCGACGTGACTTTGCCCCCGATGACATCGACGTCGCCGATCATGGGATTGGCCCCATTGACTTGGTCATTGTGGACCTCTACCCTTTTGAAGAGACCTTGGCATCTGGCGCGGAAGAAGGGGAAATCATTGAAAAAATTGACATCGGAGGCATCGCTTTGATTCGGGCTGCGGCCAAGAATTTCCGTGATGTGATCTGCATCCCTTCCCGCGGTCAGTATGGGGACCTGGTGGAAGCCTTGGCCGATGGCGTCAGCACTGACTTGGATTTTCGTCGTCGCATGGCCGGCGCTGCATTTGGCGTTTCTTCCGGTTATGACGCGGCCATTGGCACGTGGATCAGAGAAGGTGGACAACCCGAAGTTCTTGCGCTCTTGGAAACGGCATGCACGCCGCTGCGATACGGCGAAAACCCCCACCAAAAAGGCGCCTTTTATGGCGACCTCGAAGGCCTCTTCACCCAACACAATGGAAAGGCCCTGAGCTACAACAACCTCCTCGATGTGGATGCCGCCGTGCAACTCATGGCGGAATTCAAAGACGGCGCCCCAACGGTGGCCATTTTGAAGCACAACAACGCATGTGGCTTGGCCACTCGGGAAGACTTGTCCCAAGCCTATGCCGATGCACTGGCCGGCGACCCCGTGTCTGCTTTTGGCGGCGTGGTGATGTGCAACAGGACCATGGACGTGGCCACAGCAGAAGCCGTTCACACGCTGTTTTGCGAAGTGGTGATTGCCCCAGACTATGAACCCGCCGCGCTTGCTTTGCTCAGCGGTAAGAAAAACCGCATTCTTCTCACCCAGCACCATTGGCCTGAGGCCCCAAAATTGGTTCGCTCGGCCCTGGGAGGTCACTTGGTCCAACAGCCCGATGACCGCATGGAATCAGAAGCAGACTTCGAATGCGTGACCCAAACGGCTCCCTCGAGCGAACAAGCCACTGACTTGGCTTTTGCGGTCAAATTGGTGAAGCACACCCGCTCAAACACCATCGTTTTGGCCCGCGATGGTCAACTTCTTGCCAGCGGAACTGGCCAGACTTCTCGCGTCGACGCTTTGAATCAAGCCATCGACAAAGCGGGTCGAATGGGCTTCTCCTTGGACGGGGCTGTGATGGCAAGTGATGCTTTCTTTCCCTTCCCTGACTGCGTTGAAATCGCACACAAAGCAGGCGTTGTAGCGGTGGTTCAACCCGGAGGGTCCATCAAAGACAACCTGAGCATTGCCTATTGTGATGACCACGGAGTGGCCATGGCGATGACGGGGGTCAGGCACTTCCGCCACTGATAGGTTTTCCTGACGTTTTGAGCCTTTTTCAACATCTCAACCATCCTTCGGCAACATGCCGCGGTTATTGCACGTTGGTTTACCACCTTTGAGACAAATGGGATTGTTCAACTTCTTCATGCAAGAGATCGCCATCGATCTCGGTACCGCGAACACGGTGATCTACTACGAGGATCAAGTCGTGGTGGACGAACCCTCCATCGTGGCGAAGAACCGCACCACCGGTAAAACCTTGGCCATTGGACGCCAAGCGCAGCAGATGCACGGCAAGGTGCACGAAAACATCAAAACCATCCGGCCGTTGAAAGACGGCGTGATTGCGGACTTCCAGTGTGCGGAAGACATGATCAAGGGGATGATTCGAATGATCAACCAGAAGCGCAGTTTGTTCAACCCCACGCTGCGCATGGTGATTTGCATCCCTTCTGGAATCACCGAGGTGGAGAAGAGAGCGGTGAAAGACAGCGCCGAGCATGCCGGAGCGAAAGAGGTCTTTCTGATTCACGAGCCCATGGCCGCGGCCATCGGAATCGGCATTGATGTGGAAGAGCCCATGGGCAACATGATCATCGACATCGGCGGAGGCACCTCTGAGATTGCTGTGATCGCCCTTGGAGGCATTGTCACCGACAAAAACATCCGCGTCGCTGGGGACGAGTTTACCCAAGACATTGAAGAGTACATGCGCCGCCAGCACAACATTTTGGTGGGCGAGCGAACGGCAGAGCAGATCAAAATTGAAGTGGGCAGCGCCCTGACTGAATTGGACGATCCACCAGAGGACTACGCCGTCCGAGGAAGAGACCTCATGACCGGCATTCCCAAGGAAATTCTGGTCAGCTACGCGGAGATTGCCATGGCTTTGGACAAGTCGATTTCTAAGATTGAAGAGGCCATCTTGAGTTGTTTGGAGAACACCCCTCCTGAACTCTCCGCTGACATCTACAAGACCGGCATCTATCTCGCAGGAGGTGGCGCTTTGCTCCGCGGTTTGGACAAGCGAATCAGCTCCAAGACGCGGCTTCCTGTTCACGTAGCAGAAGAGCCGCTGAGGGCGGTGGCACGTGGCACAGCCATTGCGCTGAAGAACGTCGAGAACTTCTCCTTCCTCATGCGAGAGTGAGCCCGGCCTGCCGATGCGCAACCTGTGGCTCCTCCTCCAACGCAACGCTTTTTTCCTCGCCTTCGCCGGTTTACTGGTGTTGTCGTTGATGGTGCTGGTCCAAAACGACGGAAGCGCAAGGTCGAGCTGGTTTCGCACCACAGGCGGTGTGGCCGCAATGGTGGAAGGCCAGCAACAACAATGGGCCAACTACCTGCGGCTCGCGGAGCAGAATTCGGACTTGGCCGCTCAAAACGCTGAGTTAAGGGAGCAGCTGCTTTCCATGCGTACATCCTCTGAGTGGCAAACGGCCCCTGATCTGGGTTGGAAGGTCAAAAATGGATGGCTGGTGAAAGCGCCCGATGGGCAGCCTCGGTCCATGGCTTTGGGAACCCCTGGGGCCAACGGTGACATCCGAATTGAATCCGGAGTCCTGGCCTTCGGCTCCGCTTTTGGCTCCGTGGTGGATTTGGGACAGGAGCACGTCCGCATCCTTCCGCTGCTCAATACCGCTGGCACATGGAGCTGTCGCTTGGGCCAAAATGGTGCGGTTGCTCCCTTGACTTGGGATGGAAGAGACCCCAAACGATTCAGCTTGAATGACGTTCCCCGGTACGCCCAATTTCAGGCTGGAGATACAGTCTTCACATCGGGATTCGACCTGAAATTTCCAGAGGGCATTTCTGTCGGCACCGTCATTGAAGAGGGGCCAGCTTCCGGATCGGAGTTCAAAACCGTTTACGTAGCGCCCCTGTTGGACCTGACTTCGGTGAGGCACATTGAATTCATTCGCCACATTTCCGACTCTGAGCGCACTGTGCTCTCCCAACCCTTGCCTGCGCCATGAATGGATTGAGGTTGGTTCTGCTCGTCGCGCTCCAAGCACTCTTCTTGGGAGAAGTGGCCCCATTTGGTGAGTGGTCCAGGCCCCAATGGGCCCTGTGGGCCCTGCTGATGCTACCCCCACAACTGGGACCGTTCACCAAACTGTTGGCTGGATTCAGCATGGGGCTCGGACTCGACATTGCATTGGGTTCCTATGGCCATCACATGGTCGCTGGAACGATTCTCGGGGGTGCCCTCCCCACCATACACAGCCTTTTTTCTCCGCGCGACGGCTATGAGGTCACCAACAAGCCCACGGTTCGAGACTTGGGCACGCAATGGGTCATCGGGGTGACCCTCTCTGCCGCCCTGCTCTACCATTTGGCACTGACCCTGGTCGACACTTGGCATGCCCATCTCCTCGGAGCCGCCATTTGGCCGGCGCTCACGAGTGCCGTTTGGACCACCTTCTGCTGCCTGCTGATGCACCTCTTGGTCATCCCTCCCGGGCGCAAAAATTCAAGCCTCTGATGGACGCTCGGTTCAGAACGGTCACGCTCCTGGTCTTGTTTTTCGTGTTGGCTTTTGTGATCCGGCTCGCCGGTCTGCAATTGTTTCAGTCTGAATGGAGTGACAAGGCCGATTCCTTGACCAGCGACCGGTACTCCATTCCCCCAAGTCGAGGCTTGATCTTTGACCGCCATGGCGAACTCATGGTGGGCTCCCGCGCCACTCACGACCTGGTTGTTCTTCCCCGCCGGCTGCCCGAGCAAACCGAAGAATGGAAGGCCGCTGCCGCGCAATGGGCGGGGATGTCCATGGACGCTTTTGATCAGGCCATCACAAAGGCAAAGCGATACAGTTCCTATAAAGCCTCGAGCGTTCGAAAAGGAGTGGACACCGAAGCCCATGCAAGAATGGCGGCGGAGCTCCACCGCTTTCCTGGGTTTTCCTTTCGCACGCGACCTGTCAGGAATCACCTCCACGACACCGCGGGACACCTCATTGGTGAGTACGCCGAAACCTCCGCCGAAAACTTGGCATCGGATCCCTTTTACCGGATGGGTGACCGCATCGGGCGAAGCGGATTGGAGCGGGTTTATGAGTTTGAGCTTCGGGGGGTCAAAGGCCGAGAATCGGTGGTGGTCGATGCGCGCAACCGGGTCAGAAACACAGCTTCAATCCGGGATGGTGACCGCCCAGCTGAAGCGGGACAAAGCCTTCAGTTGACCTTGGATTTGGAACTTCAGCAATGGGCCGAAAAGCTCATGTTGGGCAAGAAAGGCAGCGTTGTGGCCATTGAACCCGCCACGGGAGAAGTTCTGGCGATGGTGTCTGCTCCAGATTTTAGCCCAAGTCAATTGGTGGGCCCCCAGCGGGGCAGCTACTATGGAAAGCTCGCCGCAGACCCCAACAAGCCACTGTTCAACCGCGCCATCAAGGCCACGTATCGCCCCGGCTCCATTTGGAAGATGGTGCAGGGACTGATTGCCTTGGATGAAGGCCGAATTTACCCGGGGTCACAGTTCGATTGTGACCGCAACCTCATCGGCTGTCATGGACCCCACACCCGAGACAACTTGCGCGATGCTGTGGTGCACAGTTGCAACCCCTACTTCTATCGGGTCATGCAACGCGTGGTCACGGCTGGCGAAGGAAAATCCCGGTTTCAGCGTGCCGCAAACGGCTTGGACCATTGGCGAGATCGGGCCATGAAATTTGGGTTTGGAACCAACCTTGGCGGCCGCTTGCCGGGGACATCCAAGGGCAACATTCCCGGAAGCCAGACTTACGACAACATTTATGGCAAACTGCATTGGGATTTTGGAACGATCTACTCCATTTCCATTGGTGAGGGTGAGCTTCTGACCACCCCACTACAAATGGCCACCCTCGCGGCCACCTTGGCCAACCGCGGATGGTATCGCTTGCCTCACTTTGTGTCCAACCTCGGAGGAAAAGGCAAACCCTCCGGCTTGGGGATTCGGGTAGAAACTGGTGTTGACGAGTCCCATTTCAAGCCCATCGTTCGCGCCATGCGTCAGGTGGTCGACGAGCCCAGTGGGACAGGAAGAAGGGCCCGTACTCCTGACTTGGTTGTATGCGGAAAGACCGGCACTGTGCAAGACGAGCCACGCAAAGACCACTCGGTCTTCATTGCCTTTGCCCCCATGGACAATCCTCAGATTGCATTGAGTGTGTATGTGGAAAATTCCGGGTTTGGTGGTGAGTGGGCCGCCCCCATCGCCTCTCTTTTGATCGAGCAATACATCAACGGTGAGGTGACCCAAACCCAAAAACTGGAACGCATTCTCAATGCCGACTTGTCCGACCCTTATCCCGAGCCCGAGACCGAGCCCGAGACCGAGCCGAGACCGAGACCGAGACCGAGACCGAGACCGAGACCGAGACCGAGACCGAGACCGAGACCGAGACTGAGACTGAGACTGAGCTCAATCAAACAGAAGAATAACGCTCAACGCAAAACGCTGAATCTTTCAGCGTCCAATCGGAGCAAAATGGCCACCATGATGGAAAACGCCATGAAGCTGGACCCCCCGTAACTCATGAAAGGCAGGGGAATGCCAATCACCGGAACAAGGCCGAGAACCATTCCCACATTGATGAGCAAGTGCATGAACAGGATTCCGCCCAAACTGTACGCATACACCCGAGTAAATCGGCTTCGCTGACGCTCTCCGAGGTAAAAGATTCGCAGCAAGAAGGTGGCGTAAAGCACCAGAAAAAATACAGCTCCTGCGAAACCCCATTCCTCCGACCATTTGCAAAAAATGAAGTCCGTTTCCTGTTCGGGCACAAAGCCATATCCCGTCATGTGGCCGTCCCTCCAACCTTTGCCTGAAAACCCTCCTGAACCGATGGCCGTCTTGGCGTGGCGGATGTTGTAGTCTGCATCTGGATTGCTCACATCCAAGCCAAACAAGACGTGAATGCGTTCTTTTTGGTGGGGTCTGAGCACGTCCTCCAGGGCAACGTGTAGGGCCGATGAATAGGCCAGACCCGCGACCAAAACCACCATGGCAATGCGAACTGTTCGGGCCCGATATCGGGGAAGTGTTGCGCTGCGCAGTACCTGGATTGCCCCTGCCCCCACGAGCACCAAACCCACCACGAATGCAGTGAACCCAGTCCGCTGGCCCAGCCATGGATAGTCCACCTCTCCTGCGCCGGTCAATATGGTCAGCACCGCCAACACAATGGCTGCAAAGCCGGCAATCAGAACCGCACCGGTCATGCCTTCGCGATAGAGGGCAAAAACAAACCCGAGGAACACCAGCACGGTGCCGGCATCGGGCTGAAGCAAGATCAACCCAGCGGGCAGACCCACGATGGCCAAGCTGCGGAATCGGCGCGGCCAATCGCGCCATCCATCTCGGGTCCCCAAGTACCAAGCCAACGCCATCGATGTCCCCAACTTGGCAAACTCCGACGGCTGGATTCCAAACCCGCCAACACCAAACCACGACCTGGCTCCCCCGACTTTTTTGCCCACCACCAACACGAGAGCACACAAGCCGATTTGGATGGCGTAATTCAACCACGCCGTTCGGATAAAGAACTCTCCTTCCACTTGTATGATGAGCGCTCCTATGATCAAGCTCACCAGCAACCACAAGGCTTGTTTGCCATGCAATGTGCTGAGTGACCAAAGCACGTCGCCATCCGGGCCAGACGCCGCAGACACCAAATTCCACCACCCGAGGGCAGCAAGCATCAGAAAGAGGGCGACCGTCAGGCCGTCCAGATTGGAGCCTACCCTTTGACTGCGAGCAGGCATGCGCGTTTACAAGCCCAACAGGACTTCCATGGGGT
The DNA here is from genome assembly GCA_943787435.1 of uncultured Flavobacteriales bacterium. Classification (GTDB taxonomy): domain Bacteria; phylum Bacteroidota; class Bacteroidia; order Flavobacteriales_D; family Sanyastnellaceae; genus UBA8752. The sequence continues at coordinate 92,315 of CALSMK010000005.1, read as the reverse complement.
CCTTGGAGCCAAACAGCATGCGCTCGGGGTTCTCCAGCATCTCCTTGACCGCCACCAGGAAGCTCACGCTCTCCTTGCCATCGATGATGCGGTGGTCATAGCTCAGTGCCACGTACATGATGGGACGGATTTCCACTTGACCGTTGATGGCCACGGGACGCTCCACAATGTTGTGCATGCCCAAAATGGCGCTCTGCGGTGGGTTGATGATGGGCGTGGAGAGCATGGAGCCGAACACCCCACCGTTGGTGATGGTGAACGTGCCGCCGGTCATCTCGTCGACCGTGATCTCTCCATCGCGCGCTCGGATGGCCAGTCGCTTGATCTCGGCTTCGATTTGATTCAGCGACATGGACTCTGCATTGCGCACCACCGGAACCATGAGGCCCTTGGGTGAGCTCACGGCGATGCCGATGTCGGCGTAGTCGTGCATGCGCATTTCCTTGCCATCGATCATGGCATTGACCGCAGGATACAGCTCCAAGGCAGAGGTCACCGCCTTGGTGAAGAAGCCCATGAAGCCCAGGCCCACGCCGTGGTGCTCCTTGAATTGGTTCTTGTACTTCTTGCGCAGGTCCATGATGGGCTTCATGTCCACCTCGTTGAAGGTGGTCAGCATGGCCGTCTCATTTTTGACCCCCACCAAGCGCTCTGCCACCTTTCGGCGCAGCATGCTCATTTTTTCGTTTCGAACCTCACGGCTTCCGGACCAACCGGCACCAGGCAAGTTGGGCTGAGGAACACCTGCTGCCAATGCGCTCAGGACGTCTTGCTTGAGCACGCGTCCACCAGGGCCCGAACCGGCCACCTGACCGGCTTTCAGACCCGCTTCGTCCATGAGCTTTCGCGCGGCAGGAGAAGGATGTCCAGCCGCATGTCCGGCCGGAGCTGGAGCGGGGGTAGCCACGGGGGCCGGGGTGGGCGCCGCTTTGGGAGCGGGCGCAGGGGCCGGAGCCGCAACGGGCTCAGCCGCTGGAGGGGCGGCGTTCGCTGGTGCTTCTGCGTCGGTATCAATCAGGCACACGACAGCGCCAACGGCAACGGCGTCGCCTTCTTCAGCTTTCAACGTGATGGTGCCTGCAGCTTCCGCAGGCAACTCGAGGGTGGCCTTGTCGCTGTCGACCTCGGCAATGGCTTGGTCCTTGAAGACATAGTCGCCATCGGCCACCAACCAGGTGGCGATTTCCACTTCCGAGATGGACTCCCCTGGACTGGGGACCTTCATTTCAAGGATGGGCATGGGGTAGGTTTGGGAATCGGGAGGGTGAATCGAATGGGTTCAAGGTCGTCTAACCCAGTTTAAATACAGAATCAATGACGGCTTGGTGTCGTCTCATTGTGAACCACGGGACTGCCTGCGGCTGGGCTTGCCGACGCCGGCCGGGCAAAGAACCGAGCCACGCCGGGTCCGAATCGATGCAGGTGAGCATAGGCACCCATGTTGGAGGGCTCTTCCTGTGCCCAGCACAACGTGGCCCCTTCGTAACGGTCGAGGATGGCCCCCAACTCTGCGGTCGGGAATGGGTAGAGCTGTTCCAGGCGAACCAAAGCGATGCTGTCCATTTCCCCTGCCTGAACGCGCTTTTTGCGCTCTTCAAGGAGGTCGTAATAAAACTTGCCGGAACACAAGACCACGTTTTTCACGCTGTCTGCAGAACTCCCTCCCCGCTGGGGATCATCGATGACGGACTGGAACTTGCCCTCGGACAAGTCGGCCATGGTGCTGACCGCATCCGGGTAGCGCAACAATTTTTTCGGGGTAAAGACCACCAAAGGCTTTCGGAACGGCCGCAACACTTGGCGGCGCAGAAGGTGGAAGTGGTTGGCCGGCGTGGTGGGGTTGACCACCTGCATGTTGTCTTGGGCGCACATCTGCAAGTAGCGCTCCATGCGGCCACTGGAGTGCTCACTGCCCATGCCTTCGTAGCCGTGTGGCAAGAAGAGCGTCAAGCCATTGGGGGCATTCCACTTGTCCTCACCAGCCGATATGAATTGGTCAATGATGATTTGAGCACCATTGTTGAAGTCCCCGAACTGTGCCTCCCAGATGGTCAAGCCTTCGGGTGTGCCGTAGGCGTAACCAAAGTCAAAGCCCATCACCCCATACTCGCTCAAGTGTGAATTGAACAAGGTGATTTGGGCCTGCTCAGCCTCGAGGTGGTTGAGCGGAATGCGCTCCTCCTCGGTGTCTTCGGTTTTCACCACGGCATGGCGGTGGCTGAAAGTGCCCCGCTCCACATCTTGCCCGCTCAAGCGAACGGGATGGCCTTCGACCAGCAATGTTCCGTAGGCCAACAATTCTCCGAGGCCCCAATCCAATCGGTCGCCATCGACCATGGCACGGCGGTCCTTGAACAGCTTTTTGACCTTGCGGAAATAATTCTTGTCCTCGGGCAAACTGCACAAGGCCTCCGCCAAGCGACCCAAGCGGTCCCGGTCAAATCCGGTCCACACCTCCATGGCGTCGTCGCCAGGTTGCTTCATCCGGTAGTCGCCCCACAGGTTTTCCAAGAAATTGGTCACCACCAGTTTGTCGGTGGACTTGGCCTCTTCCATGGCCTTGTCGAGCTCTTGTTCGAGCTCGGAGCGCATGGATGACGCCACATTGGCGTCAAGAACACCCTCCGCCTCGAGCTGCTGACGGTACAACTCCCGAGCATTGGGATGCTGCTGAATGGCCTTGTAGAGCTTGGGTTGAGTGAATTTGGGCTCGTCGCCCTCGTTGTGACCGTATTTCCGATAGCCAAGAAGGTCAATGAACACGTCCCGTTGCCAGCGTTGTCGGTACTCCAATGCAATGCGCACGGCTGTGACCACGGCTTCGGCATCATCGGCGTTGACGTGCAACACCGGACAATGCGTGGCCTTGGCCACGTCCGTGCAGTATATGCTGGACCTTCCATCGAGGTAATTGGTCGTGAATCCAACCTGGTTGTTGACCACCAAGTGGATGGTTCCACCGGCGCGATATCCATCGAGCTGGGCCATTTGCACCACCTCGTAAACCACGCCTTGGCCCGCCACAGCAGCATCTCCGTGCACCAAAATGGGCACCACCGCTTTTTCGTCGTGGTGCTCTCTGTCGATGCGCGCCCGTGCAATGCCTTCCACCACTGGGTCGACGGCTTCGAGGTGCGACGGGTTGGGCGCCAGCGTAATGTGAACCGGGACTCCGGTGTCTGCCATCAAGTCGGTGCTGTGGCCCATGTGGTACTTCACATCGCCATCAAACTCCTCGTCGTGGTCATAGGCCTTGCCTGCGAACTCACTGAAAATTTCGGTGTAAGGCTTGTTCAGGATGTGGGCCAAGGTGTTCAAGCGGCCACGGTGGGCCATGCCAATGATGAATTCCTTGGCGCCCAGCTCGCTGCCGCGCTCCACGATGGCATCCAAGGCGGGCAAAAGGCTTTCACCGCCTTCCACACTAAAGCGCTTTTGGCCCACAAATTTCTTTTGCAAGAATTCCTCGAAGACTGTGGCTTGGTTGAGCTTTCGAAAAACCTGCTTTTTCTCCGCGTCACTCAGGACTGGCCGATTGGCCAGCTCGATGTGGTCCTTGAACCAATTCCATCGATCCGGCTCGCGGATGTACATGAACTCAATGCCAATGGAATGACAGTATGTCTCCTGGAGGTGGGCGATGATATCGCGGAGCGGAGCGGGTCCAATGCCCACTTCACCCCCCGCCTCAAAGACGGTATCAAGGTCGGCGTCATCCAGGCCAAAGTGTTCGATCCTGAGGTCAGGACTGTAGTCCCTCCGAGCGCGGACAGGGTTGGTCTTGGTGAACAGATGACCCCTCGTTCGGTAGTCGTGGATCAGGTTGATCACCCTAAATTCTTTCGGCCCCAAGGCCGCGCCATTGGCGGATGGCGCAGAAGAGGCCGAGCCAGATTCGAGGGCGTCTTCGCCATAGACCCGCTGGGCGAAGTCAAAGCCAAGAAAAAAGTGACGCCAAGTCGGGTCGACCGAGTTGGGGTCGTCGAGGAACTTCCGATAGAGGGCCTCAATGGCGGCCGGCTCGGCGTTGCTCAGATGGGAATGGAGGTCCATGTTTTCGCAGGTGCGCCTTGCAAAGTTAAGCGGACAGGCATGCCAAACACAGGTGAAAACCGAGGGTTTTCACCGAAAAGACATGGAGCATCAACTCAGGCGGGCGGTGACCATGGCTGCGACGCCGTGAAGCAGCGCCAAGGCGGCTTGAGAACCGGCCAAGGCGTTTGGATTTTTGGCCTTGAGTCGCGCAAGAGACCCCTCGGCAAGGGCCACCTGGCCAGCCATGGCATCGCGCAATTCTGCATCGACACCCAATTGGCGATAAAGGTGAAGAACGCGATCGACTTTGCCCTCCGAACGGCGGCCAAGTTCACGGTCCAAGGCTACAGCGGTTTCACCATGGGCCTTTTCCAAGGCGCGAATCAGGAGGAACGTCTTCTTGTCGGCAAGGATGTCCCCGCCAACCTGCTTGCCAAAATTCTCGGGGTTACCAAACGCGTCGAGGTAGTCGTCCTGCAGTTGGAAAGCCAGCCCCACATGGAGGCCAAACTCATACAGGGCTTCGCGGGCATCGGCATCGGCACCACCGGACTTCCCTCCCATGTCGAGGGCGGCAGCCAACAGCACGGAGGTCTTGAGCCGAATCATCTCCATGTATTCGTCAATGCTCACGTCGTTGCGCGACTCAAAGGCCATGTCTTGCTCCTGGCCTTCACAGACTTCAAGGGCCGTGCGGTGGTAGGTGCGCAAAAGATCGGGGAGGGCCTTATCTGGCGCGTCGAGGAGGGCCTCGCACGCCATTACGTGGAGCGCATCACCGGAGAGGATGGCGGTGTTGTTGTCCCACTTTTCGTGCACGGTGGGCTTTCCCCTGCGCAACGGCGCATCGTCCATGATGTCGTCATGCATCAAGGTGAAGTTGTGGAACAACTCCACAGCCAAAGCCGCAGGAAGGGCATCTTGTGGCCGACCTCCTGAAGCTTCGCACGCCGCCATCACCAGGACCGGACGCAAACGCTTGCCACCCAACCCCATCAAGTAGCGCACAGGGGCGTACAACTCGGTTTCGGGGTAACGGGTCAGGAATTGAGAACAGCCATTTTCGAAGGCTGTGCGGTACGTCGCCATGGCCGTTCTGGCATCAAAAGTCACGCTGTCTCCCATCAGAGTCCGAGGTCCAATTGCTGGTGAATGTATTGGCCGTAGCCACTTTTGACGAGTTCATCGGCCAGCTTTCGGGCCTGATCCGCATCAATAAAGCCCATGCGCCAGGCAATTTCCTCAAGGCAAGCGATTTTGAGGCCTTGGCGTTCCTCGATGACCTGCACGAACTGGCCGGCTTGGGTCAAGGAATGGAACGTGCCGGTGTCGAGCCAAGCCGTTCCCCTGTCGATTTTGCTCACGAAGAGCTCTCCCATCTCCAGATACGCCTTGTTCACGTCGGTGATTTCATACTCCCCCCGGGGGCTGGGCTCCAAGTTTTTGGCGATCTCGACCACCCGATTGTCATAGAAATAGAGGCCTGGAACTGCAAAGTTGGATTTGGGCTGGGCCGGCTTTTCCTCGAGACTCAAAACGCGGTCTTCCTCATCAAACTCCACCACGCCGTAGCGCTCTGGATCACTGACGTGGTAAGCGTACACCATGGCGCCATCGATGTTGGTGTTGTCGCGCAGGGTGCGGCCAAAACCACGGCCGTAGAAAATGTTGTCGCCAAGGACCAGCGCCACCTTGTCGTCGCCAATGAACTCCTCGCCGAGGACAAAAGCCTGGGCCAATCCATTGGGGACTTTTTGCTCCACATAAGTGAAGGAACAGCCCCATTGGCTGCCGTCTCCAAGAAGGCGCTGGAAACCCGGAAGATCGTGCGGTGTGGAGATGATCAAGATGTCCCGAATCCCGCTGATCATTAGCGTGGACAGCGGGTAGTAGATCATCGGCTTGTCATAAATCGGCATCAGCTGCTTGCTGATGGCCTTGGTGATGGGATACAGCCGCGTACCGCTTCCACCGGCGAGAACAATGCCTTTCATGCAGGCAAAGGTCCGGTTTTAGGCCCGCAGGGACAAGGGAAGGCGACGGGAATCGATAAAGCCATCCACCCACGCCCTGACCAGGCACCTTCGCGCCGAGCCGGTCACATCTTCAAACGCCTCACGGCCATGGACCATCCTGCGGTTGTTCGCCAGGAGCATTTGTCCCCTTTTCAAGTCAAATCGAACGGCATTCTTGGCCATGTCCGCATCGATGAAATCCAACAATGAAGTGAGCTCCTTGGGGACATCGCGCCCCAATTTGACCATCGCGCGTTCCGTCCAAAACCGCATGTACCGGAACACCAAACCGTGATCATCCTCGGCAATGACGGGGATGGAATTGGCTTCAATGGAGGCCTGTTGATGCGCCAACCCAGGGGTCACCACATCTCGGGGCCACGCCTTTCGGGCCACGGATTCCAGAGCAGGGCTGGACTCTCTCATTCGCGCCAACAATCCTTCCGCATCCGCCAGCAAACTTTGCCCCCCCACGGACCCAGGCTGCAAGCACAGAAGCGCCACAACATCGGGGTTGTAAGTGGCGTCACTGCTGTCGGTGTGCATCCCAGTGGCGGCGCGGGTTTTGGAAACCGGCGCATTGCTTTTGGTGTGATCCAATCCGCGATCCACGACGTCAAACAGAAGCCCATAACGGTCGTTCAACTGACCCAAATGCCGCAACACGACCACGTAGGCCCACCGCAACTGGGCATCTGTCCAGGAAGGGGGAGCGCTCAACACCGCATGGCCTGATGTTTTGGCCAAGGCGTCTGAAATCCGCTCTACATGAATGGCCGGCAGCGGGCCTCCGCGGAGGACCTGATCCAGGGCGGCTTCGGCATGCTCTGCCTTGGGAAGGCACCGGCGCAAGGCATGAGGGATCGGAATCCGGCAAAGGGCAAATGCGGAGGTGGCGCGGGAGGAAGGAAGGGAATGCGTCATGGCGAAAGAGAAAAAGCGACGTGCAGTGGCAAATCGACCAAAGGCCCGAAGAAGTCGGGGTCGAGTGCCACGTGATCCGCGGTGATGTGCAACTCCTCGACGACGGGCATCTGGCCAAAGCCCGCTTCTCCGAGTGCACGGAAATAGGTGGTGAATGTTTTGTGGACAGCTTGAACCTCCACAGACTCTCCATCCCTTCTCCAGATTCGGCCGGGGAAGGGCACGTCCACAGAGGAGAAATACCCCCCTTCAGGACGCATGTAGAATGGACGTTCTGCTGGCTTGATCCAGGGCAGCATGGGGTGGGGAACCGTAAAAATGAACCGCCCTTCAGGCTTGAGGACCTGGCGAACCCGCTTCAGAATGCGCGACATGGAATCGGCGTCCATGTAATTGAACAAGAACACCGCGATGACCAGGTCTACCGGATTCTGGGGGTCCCCAAATTCGGCTTGTCTCAAATCCGAAACATGGTAGGACAAGCCTTCCAAGCCCATGGCCGCCGCGGTTTGATTGGCGCCGTCTATCATCGCCCTCGAGACGTCATAGCCTGTCACGGAGTGCGCTCCAGACTTGGCCACCTGCCGGCCCACATAGCCCTCTCCACAACCCAGATCCAGAACCGTCAATCCTTTCACGTCACCACACAACTCGAGGACGCGCGGACGGGCTGAATAATCGGACAAGAGAATGGGCGCTTTGCGAACCCAGAGGTCGGCGTGGCCATCATAAATTTCTTTGGCTTCCATAACGATTGGGTTTAGCGGTTCAACTCCATCTCCAACATCCGGTCGCAGAAGAGCGAACGCAAGCCCAAAGCCTTGTTCATGCCCCTGCGCATCGCCCCGCAATTGGCGGGATCATCCTCCATCAATTCAGATGCGATGTTGAGCATCAACTCTCCATGCTCATCGTCGAGTTCAGCGTGCAATTCGAAAAACACGTAATCCCTGCGAGACAGGTCGGTGTGATTCCGGATGGCCTGTATCAATGGCCTGTAGAAGTGTTTGACGATGCTTTCCGTTCCCAAACCCAAGGCTCCCAATGCTTCTGCAGGACCAGCTTGGGTCAGTTGCGCAATGAACAGCTCCTTCCAATCCTGGGCGATTTCTCCGGTATCCCGAACATCATCGGCGCCAATGGCCTTTCGGAAATGGGCGAACATTTCGGGATGGGGGACGCCCTGTACCCACTCTGGCTGGATGCCCATTTGGGCCAACTCCGCCAATTCATCTTCCTCCACCATTCCACTTTCCTCGCACAAATTCTCCAGAAGAATGCTCCGGTGCTCCTGGGCTTCGAGCTTGCTCATGCACAGCAACAGGTAGTTCTGAAAGGACTTGGTGTACACCGCATATTCGGCGGTGAATCGCCTCAATGCGCCCAAAGGATCGGGCAGCGTGCCTTCTGACAAGGCTTTGAGGTAGGGATGATGCAATGCGCGATGAGATTCGGCTTCACCGAGCAACATGGCAACACGAGAAGGGGGTGGCAGGACATTCATGACGAACAGCATTTGGGTTCGCCAGCAAAGTCAGAATTTGTCATCGGCCCTTTGCATTGACGGTCGTCAACCGTCCCGATGACATTCATCACCAGCCCGGGGTCAGTCGCGTTGACCGGGGTTGCCCACGTCGACCGAAAGGCCTTCGAGGTCAACGTCGTCTTCCTCGTCAATGATCTCCAGGAGTGGCTCCTTGAAGGTTTGGGCTGTGATGTACCGCTCAAAGCCCAGCAACATGGAGGGAAGCAACACCAAGTTGGTCAACATGGCCACCAAAAGTGTGGTCGACACCAAAAGACCCAAAGCTCGGGTGCCTTCGAAATCGGAGGCGAAGAACATCATGAACCCGAAGAACAGCACGATGCTGGTGTACATCATGGAGACCCCCGTTTCGCGCACCGCCAAAAGGACGGCCTCTCTCATGTTCCAACCGTGCAAGTCCAGCTCTTGGCGGTATTTGGCCAACAGGTGAATGGTGTCGTCCACCGAGATGCCAAAGGCGATGCTGAACACCAGCAGCGTGCTGGGCTTGAGGGCAATGCCAAAGAAGCCCATGACCGCTGCGGTGAAAATGAGGGGGACCAAGTTGGGCAAAAGGCTGATGGCCACCATTCGAGCGCTCCGGAACAAGATGGACATGATGGTCGCAATCACGAAGACCGCCAGCGCCAATGAAACCAAGAGGTTTTTCACCAAATAAGTGGTCCCTTCCACAAAAACCACGCTCGTTCCCGTCATGATGACTTCGTGGTCTTCCGGTGGAAAAATGGAGTCAATCCGCAACCGAAGCCGGTCGGTCAACTCCCCCATTTCCCGCGTTCCTATGTCCGCCACTTGTGCCGTGATTCGGATCGTGGTTTTGGCACTGTCCAAGAACTTTCCACCGCCGTCGATGCCCCGACCCTGAAGATCCATTGAGGTATGGACCCATGAAGCTCTGCTCCCTCCTGGATGGGAGCGCATACCGACTCGGGTTTCCTCCAAAAAACCCCTGCTTGGCAAACTTCAATCCGTCCACGATGGACATCGAGCGGGAAAGCTGTGGCTCTTCCGCAAGCACATTCTGCAGCCGCTCGACTTTTTTCAGAAAGGCCAACTGGGTCACCTTCCCCGGCTTCCCGGTCCGCACCATGACTTCAAATGGCATCACCCCGCCGAACCGGTCTTCGAACCAATTTAAGTCGGCCAGAATCGCGTCTTCCTGCGGCAAGTCACCCGCAATGTTGCCCGTGACACGCACCAATGAGAGATGCCAAACCCACCAATCAAGAGGACGGCCAAGGTTGTACGATGTAAACTGCCCTGCGGTGGTGGCTCACGGCCTGCTCGAGACGGCTGCACCACCAAGAAAACCCAACGCCGGTCCAGGTGGCTCGGACTTGGCTTTCTGCTGCGGGGGAGGAAGCCAACTGAACACCGTGGGAATGATCAGCAACGAAATGACGAACATTGACAAGATGTTCACCGAAGCAATCACCCCAAACTGCCTCAGGACATCGCTGGTGGTGAACATGAACGCCGCAAAGCCCAAGACGTGGTCGCATTCGTCATGAAGGTGGCATTGCCCACCTTTTTGACCATTCGAGTCAAGGCCAAGCCCTTGTTGCCGTGGCGCTTGAATTCAGCGTGGTATTTGTTGACCAGATAGATGCAATTGGGCACCCCGATCACAATCATCAACGGGGGAATCAAACCCATCAGAGCGGTCAGCTTGTAATCAAACAAAACGATGCTGCCCAAGGACCAAACAACGCCTGTTCCCACCACCAGCATGCACACGGCCATGACGACGGGGTTTCGGAAGAAGAGCAGCAGCAGCAGCGCCGTGACAAAGGCGGCCAAGCCGATGAACAGACCCAGCTCCCCCTTGATTTTGGTGGTGACTTCCGTGCGGATGTAGGGGAGTCCTGAGACGTGCACTTCGACCCCGGTTTCGGCCTCAAAGCGCTCCACTTCTTCGACCAAAAGCTCAACCGAACGTCCTCGATTTTCCGAATTGAACAAGGGCGCATTGACGTAGACCATTTGAATGGTCGCCCCTCCCTCTGTGTGCAGGAACCCCTCGTAAAACGGCATGACCTCGAAGCCGCTCCAACAAGCTGTCCAGGCTTCTGTTGAGTCTCGAGGCTGGCGCTCGAATACCGGGCGTCATGACAAAGGACTTGGGGTCGTCCCGACGGACCAATTCCACCGCCGTTCGGAATCCAAAAACGCTGTCCACCACGTGAACGTCCAAGGGGTGCCGTCCGGCCGAAACTGTCCACGGGAACCTGAACTGCGCGCAAGGCGGAATCAAGGTCCCACCACTGCTGAAAGACCTCGATGGAGTCGAAACGGGTCGTCTTGGATGCCCAGCGCCACCACATTGCCCTCCTCGCCAAATTCGATCGAGAAAGGAATCGTAGTCCAGCAAGGTGCGGGTCATCTTCTGGAAGCAGGCCCCCGAACTTGTACCGGATGCCAAGCTCGTCGATGCGCGAAGCCATACAAGCTGTCACCTGCGAGGAGTACGAGCAGAATGGGGAGGCGTCCCCTCAGGATGAACGTTGCGAGCCGCGACCACATGGGCAGCCGGCAAAGGAAAGACAACCAGCGAACTCCATGTGGTTCTCCCGCGAGTGCGGATTACCTTCGCCACCCCAACCGTTCCCAAGCATGGACAAGTACGACCTCGTGGTCATCGGCGCCGGACCCGGCGGATATGTCGCCGCCATCCGCGGCGCACAACTCGGATTCAAGACGGCCCTCATCGAAAAGCGCGGCACCCTGGGCGGAACCTGCCTCAACGTGGGTGCATCCCTTCCAAAGCCTCTGCTGGACAGCTCCGAGCACTACCTCAAGGCCAGCAAGGAATTTGACATGCACGGCATCAAGGTGGGGTCAGTTGGACATTGACTTTCCCGCGCATGATTGCCCGGAAGCAAGAAGTGGTGGACCAAACGGTGGCCGGGGTGGACTACCTGATGGAGAAAAATGGCATCACCGTGCTTCATGGAATGGGGGCCTTTGTGGATGCCCACACCATCGAAGTCACCTCCAAAGACGGGAAGTCATCTCAGGTTCACGCCGATCGTGTGCTGATCGCCACGGGCTCAGAACCGGCGAGCTTGCCCTTCATCCAACTCGATGGCGAGCGCATCATCACCTCCACGGAGGCGCTTGGAACTTCCGGCGCTCCCCAAAAGCATGGTCATCATTGGCGGTGGCGTGATTGGATTGGAGTTGGGCTCTGTGTATGCGCGGCTTGGCACCGAGGTCCACGTGGTGGAGTACCAAAACGCCATCATTCCCACCATGGACCGGACCATGGGCAAAGAGCTGCAGCGCTCCATGAAGAAAATTGGGGTCAAGTTCCATTTGTCTCATGGCGTCAAAGAAGTGGTCAACGCCGGAGACAAAGCGATTCGTGAAGGCCGACAACAAGAAAGGAGAAGAAGTCGCGTGGGAAGCCGATTACTGCCTGGTGGCCGTGGGACGGAAGCCTTACACCGAGGCTTTGTCCTTTGACAAAGCAGGGGTGGCATCGATGACCGCGGCCGCGTCGAAGTCGATGGTCACCTGCGCACAGCACAGCCTCACATTTACGCCATTGGAGATGTGGTCAAAGGGGCCATGCTCGCCCACAAGGCAGAAGAAGAAGGGATTTATGCCGTGGAGCACATGGCAGGCCAAAAGCCGCACATCGACCACAACCTCATCCCCGGAGTGGTTTACACATGGCCTGAAGTGGCCTCCGTTGGTCGCACCGAAGAGCAATTGAAAGACGAAGGGGTGGAGTACAAATCCGGAAGCTTTCCATTCAAGGCGTCCGGCCGCGCCCGGGCCTCCATGGACACCGATGGGGTGGTGAAGGTCCTGGCCGACGCGCACACCGATGAAATTCTCGGTGTCCACATTTGTGGACCCCGGGCTGCAGACATGATTGCGGAAGCTGTGGTCGCCATGGAATACAGGGCCTCTGCAGAAGACATTGGCCGCATGAGCCATGCCCACCCCACCTTCACAGAAGCCATGAAAGAGGCGGCTCTTGGCCGCCACTGGCGACCGCGCCTTGCACATTTAAGCCCATCAGCGAACCCCACGCTGAAGCGTTGTTGCCCATTTCACCGTCGCTGATTCGAACGACCATGAAAACTGGCATTCTCCTCGTCAACCTCGGCACCCCAGACAACCCAAGGCCTGCAGCCGTGGGGCGTTACTTGACCGAATTCCTCACCGACAAAAGGGTCATTGATGTCCCCTGGATTCCCCGCCAGATTTTGGTGCGCGGCATCATTTCTCCGTTGCGGAGATTCACCAGCTCGAGGGAATACAAGAAAGTTTGGACCGACCAAGGCTCGCCCCTTCTGATTCACGGCGAAGAATTGACCCGAAAGGTGCAAAGAGCGCTGCACCCAGTTGTCTCAATCCCACCCCGAACTCGGTGAGCTGCATGTCCACTTTGCCATGCGCTACCAAAACCCGGGGATGCCGGTGGTGATGGAGGAGATGAGGCAGCAAGGGTATGACCGGGTGCTCATTTTGCCTCTGTATGCCCAGTATGCTTCGGCCACAACGGGCAGCACCCACGAGGAGGCCATGCGCCTGCTTTCCAAGTGGTATGTGATTCCGGAGGTGAGAATGGTGAGCCAATATTGGGACGACGAGGGCTACCTCTCCTGCTTTGAGCGTCGGGCCAGCCAGTTTGACCTCGACGCCTACGACCACATCTTGTTCAGCTACCACGGGGTTCCCACCCGTCAGGTGGACAAGGTGTACGAGGACCGCCGCTGCGCCAACCACTCCTGCGAGGACGAGATCAACGAAGAAAACAAGTTCTGCTACAAAGCCACTTGCTACGCCACCACGCGGGAGCTGGTCAAGCGATTGGGCATCCCCGAGGACCGCTATACCGTCTCTTTCCAAAGTCGATTGGACAAGAAGTGGTTGACCCCCTTCAGCGACAAGGTCATTGAGGAACGGGGCAAGGCCGGCGACAAAAAACTCTTGGTGTTTTCGCCTGCTTTTGTGGCCGACTGCTTGGAGACCACTGTCGAAATTGGCGAGGAATACGTCGAGATTTTTGAGGAACACGGTGGAGAGCACCTCGACTTGGTGCCCAGCCTCAATGCCGAGGACGATTGGGCCGATGCGGTGACTGCCTTGATCCAGCGCCATCTTTGAGGGGTGAACCCCACAGCCAACTCCACCTTCGGGCCTGTGCCCAACTTGGACAGCTTGTCCAACCATCAGCCTTGGCTGCTGCTTGACGCCGAGCGTTCTGAACAGGTTTGTGGATTCCTGCTGTTGGGTGCAAAGCGGTCCTTGACCCTCGACAGCGCCAGTTCAGACGCCTACGCTCAGATTTCTGACTTTGTGGGCTCTGCCCAAGGCCGTTGTTTTGGCTGGATTGGGTACGACCAACTTCGTGCCCATCCTCTATTGGACTTGCCCACCCAAGATCCAACGGCCGTTCAGCTGCCCGTGGCGCATTGGGTGGAGCCTCAAGGGGTGCTTTCTTTTTGTGGCCTCGGGCCTGAAGCTGAGCTCGAATGGCTGGTCAAGCCCCATGAAACATGGATTCAAAAGGCAGAACGGGCAATGACTTCGGCGTTGTCGATTGAACCCACCAAGCCTGCTAGGCGAACGGGAACCAGCTTGTTGGATGCCCCGGCCTACCTCGCCGCTTTTGAACGTGTGAAGCAGCACATTTTCAGGGGAAACATTTATGAGTTGAACCTCTGCCGCGAAATCACTGGGCGCCTCGATGGCGACTGGTCGGCAGCCGAAGGGTTCAAGCGACTGGTCGAAGCCACGTCGGCTCCTTTTTCGGCTTGGATGAAATGGAATTCGGTCGACATTTTGTGTGCCAGTCCAGAGCGATTCCTTCGCCGCGAAGGAGACCGCCTCATTTCGCAACCCATCAAGGGCACCGCTCCTCGGGACACCGATCCGAACCGCGACCGCGCCATTGCGGAAGCCCTTCGCAACGATGTCAAAGAGCGGGCAGAAAACGTGATGATCACTGACTTGGTTCGCAACGACATGAGCCAAGTCGCACGCAAAGGGTCCGTCCACGTGGAAGAATTGTGTGGGGTGTACAGCTTTAGAAATGTGCATCAAATGATCTCGACCGTGACCTGCGAAGTCCGGCCCGACGCCGGTTTTTCAGACATTCTGCACGCCTCCTTTCCCATGGGGAGCATGACCGGTGCCCCCAAGATTCGCGCCATGGAAATCACCGCTGAGGTGGAGCCCGTGTCGCGGGGCCTCTATTCGGGCACCCTAGGTTGGGCCGAACCCGATGGCCGTGGCGGAGTCGGCGACTTTGACCTCAACGTCGTCATCCGAACGGCCCTGGTCGATGTTGCGGCCAAAAGGTGGAGCGTCCATGTTGGCGGCGCCATCACCGCGTTGGCCACCGCACAAGCCGAATGGACCGAGACCCAGTTGAAGGCCCGGGCAGTGTTGAATGCGCTCAGCGCCTCAGAAACTTCGCAATCCGCAGCGACAACAGAAAAAGCAACGCCACCAGAACATGCCAGATGAGCGCGCCATGCTGACAGAGGCGGTTCAGTCCTTGCTTGACCGTCAAGGTGTGGCAACCCATCAAAAAGTGTGGGTGGCCGTGTCTGGCGGAGCGGACTCCATGGCGCTGCTCTTGGCAGCCCATGCCGCTCATGGAAAGCTGGGGGTGATTCACGTGGACCATGGATTGCGTGAAGGGTCCCATTCCGACCGGCTTTTTGTGGAATCTGAAGCGGCGCGATTGAAGTTGGAATGCAAAACCCATGTCGCCATGGATTTGGCGCAGCGGGCCAAAGAGCGAGGAGAAGGTTTGGAAGCCGCTGCCCGAGCAGAACGTTATGGGTGGTTTGAAGAGGTGGTCGGAAACCGGGGAATTGTGCTCACGGGTCACCATGCGGATGACCAACGGGAGACCCAACTGCTGCATTGGCTCCGGGGCAGCAAAGCTGAAGCCTGGACGGGCATGACAGACTGGTCCACTCAGCGCGGATTTGCGGTGGGTCGTCCTTTTTTGAACGCCACCCGTGCCCAACTTGTGGCCTCTCTGGTGGACGCAGGCGTCGAATGGAAAGAAGACCCTTCAAATCAAGATCCAGCTCACCTTCGGAACCGCGTCCGTCATGAGCTGATCCCCTTGCTCGATGACCTGCGGCCGGGTTGGTCTTCTGGCATGAAACGCCACGGAGAATTGGCCAAAGAATGGCGATCCCATTCCCAAGCGCTTTTGGGCCACTCGCCTCAGGATGTGCTTCCATTGGCCGCCATTGAAAATGCCCCCTCTCCCAGGCAACTGCTTTCCATTTGGGGAGAGTCTTTTGGGGTTGGGGCTCGGCAAATCGATGCGCTGCTCCACCTGGCGGGTCCTGGCGCGGAAGTGGGCGCCCAAGTTGAATCCGCCAGCCACATTTTGGTTCGAGAGCGTTCCAGCTTGATGGCAAAACCCCTGACGCCCTCCATTTCCCATGGCCAATCTTGGTCTCCCCTGCCCAAGTCCAATGGCGCGGGGGAACTCGCTTTGCCCAACGGCAGGCTGACCTGGTCATTGCAAGGGTCCAACACCACCATTGACCCCGATGAAAACAGTGCACAACTGTCCCATTCGGCATTGGAATTGCCGCTGACGGTTCGGCCATGGAAGGAGGGTGACCGCATGGTCCCCATTGGCATGTCTGGACACCAAAAGGTTTCCGA
Source organism: uncultured Flavobacteriales bacterium (assembly GCA_943787435.1). GTDB lineage: Bacteria > Bacteroidota > Bacteroidia > Flavobacteriales_D > Sanyastnellaceae > UBA8752. The sequence goes on along the minus strand of CALSMK010000005.1, from coordinate 76,139 downwards.
CATCCTCACGCAACGCAAGGTCGACCACAGCGAAAGACAAAAAGCCTGGGTGGTTTGCGAGGCCAGCGGACGAATTGCCTGGCTTGTGGGGCACAGAATCCACCGCGATGTGGCCATGCCATCACCCCCTGATCCCAATGGGTGGACGCTTCGCATGAAGTGGGTTCCCCATTAGATTTGGCGTCTCGAATGCCCCTCCAAAACGACACGCCACTTGTGGCATCGCCCCTCCGCCCCGCGTCGGAGAAAGACCGCGAACTTGCATTGGTCCTGTATCTGATTTTGGCCGCCCTGTTTGTGGCCAGCTTGGTCACGTGCAACTTGGCATTCCGCAAGTTTTTTGCTTGGTCCTTGCCCGGCATCGGGTACACATTCGAAGCCAGTGTGGGCCTGCTTCCATACCCGTTGACCTTTCTGGTGACCGACATGATTTCCGAGGTGTTTGGAAAGAGGCGGGCCAATGACGTGGTGAAGGCGGGGTTGGCCGCGTCCGTCTTGACCCTGTTGGTCATTTGGGCTGCAGGAGCCGTGCCAGCCACAGGTTGGTCACCGGTCACAGACAGCGAATTTGACCACGTCTTTGGCCAGACCGTTTTGGCGGTGGGTGCGTCCATGTCGGCCTACCTGATCGCTCAATTTTTGGACGTCCGAATCTTTCACTTTTGGAAGCACCGAACCGGCGGCAAAATGCTGTGGGTGCGGAACAACCTGTCGACCATCCCGTCTCAGTTTGTAGACACTGTGGTGGTTCTGGTGCTCTTGTGTTTGGTGGGCGAAATTGAATGGGGGCTTTTTGGGGCTCTGCTTATCAATGGCTTTGGATTCAAGGTGTTGGTGGCTGCTGTTGACACTCCACTGGTCTATGCCGGTGCCGCTTGGTTCCGAAGGCGATTTGGCCTGAAACACGGCCAAGAAATCGCCCTCTGAATCTCCGCAGTCGGGGCCATTCTTGGATGGTTTGGCAAGCATTGGCCCGGTTCACCGGAAGGGACGCGGCTTGTCGCATTATCTTTCGCGCCCGCAAAGCAACGTGTCCGTGAAGCCCCTGCATCTCCTCCCCTGGTTCGTCCTCGTCATAGCGGCTTGCCTCCAAGCGCCTCTGTCTGCACAAATCCACGACCCCGTCGAATGGGATTTCTCGATGTACGACAATGGCGATGGCACCGTCGATTTGGACTTCCATGCCTCCGTCGAAGAAGGCTGGCACGTTTACAGCCAATTGCTGGATCCATTCGATGGACCCATTCCCACTTCGTTCACCTTTGAAACGGAAGGGGTGACCACCGCTGACTCTGTCGCTGCTGAGTGCGAGCCACACTTGGAATACGACCCCAACTTCATGATGGACCTTCTCTACTTCGAGAAAGACGTCCATTGGGTGCACACCCTCTCTTTTCCAGGGGCCATTCCGTCCACAGTGAAGGGCTATGTGACCTTCATGGTGTGCGATGAGAGCAAGTGTCTTCCCCCGGAAGACGTGGACTTTGAATTGGCCTTGGCTGACCTCAAACCCGAAAGCGCAAAGCCCGATTATTGTGGTGACTCCAGTGGGCCTCAGACGGACTTCGGAAGCCAAGACGAAGACGCCCCCATGGGCATCTACGACCCCGTGCAATGGGACATCGCTTTGTACGGCGGTGAAGGCCAAACCATGACCCTGGTCTTCACAGCGGACATTGAAGAAGGGTGGCATGTCTACAGCCAAGACAACGACCCCCTAGACGGCCCCATTCCCACAGGAATTGTGTTGACCTCGGAGGGCATTGATGCCGCTGCTCTGGCATCAGAATGCACCCCAGAAGTGCATTTCGACCCCAACTTCGACAAAGAAGTCAAGAGTTTCGAAGGCCAAGCCCGGTGGGCCCTTGATTTCAGCTGGGTCGGAGACAATCCGGAGTCTGTGGCCGGTATCCTGACCTATATGGCCTGCGATGACAGCAAATGCATCTTTCCTCCCGATGTGGAATTTGAAGTGAATTTGACCGACGCGTCTCCCACCTCGAGCCAGCCGGAACTCTGCGCCGATGGGGACGAAGGCAGCACCCCAGAAAGCGACAAGTCGGGCGACGACGGACTGTTGGTGCTCTTCTTGCTGGGCATGGGCCTGGGCTTTGCCGCGTTGTTTACGCCGTGCGTGTTCCCCTTGATTCCCATGACGGTCAGCTTCTTCACGAAGCAATCCAAGACCCGAGCTGAGGGCATTCGGAACGCCTTGATCTACGGCGCCAGCATCATCTTTATTTACACTGGCCTTGGGCTGGTGCTGACCGCTGTTTTCGGAGTGGACGTCTTGAACCTAATCTCGACTGACCCTTACTTCAACATCGGCCTGTTTGTGCTTCTGGTGGTCTTTGGCGTCAGTTTTCTCGGGGCTTTTGAAATCCAACTGCCCACCAGTTGGGCCAACAAGATGGATGCCCAAGCCGACCGTGGAGGGTTGATTGGCATTTTCTTCATGGCCGCCACATTGGCCATCGTGAGCTTCAGTTGCACAGGTCCTCTCGTGGGAAGTGCTTTGGCCGGAGCAGCAACGGGCAATTACGGCGGACCCATCGCCGTCATGTTTGGCTTCTCCTTGGCCTTGGCCATTCCATTCACCCTGTTCAGTGCCTTCCCGGGATGGTTGAATTCGCTGCCACAAAGCGGCGGATGGTTGACCAGTGTCAAGGTGGTCCTGGGCCTGCTTGAAATTGGATTTGCGTTCAAGTTCTTGTCCAATGCCGACCTGGTGCTGCAATTGGGTTTGCTGAAGCGTGAACTCTTCATTGCCATCTGGATTGCGGTGGCCCTGTGCATTGCCGTGTACCTCTATGGTGGCCTTCGCTTTCCACATGACTCCAAGTTCGAGCGGATGAGTGTGGGCCGGTGGGGTCTGGGCACCGTGTTTTTGGCCTTGGCCATCTACATGCTTCCCGGAATGTGGGGCGCACCTTTGAATCTCATTTCTGGATTCCCTCCACCCATGTTCTATGCCGAAAGTGCTGGAGGTCCTGGTGGGTCCACGGGTGGGGATCACTCGGCTTCCGGTCACGTTGAAGCCCGGTTTAGGGACTACGAGGAAGGCTTAGCCGCTGCGAAAGCCGAAGGGAAGCCGGTGATTCTGGACTTTACAGGATGGGCGTGTGTCAACTGCCGCAAAATGGAAGAACAGGTGTGGCCCAACCCCGAAGTGGTGCGTTACCTCACCGAAGAAACTGTATTGATCTCCCTGTATGTGGACGAGCGCAAAGCCCTTCCAGAAAGCGAGCAGCGCGTGGAACAATTTGGCGGAAGAGACTTCCGAGTCCGCACCGTTGGAAACAAGTGGACCTACTTGCAGGCCTCACGCTTTGGAACCAATGCACAGCCTTTCTACGTCATGCTCGATCACGACGGCGAGGCCCTTGGAGACGGCGTGGGCTATGACCCCGACGTCGACAAGTTTGTGGCCTTCTTGAAGAAAGGACTGCAGGAATTCGAAAAGCGAAATTGATTCCCGGGGGGGCGCTCAAACTTCGGCGGTGAACCCAACGAACACGACTGCACATCCCCGGTCAAACCTTAGCTTGCACGGACCACCTTGCCCCCATGGACAACGCTCAACGCATCAGAAAGCACTTTGAAGAGGCCCGCGACGTGCTCTCGGCTTTCCTCGAAAATCCGGCTCACATCAAGGCGGTTTCCTCAGCGGCTCACGCCCTGACCGAGGCCATCTCAGGGGGTGGCAAGATCATCTCATGCGGCAATGGAGGCTCCATGTGCGATGCCATGCATTTTGCCGAAGAGTTGACGGGCCGTTACCGGGACGACCGCAAGGCCCTTCCAGCCATTTCCATTTCTGACCCCTCTCACATCAGCTGTGTGGGCAACGACCATGGCTATGACCACGTGTTTTCCCGGTTCATTGAAGCGATGGGTCAACCAGGAGATGCCTTGTTGGCCATTTCCACATCAGGCCAATCGCCCAACGTGATTCGCGCAGCCAAGGCGGCCAAAGAAGCGGGCATGACCGTGGTCGGACTGACCGGTAAAGATGGCGGCGCGTTGGCCGCCCTGTGCGATGCAGAAGTTCGCGTGCCATGGAATGGATACGCAGACCGCATTCAAGAGGTGCACATCAAATGCATCCACGCCTTCATTGACCACATCGAGGCCAACTGCGCCTAAAGGCTTTTCATGCTGGTTAGACTGCATGCTGCCGCTCTGCGGGGGGTCGATGCTGTGCCTGTCACTGTGGAAGTTCGGGTGGACCGAGGCATCCACTTTCTGATGGTGGGCCTTCCAGACAGCGCCATTCGCGAAAGCCAGCAGCGCATCAAAAGCGCCATAGAGCACCTGGGTTACCGCTGGCCGGGTCAAGGCATCACCATCAACCTTGCACCCGCAGGACTGCGAAAAGAAGGGGCCGCATATGACCTGCCATTGGCCTTGGGCATCTTGGCCGCGTCGGGGCAAATCGACCCCTCTTGGCTTTCCGATCTTCTTCCCATGGGTGAATTGGCGCTGGATGGCCAGTTGAGGCCCATCCGAGGTGCACTTGCCTTGGCTCAAGCCGCAAAACCTCCCGAGATCCAAGCGGTCATTTTTCCGAAGGAGTCGGCCACAGAAGCGGCCATGCTTGGCGAAGTGAAGGTTTATGCCGCCGCTCATTTGCGCCAAGTCCTGGACCACTTGGAAGGAAGGCGGCCCTTAAACTCGGCCACGTGTGACCTGGGTGTCTTGATCCAGGAGCAGGCTCAAAACTCCTTGGCTCCATTGGTTCAAATCAGAGGCCAGGCGCGCGCCATAGAGGCCATGTCTCTGGCGGCAGCCGGGGGACACAACGTGTGTATGGTGGGTCCACCTGGGGTGGGAAAGACCTTGCTCGCACAAGCCGTGGTTGGGTTGCTGCCCCCCATGAGCCTCCGGGAAGCCATTGAGGTGAACCGCATCCATTCAGTGCGGCCTCAATTCGCCACGGACCATTCCAACATCATTTTGGAGCGGCCTTTCCGAAGCCCGCATCACACCATTTCCAACGTGGCACTGCTGGGTGGCGGTGCTGACCCTAAACCAGGAGAGATCAGCTTGGCCCACGCCGGCGTTCTTTTTTTAGATGAATTGGCCGAAATGTCGCGTCCTGTTTTGGAGGTTTTGCGGCAGCCTTTGGAGTCCAAAAAAATGACCATCAGCCGTTCGCGGGCTTCGGTCATATTCCCAGCCGACTTTCAGCTCATTGCCGCAATGAATCCCTGCCCATGCGGCCGTTACAGCCCACACCCCAAACGAAGGAGACTTTGCACTTGCAGCCAACATGCGCGTCGGCGCTACCTGCAGCGAATCAGTCAACCCTTGCTTGACCGCATGGACATCCACCTCGACATTGAACCTGTCGATCCACATTGGATGGTGCCCTTGGATGCCCAACAAGAGGACCTAGAGCTCGCCCAAAGAACACGTCATGCCCAGCGGCTTCAAAGGCGCGTATTCAAGGCCAGGGAAATCCAGCGACAGCGCAACCCAAATGGGCTGCCCAACCACCGCCTTGAAGGCCAAAACCTCAGCGATCTGACCCGACTTTGCTCAGAGGGAAGAAAATGGCTCAGACGAGCCTCTATCCAACTCGAGCTCAGCGCGCGTGCTCACCACCGCATCCTCAGGATGGCCAGAACATCTGCTGACCTTCAAGAACGGAAATCCGTGGAGATTCCAGACTTGGTGGAAGCCCTCTCTTTGCACCGGGGACAACCCGAATTGTTCAAAGGCATGATTGAGCTGTAGCCACCCCATGGCCCGTTCACCATGGACCTTTAATTTTCCCTCATGAATCATTCCTCCATGCCTTCGGGCCCTGTCGTTTTGCCTGTTCGAGGCGCTCAACCGCGCTTTGGCGAGCGAACTTGGCTGGCACCCAATTGCACCGTGGTGGGCGATGTGGTGACAGGCGCAGACTGCAGCATTTGGTTTGGGGCAGTGGTCCGAGGTGACGTTTGCTCGATCCTGTTGGGAAACCAAGTCAATGTGCAAGACGGCGCTGTGCTCCACGGAACTTGGGAGAAGACCAGCTTGACCATTGGCGATTGTGCCAGCATCGGACACAACGCGATTGTCCATGGGTGCACAGTCGAGTCGGGGGCCTTGATTGGGATGGGCGCTGTGGTGATGGACCGGGCTGTGGTGGGCAGTGGAGCCGTTGTGGCGGCTGGAGCTGTGGTCTTGGAAGGCACTCAAATCGGGCCGGGAGAGCTGTGGGCCGGGGTTCCTGCACGGAAAGTGAAAGAAGTCGATGACGCCTTGAAAACTCACCTTGAAGCCACCGCCGAGAGGTACCGAACCTATGCCGGCTGGTTTGAAGAAGGTTGAGGATTCCTCAGCCCCAAAGGGGATCGTGCTGAAGGTCGATGTCGGAGCCAAAAAAGCGCTCTGCAGACCGCGCGAATGAAGCGGTTAAGTCACTGACAGCGAAGCGATGTTTTTTCTCTTGCCCTGAGGGTTCAGCTGTCAAATTCGCGGCATCCAATCGGGCTTTGACCTCTTTGGCTACAATGCTTGGGCCATCAATCAACGCCACACCACGGCCCAACACGCGTTCCAGCGCCGACAAAGCGAGTGGATAATGCGTACATCCCGGAATCAAAGCCTCCAAGGCATCGGGGCCCTCCAAATCCCAACCCGCCGCATCGATGTAGGATTGAATCACCGGCTCCATTAGCGCGTGATCGTGCCATCCTTCTTCAATCAACGGGGCCAACAAAGGCGTCGGCCATTCTTCGATCCGGCCCGCTGCACCTTCTTGTTCCATGGCGATGCTCAATGCCCGCCCGTATACCCCACTTCCGATGGTGGCCCGCGTTCCAATCACGCCAATTCGCCTCGCGCTGCCTTTGGCCACAGCCGACACCACAGGGTTCACCACATCTATCACCGGTATGCTGGGCCCCACCGCAGACGCGACTGCCGAAGTCGCCGCAGCAGAGGCTGAATTGCAGGCGATGATGATGGCTTTGCAACCCGAATTCACCAAGTGCTCTGCAATCCGCAAAGACCATGACTTGACCAATTCCGAAGAACGGTCACCATAGGGCATGTGCGCAGTGTCTCCGAAGTAATGGAGACGCTCATTGGGCAACGCAAGGGACACAGCATGGGCAACCGTGAGGCCGCCTATGCCCGAGTCAAAAATGCCGATGGGTGCCTCAGAGGCCAAGCTTGGCCTTCACCAGGGCAAGGACATCCTCTCCTCCGTTGTAAACGGTAGAGCCTGTGGAGGTATCGAAAATGTAAGTGAACCCCTCTTCAGTGCCCACTTCTTCGATGGCCTTCCGCGCGCGCTCAATCATGGGCTCAAGGAGACTCTGCTCCAGAAGGCCCAACTCTTGTTGCACGGTGGCATAAAACTGCTCCAATCCCTGCTGGTCTTGGGTGATTTCCTGCTCCTTTTGGCTGCGGATGGCGACGGGCCAAGATTCAGCCTTCTGCTGATACTCGGCCACTTTGCCTTCCAGGTCTCCCTGCATGCGCAAAATCTCCTGCTCGTATTCTCCTGCTGCGGACTCAATCTCGGTTTGAATGTTGTTCCGTTCGGGCATGGACTCCAAGAGTGCCTGCGTGTCGATGTGACCAAAGCGGGACTCTTTGACTTGAGCCTCAGTTTGAACGGAGAAAAGAAGAGCGGCCATCATCAGGCCAAAGGATACAATCTGCTTCATGGTGAATTCGTAATGGGTTCAGCGCGTTGAGTGCTGGCTTTATTGCTTGGGGCGGCCACCTCCCTTGACGCCAGAATTGGCGCGGTTGATGACTTGATCCTTGCGGTCGTTGACTTTGTTTTTGCCTTTGTCCAATGTGTCGTTCATGCGGTCTTGAAGAGATGTGCCTTTCTCCTCTTCCGCCTCTTCTTCTCCTTCAATGGTCTCACCTGGGGTGTATCCCAACTCTTTGATGACCCTGTCAGACACGTCGTACTTGGGGTTGGTGTACAACATGTTGGAGTCTTTGGCCTTGTCAAAAATCACCATGTATTGGCGCTGACTGGCCAAATCTTTGAGCACCTGAAACAACTCTTCTTGGATGGGCTGTATCAGCTCCTGCCGCTTTTGAAACAACTCGCCTTCGACGCCAAACTTGGCCTTCTGCATGTCGGTTCCTTCGGAGCGCTTGCCGGAGATTTCGTCCTCCCTTTTCCTCCGCATTTCGGGAGTCAACAGCACGCGTTCTGCGCGGTACGCCACCTCCAGTTGGTTGGCAGCGTCGTACTTCTCTTCGATTTCATCCAACCAACCTGACGCCAAAGAATTCAGCTCTTTTTGGGCCTCTGCATACTCTGGCAAATGCTGCAAGATGTACTCAGTGTCAACATAAGCATACTTCTGAGCAGCGGCCTGAATTGGGCCAGCCAGAATAAAGAGAGGCAGGAGGAAACGGAGAAGTCGCATGGCGTTCGGAAAGGCGAAAATAAGGGCGTTCAAGGGCACAACGTACATGTGGGTATGATTCGCACGTACACTCACAAATCTCCGATGTTCATCCCCAGGGAAAAGTGAAACTGACCTTGTGCCATGGAGGGTTGTGAAGGGACGTCATCAAAGCGCCAGCCGTAATCCAATCCAAGCAATCCGAACATGGGAAGGAAGATTCTCATGCCGACTCCACCTGACCGGTAAACGTCGAATGGATCAAACCCATCTCCCGTCTCCCAGGTGTTGCCTGCCTCCAAAAAGGCCATGGTGTAAATGGTCGCCGAAGGATTGGTCGAAAGCGGATAGCGGATTTCGGCGCCATACTTGGCGATGGCCCCCGCTCCCGTGTTCTGATCTGGGGCGGTCAAAGACAAGTTGTCGTATCCGCGAAGCGATATGATCTCCCGTCCATCGAGAACGTATCCACTGAGAAACACCCCGCCGAGATAGAAACGCTCAAATGGGCTCAGGCCAATTTGACGGTTGTACTGACCGATCAAGCCTCCGCCGAAATACGTTCTCAACACCAGCGATTTGGGGTTCTCTCCTCCGCCTGTTGTGAGCGGTGTGTACCAGTTGGCCACAAATTTCCATTTGTGATATTCCACAAAACGGAAGCGATCCTGATCGCTCAACCCTGTCCAATCTTTTCCGGGTTGAAACAAGCTGTACGGCGGTGTGGCTTTCACGTTCAGTCGAACTTCCGAGCCCCAAACCGGGAAAATGGGGTCGCTGACCGAGTTCCGGCTCACCACCAGATTCAAGGCGATGTTGTTGGATCGGCCGTCTGTAAAACTGAACAGGCCGCTGTTGTATTGATCGAAGTCAAAGCGCTGGTAACTGATGCCCGCATTGACGCTGAACCAGTCATCGGGCTGCTTCCACCTTTGACCAAGCGAGGCCGAAATTCCAGTGATCATGAGGGTCTGGCGAGACGGGTTGTCTTCCCCATCTATCCGCTTTGGCTGGCCGTTGGACTGGATGGACCGCCAAGCTGCCACGGTCAACGAGTTGGGCTTCTTTCCCCCAAGCCAAGGCTCGGTGAAACTCACATTGTAACTCTGGAAGAACAGGCCGTTGGATTGGGCCCGGATGCTCACGCGCTGGCCATCGCCCATCGGAACGGGCCTCCACGCCCCTTTTTTGAACGCCTTTCCAACGGCAAAGTTGTTGAAGGTCACGCCCAATGAACCCACGATTCGGCCGCCACCCCAACCGCCCTGAAGCTCAATTTGGTCGGTGGGCTTTTCCTCCACCACATACTCGATGTCAACCGTGCCGTTTTCGGGGTTCTGCACCGGATTGATGCCAAACGCCTCGGGGTTGAAGTAGTTCAATTGGCTCAACTCTCGCTGGGTCCTCATCACATCTGTGCGGCTGAACAGGTCCCCTGGCATGGTTCGGATTTCACGCCGAATCACATGGTCACTGGTTTTGGTGTTGCCGCGAACATCCACGCGGCCAATGCGAAATTGTTTGCCTTCGACCAGTCGAATTTCCAGGTCAATGCTGTCTTGCTCTGCTCGCACTTCCACGGGGATGGCTTGAAAGGTCAGGTATCCATCATCGCTGTAGAGTGTGCTCAGGTCGATTCCCTTCGGGTTCATGAACAGCCGCTTCTCCAATTCAGCGACATCGTAGAGGTCTCCGCGCTTTAAGCCCAAAAGGCTGTCCAATTGACCCGTGCTGTACTTGGTGTTTCCGGTGAAGGTGATTTGCCTCAAATGAAATTGCCCCCCCTCTTCGACGGACATCGCGATGCCCAAATCGCCCTCCGGAGTTCGGTACAGGCTGTCTTCCATGACCCGTGCGTTCCGATATCCCTCTTCTCGATAGTGGGCCACGATCGCTTCGAGGTCTGCTGAGAATTCCTCTTCCAAATACTTGGACGCCTTGAAAATTCGCCACCATGCCCGCTCCTTGACATTGCGCATTTTCCGCTTGATGGACTTTTCCGTGACGTTCTCCGCACCCACTATCTGGATTTCGCCGACCTTGATTTTGAGCCCTTTGTCAATGTCAATGTCCAACCTTGACGCGTTCTCGAGCACGCTGTCCTGGGTGCTTGTCACCGCCACCTTGGCGTCAAAAAAGCCCTTTTCGACATAGTGGTCTATCAAAATCCGCTTGGTGGTGACCTTGAGGTTCTCGTTCACGATTTGCCCCCGCACCAGATCCAATTTCCCCCTCAATGTTTCTTGTTCCCCGCGCTTCACCCCGGAAAACGCATATTGGGTGAGCCTGGGCATTTCTTCTACCCGAATGACCAGGTAGACGTCTTCGCCTCTTCGCTCGGCCAAGTCAATGGAAATGTCACTGAAAAGGCGCTGGTTCCAAAGGTTCCGGACGGCTTCACTGATTCGATCGCCAGGAATGGTGATCTCATCGCCCACCCGCAGTCCAGTGAACAGCTTGACGGCTTGAACGTCGGTGAACTCGGCGCCCAAGACGGTGATGCCCGCAATGCGGTAATCGGAGGGCACCGCGAGGTTGATGGACTCCCCAGTTTGTCCCGACCCGATGAGGGACGCGCAACACGCGACGAGGGTAAGCAACAAAATTCGCATTGGATTCATCGTCAAATCACAGGTTGGACGCATCGTCTGCGTTTTGAGTCAACTGCTCACCGGTTCGGCCAAACCGACGTTCTCTGCCCCTGAACTCATGGATGGCTGCTCGAAAGTGGTCTTCTCTAAAGTCGGGCCACATGACCGACGTGAAATGCAGCTCGGAGTAGGCCAATTGCCACAGAAGAAAATTGCTCAGCCTTTGCTCGCCGCTGGTGCGAATCAAAAGCTCAGGGTCCGGAACATCCGGCAAATTCATGTGGTCCCGAAGCGTTTGCTCGTCAATGTCCTCTGCGGGTGTTCCCGATCGAACAATGCTGCGGACAGCCTCGGTCAATTCCCATCGGCCACTGTAGCTCAAGGCCAAGATCAATGTGATTCCCGTGCAGTCTGCAGTCTGGTCTTCTACGTTTTTCAAGGCCTCTCGGCAAGATTCGGGCAAGCTGTCGATGGCTCCCGTGGAGCGCAGGCGCACCCCTTTTTTGACCAGTTCTTGAACTTCCCCCGCCAAGCTCTCGACCAACAATTCCATTAAGGCGTTGATTTCGGCTTGAGGACGTGACCAGTTTTCGGTGCTGAAGGCATAAAGGGTGAGGTATTCGACCCCGAGTTCTCCCGCCTCACGGACGATGGCCCGAACGCTCTCTACACCATGGGCATGACCATAAACTCGGTCTTCTCCCCTCTGCCGCGCCCAACGTCCATTGCCATCCATGATGACCGCCACGTGATGTGGCAAGGAGTTCGCGTTATGAGGGGTGTCGACCATGGTTTGGTGATGCGTCAGCTCGAGCGAGCGAAGGTGGCTCTAACTGCCTTCACGTGCAAGGTAGCACCCCCTTGAACGCGCGAGATTGGGAGTTTTTCACTTGTCGGCAGAGATGGTCAACGGTTCCAACACGTGGTTGGCGATTTGTCGATGCGAAATGTGAACGACACGTTCATCACCGCAAAGCGATCATCCAATCCTCCGTAGCCCCGCATTTGACCGTCAGGGTCCTCTAAATTTCCTTCCCTTTGGATTTGAGATTCGCTGAGCATTTCGGCCAATGGACCTGCCTCCTCTTCCAACACAGCCAAGCTCGCATAAAGGCCAGACACATCGTCGAGGTGGTCCGTCCAAGTGCGCCTCATTCCCCACTCAAAATTGAGTGCGGAGAAGTGGCCCAAGTTCAACTTGAAGCCAAACCCGAACGGGACGGCAAAACCGGTGGTGGCATAGCGCTCGCCACCATCACTGGTGCCTTGTCCTTCCGTGCCCAACGGCTGCAACTCGTACCAAAATCCGTCAATCTCGGCCTGTGGCATGTGGCTGTAAAGCGAGAGGCCTGCAAAGAGGTAGGCCGCAAACCGGTCTTTGGTGTTCCCGATTTGATACCGGGAGTAGTTGAATTCTGCCACCACAGAGCCCTCGGTGATGTTGTTGCGAAAATGCAAGTTCCGGTTCACCAACCAAGGGTCATTGGAGTCGGCATCGTAATACAGCAAAGTCGTTCTGTTGAGTGCTGCCCGAACACCAAATCGGCGGTTCAAATTGAACCGAAGAAACCCTCCATAACCCGGCTGAAATCGACCTTTGAGGTGGCCGGTGGGGTTCATTTCGCCAAGGTAGTATCCGGTGCCCAACGTGAACCCCAATGTTTTGCTCTGCTCAAATTTTCGCTGCGCAGAAACCGGCCCAAGGAATGCCAGGACGCAGATGAGAGAGAGGAGACGGATCGAGAAGTTCATGGCCTTCAGGTCCTGCATTAACGAGAACCAGTGGGGTTTTCGTGTGCCGCACTGGAAGGGCCTTCGCGGCCGTCCATTCCAAAGTGCAATTTTCTTCGAACGGTTTCAATGAAGTCCACGCCCGGCAATTGAACCAACAAAAACGGCCGGCTCGCGGGGCGCACCTTGAACCGAGCGGGGGCCTTGACCTTGTGGGACCTCGAATCCAAGGTCAACATCAAATGGTCGTCCCTCCCCTCAGCATGAATCTCGAGCGTTCCCTCCGCAGGAATCACCAAGGGACGATCATTGAGGTTGTGGGGGGCAATGGGGTTGAGCACAATCGCATTGCTGTCGGGATGAACAATGGGGCCACCACAGCTCAAAGAGTATGCCGTGGACCCTGTGGCGGTGGAAACGATGAGGCCATCTGCCCAGTATCGGTTGACAAATGTCCCGTCGCGGTGAACCGAAATGCGAATCATGCTCGCCACATCCCTCCTGTGCACCGTGACCTCATTCAAGGCATACCGTCCGAGGTCTACATCCATCCCCAGGAATTCAATCTCGAGGCGATTTCTGGATTCGACGATGTAAGAACCGGTCATGATAGAAGCCATGGCTTCTGAGGCGCCCTGCAGAGGGAGGTGGGCCAAAAAGCCCAGCCTGCCGGTGTTGATGCCCAACACAGGAATGCCCTCCACCGCTTCCAACGCTGCGGTTTCCAAAACCGTGCCGTCTCCGCCCAACGAAAGGACCATGTCTGGTCGGTGATCGACTGCTGCGTTTTGAATGCCGTATTGCTGGGCATCCACGCCGCATTCCAACAGCAAGGCAGCGAATGACTCGGTCACCGATATGGAAACACCGGAGGCCACCAAGGCCGACAAAACCAATTGAACTTCATTCAGTGCCTGCGCTTCCAGCGCCTGACCATGAATGAGAACAGATTGAATGGCGGGGCTTTTTGACATGCTCAATCAGATGTTCATGTAACGCATGAATGCAGCCATGCGCTCTTTCATTTCTTCTGCATACTCCTCGGCGCGGTAGAACGCCCGCACTTCGTACCCGTGGCGACGAAGGGAGTCTATGAGGCCCTCAATGTCGCGAGAGGACAGCCTGAGGGCCACTTCTGCGTTCTCGGGCTGGGAGCCGTCGGACACCAGCACTTGCAAGATTTTCACCCCTTCAGATTCTACCCTGTGGGAGACCTGAGCCAGACTGTAGTCTTTCCATGGCATTTCCAAGGTGAGAATGCTTCCCTCGCTATACGGGGTTAAGCTGTGATGAAACGCACGCCACAGATGGGCGCGGTCAATGCTGCCCACGAGCATGCCCTCGTCCACCACAGGCACCACACTCACATCGGCCTCGCAAAGCACATCCACCACCTCCAGGAAATGCTGGCCAGGGGCCACCATCAAAGGCATGAGCTGAACATTGGTCAAAAAGACGGCCTCGCCTTCCTTGTCCAACAGGTGCTGTTCGGCCACCAAACCAAGGAAACGGCCATCTGCCGCCACGGGCAAATGCTCCACCTTGAGTTCGTCCATGGCCCTGAGGGCCTTCTCCAAGGTGTCTCCCGGATCGAGCGAAATCAGCTCTTGATTGATGATGCTTCCTGCGTGCATGGACTTGACCGCCCAAAAAGATGGGTCTTTTGCGAAATTAGCCGTCCCTCCAATGCAGAACCGCCCCCCGTCCATGGAAACTTTCCCAACGCGATTGAGTGTGAACGTCAATAAGATTGCAACCCTGCGAAATGCGAGGGGTGGAAATCTGCCGTGTCCTGTGCGCGCAGCCCAGCATTTGCAGGCGTGGGGGGCCGATGGCGTCACTGTTCACCCCAGACCAGACGCACGCCACATCACCTATGATGACGTCCGCAAATTGCGTCCCGTGGTGCACACGGAATTCAACATTGAAGGGTATCCATCCCCTGATTTCGTGGATTTGGTGCTCGAAGTGAAGCCAGAACAGGTCACCCTTGTTCCCGACCCGCCCGACGTTTTGACTTCCAATGCCGGCTGGGATACCCTCGCCGAATCCACATTGCTGAGGAGTGTTTTGGGGCGTTTTCAGGCCGCAGGCATTCGGACCAGCTTGTTCATGGAAACCGATGAAGCGCGAATTCGTGCTGCGGCTGATCTGGGCGCCGACCGCGTCGAGCTGTACACTGAAGCTTATGCTGTGGCCCACCGCGAAGGGCATTCAATGGCAGCCGAACCCTATGCCACGGCCGCAAGGCTGGCCAGCGAAGTTGGATTGGGCGTGAATGCCGGTCACGACCTCAATTTGGACAACCTGGCGGATTTCGTGCGCCTTGTTCACCCCCTTCAAGAGGTCTCCATTGGACATGCCCTCATTTCCGATGCCCTCTATTTGGGACTGCAAAATGCAGTAGGTCAATACAAAGAGGCCCTGCGCCCGCAAAGCTGAATGGTCCTATCCCACCGTCTTCTGCCGGCCCAACGCCCGAATCCCACAGCGCGCCCTTTGGTGATTTTACATGGGCTACTGGGGTCTTCTGACAATTGGCAAACCTTGGCCATGAAATGGTCCGCTGATCGGCCAGTTCTGCTGTTGGATCAACGCAACCACGGTCGCAGTCCCCATCACCCCAGCCACAGCTATCCCGACATGGTGATGGATGTGTTGGACACGTTGGATGAACTAAGGTTGACCAAAGTCGACCTGCTTGGCCACAGCATGGGTGGCAAAACCGTGATGCATTTTGCAGACCGACACCCTTCGCGCTGCGGAAAACTCATCATCGCAGACATGGCCCCTGTTGCGTACCCCCCGCATCACACCCCTTTGTTCAACGCCCTGTCCGACTTAGACCTGGCCAAGCATGACCGCCGGTCATCCATTGACGCTGAATTGGCCCTCCAAATTTCGGATGCTGGCGTCCGGCAGTTTTTGCTCAAGGGGCTCTTCCGGAATGAAGACAAGCAGTTCGCCTGGCGTTACAACTTGCCCGTCCTCAAGCGCCACCTGGCGGACATGACCGCGTTTCTGCCTTTGGGCCAAGTGAACCTGCCCACCTTGGCCATTTATGGGTCCCAATCTGATTATGTGGTGGGGCGAGGGCTGGAAGCCCTGCAGCGCCATTTTTCAGACTTGAGGGCCGTGTCCATCGATGCCGGGCATTGGCTGCATGCGGAGCAGCCCGCTGAGTTCGGCGCGGCAGTAGATGGATTCTTGTGATTGGGGGTTTGTCCCAAACAAAAACGCCCGCTCGGAAAATCCGACGGGCGTTTTTTGAAAGGGGTCTAAAATCAGCCTTTGGAGCCAACCATGATGCTCACACAGCCCTCGTGCTGAATGACGGCATCCGTTTCTGGAACTTGAACCCGAACCGTCATTTGCTGGGTGTTGGCCACCCGAAAATCAAAGTGATTGCTCTCTTTGTCTGAGCTGTCATAGATGCCGTTTCCACGGCTGTCGAGCACTTGGAAAGTCAGGTCACCCAAAACAGGGTGGCCACAAATGAGCAGTCGGTAAGCGCGGTCACCAAAAAATGTCAGCTCCAACTCGGCCTCATCCCCAGGGATCAGAACGGCCGTGTTGTAATTGTCATTCTGCACATACTCTTCCAATTGAGGAAGGCAGCGCTTCTTGGTGAATGTCCGGCATTGGGCTGCAGTCTCTGAAGCGCTGAAAAGCACCATCAGGAGGGAAAAAGCAGCGAGGGAGTATTTTCTAATCGCAGTCATGGCGTGGTTCTTTACGTTCACTGTGCGTATTGGTTACGAATCTTGGCCACAGATTCTGAAATGGCCGTCAATGTTGCCTGGTCATACTCAACCATGGGCCCGCCGCTGATCACCACTGTTCCGTCTTCTTCTGCAGTAGAGGCAGCATCGTTTTCTGTGATGCGCACTCCGGCAAATGCAGTTTCGATTTCACGAAGGGCTTCCTTCATGTTGGTCAATGCCTCCGTTGGAGCATAGCTGTCGACCAACCCAAGGAGGTTCTCCAAGGTCATCTTTTGCTCTGCGATTCGAAGCTTCAGGTCTTCTGTAGCGGTGTCCAATCGGCGTGTGCCCAAGTAAACCCCCTCGATCCAACCGCCTGCGGCCATCAGACCGCTGACTTCTTCCATGCCGTTCTCACTGAAGCGGCCGTTCAACTCATAAAAAGTCTCGGTCACAATGCTCACCAGGGAGTCCCGCACATCGCGGTTGTTGTCGGCCCGGGCAATCAAGTCAGCGCTGATGATGTCGCCTACACCCAATCCATCGCAAAGACGGCGGCAGGTGTTCAGGTAATCCACGGATTGCTGGTTCTGATTGAAGATCACGCTGTAGCTCAGGTCACCTGCATAGATACCGAGGTTCACGGCCTGTGATTCTGTGGTGGCGTAGCCTGTGGCTTTTTCAACCTCATTCAACGCCTCGGCGTCAAATCGAATGCCACTGCGCTCCAGCAGCATTGCGGTTTCGATGGGAGAAGGAACCGCAAAGAAAATTTTCTTGAAGGCCTTTTGCCTGCGGGCAGGCATCATTCCCTCAGATTCCATGGTTTGCTCTGTGGCAGTGCCACTGCCAGCATCGCCCTGATCAGGGGCAGCTTCGCCGCATCCAAAAAGGAGCAACATCAAGGGCATGGCTACCCATGCGGAGGACTTCCGTTGGGGCATCAATCGGGCGTATGCGCGTCTCATTGAGATTCCAGATTTGTTATAGTTACAAAGTGAACCCTTGCTGTGGTGCAGGTGGTCCGTCTTGGGGAAAGTTATCCTCCTTGAAAGGTGGAAGCGGAAGAAGTGGCTTCCAGAAGAACCCACAATGTTCAGATTTACGCCGGGATCTACAGAAAGGTTGCGCAATCAGTGGGCTTCTAACCAGTCGGCCCCCGTTTGAATTTCAACTTCAAGTGGCACAGCGAGTTCGACCGCTTTTTCCATGTGGGTTTTGACCAATTCGGACAAGGCTTCCGCCTCGGATTTTGGGACATCAAACACCAATTCATCGTGTACCTGAAGGATCATTCTGGCGCTGAGTCCTTCCTCCTTTATGGCCTTGTGAATGCGCACCATGGCCACCTTGATGATGTCTGCGGCAGACCCTTGAATGGGCGCGTTGACGGCGTTCCTTTCGGCAAAACCGCGCACCACCGCATTGGCCGATGTGATGTCGGGAAGCCAACGTTTGCGGCCCAAAACGGTTTCCACATAGCCTTTTTCCTTGGCCGTCTCGACCACCTGCGTTTGGTAGGCCTTGAGGTCTGGAAATTCTGCGAAATAGGCTTCGATGATCGCCTTGGCTTCACGCCGTGGAATCTTAAGCGTCTCGGCCAGTCCAAAGGCCCCTTGGCCGTAAAGGATGCCAAAGTTCACCGCCTTGGCCTGGCTTCGTTGTCCTCGATCCACCTCTTCAGGCGAAATGCCAAACACCTTGGCGGCCGTGGCCGTGTGGATGTCTGCACCGTCCAGAAAAGCTTGGCACAAGCCACGGTCACCGCTCAAAGCAGCCACGATCCTCAATTCCACTTGGCTGTAGTCTGCTGCGAGCAAGACGTGGTCTGCATCTCTGGGCACAAAAGCCTTGCGAATCTCCCTTCCACGTGCGGTGCGAATGGGGATGTTTTGCAGGTTGGGCTGGGTGCTGCTCAGGCGACCTGTCGCTGCCACAGCCTGCATGTACTGCGTGTGTACGCGCTGGGTTTTCGGGTCCACCAATTCAGGCAAGGGCCTCACGTACGTGGAAAGCAACTTGTTCAATTGCCGGTATTCCAGCACTTCGCTCACGATGGGGTGGGTGCCCACCAACTTCTGAAGGATGTCTTCCCCGGTGGCATATTGACCGGTCTTGGTCTTTTTCGCCTTTTCGGAGATCACCAAGTGATCGAACAACACCTCCCCCAATTGACGTGGTGAATCGATGGAGAACGGGACCCCAGCATGGTTCTGAATGGACTCCTTCAACTTACCCAAGTCCTCTTCCAACCCTTTGGCCATGTTGTGCAAGGCCTCAACATCGAGCCGTACGCCCTCCAGCTCCATATCGGCCAAGACAGGAACCAAAGGCATTTCCAATTCATTCAAAATCCGACGCTCAGGGGAGTCCACTGGCATCCGTCCTGAGAAAACTTCGGCCAACCTGAGGGTGATGTCTGCGTCTTCACAAGCGTAATCCTTCACCCGATCAGGGGCGATGTCCGCCATGGTTTTTTGATTCTTGCCCCGCTTTCCAATCAAGTCTGTGATGGGGATCGTTTTGTACCCCAATTCCACCTCGGCCAAGTAATCCATGCCGTGCTTCAAGTCAGGCTGCAGCACATAGTGAGCCAGCATGGTGTCATACACCTGGCAATCCACGCTGACTCCTGCAGCGAGCATCACCTTGTGGTCATACTTCCAGTTCTGGGCCACCAGAACCTTGTCTTTCGCTGTCCATACGGCGGAAAATGCACCCAAGACTTCACGGACTTTCTGGTCCTCGGACTGAGGCTCGTCGGCTTCACCCAAGGGCACTGGCACATACCACCCCGTTCCTGGCTTCACCGAAAAACTCATTCCCACCAAACGCGCCGTTCGCGCATCCAGCCCAGTGGTTTCCGTATCAAAGGCAAATTGATCGACACCCGCGATGGTGGCCACCAATTCGGCCCAACCTTCGGGTGAATCCGCAAGTCGATAGTCCACGGCATCGGCATCGAAGGAGGACAATGCACCCTCTTCTGCTTCAGGTGTGCCGGATGCCCCCGCTCCAAACATGTCCATTTGACTCTGGTCCGAACCCTCCGCTGGCGATGCCGTCGGGACACCCTGAGGGGCTGACGCGGCACTGGGCGCTGGTGCAGCCGAACCCAAAATTCGCCGGGCCAAGGTTCGGAATTCCAAGGCTTCAAACACCTCAGACAGCTTGGTCGCATTGGGTCCGTTCAACTTCATGGCCTCGAAGTCAGGCTCGACAGGGACATCGAGGGCAATCGTGGCCAACCGCTTGGACAGCAATGCCTGTTCCCTGAAATTTTCGAGGTTCTCCTTTTGCTTGCCTTTCAAGTCTTCGGTGGAGTCCAACAAAATCTCCATTGAACCGTACTTGGTCAGCAACTTTGCCGCCGTCTTGGGGCCAATGCCGGGCACCCCTGGAATGTTGTCGGCGCTGTCCCCCATCAAGCCCAGCAAGTCAATCACCTGATTGGGATGATCGATGCCAAACCGCTCACAAATCTCAGGTGGCCCCCAAACCTCTGGAGGGTTTCCTGAACGACCCGGTCGAAACATCTTCACCTTCTCCGTCACCAGCTGCGCATAGTCTTTGTCTGGTGTCATCATGTACACATCGAACCCTTCGCGTTCTGCCATTCCAGCCAGGCAACCAATGGTGTCGTCCGCCTCAAATCCCGGAACCGTGATGGTGGGGATTTGCAAGGCCTCGGCCACCTCGTGGATCCAAGGCACGCTGGCACGGATGTCTTCTGGCGTTTCATCGCGATTGGCCTTGTATTCCGAATACTCCTCGTGGCGAAACGTGGGACCAGGCGGGTCGAAAACGATGGCTATGTGCGTGGGCTTTTCATTGCGCAGCACATCCAACACAGTCGTGGTGAAGCCAAAAACAGCACTGGTATTTTGTCCTTTGCTGTTGATGCGCGGATTGCGGATGAACGCGTAGTACGCCCGGAAGATGAGGGCATAAGCGTCGAGCAGAAAGAGCTTCTTGTCGGATTCTTCGGTCAACATGGGGTCGGCAAATTAGGCCGAACCCTCTGTGAAACCTCGGTTCAGAGGAGGCTTGTCAACGCGACTTGTACACGGGAACCGTGCTGCACGGCTCGCCGAACATCAGGGCCTTCACCACGGGCTGAAGGCGTTCGACAATGCGCATGGCTGGACCTGGGCCGGACTTCAATCCACACCCTTTCACCACCACCCGCTTTCCCTCGAATTCACCAAGGTCCAATTCTTCTGCGATGCGCATCAGAACGGCCGCAGGCAGGGCCTCTGGATCACATGCATGAACACTGGCGGCTTCAGACTCCAACGCCGACGCCACCAACATCCAGGCCCACTCCGGTACAATGGCCTCTTTGCTGCAATGAACAGACACATCTGCCCCTGAGTACTCAGCGGGGTTCAGCCCTGAAACCCACGCTCGGAAATCCGCTTCGCGAATGGCCAACCCTTGCCACAACTGGGGTGCGACATCCAAGCCCTTTAGGGTTCTTGATGCCAGAATTTGGGACAAGTCCAATTGAACGAGACCGCTTTCTTCAACGCGATTGCGGATGGGGTCTTCCATTCTTCGAAGTTCGCCTTGCCGAATCGCTGTCGCAACCCCAAGGTTTTCAGCCCACCTTGATGCCAGCGCGCGAGGCGCCGATCATCTTTCTGGCGGCCGCCGAAATGTCATCTGTGTTGTACCCACACTCGGTGTACAGCTCGGATTGAGTGCCGTGCTCAATGAACCGGTCGGGCACACCCAACCTGACGACTTGCGCTTTGTAGCCTTGGTCTGCAGCAAATTCAAGCACAGCACTTCCCATTCCTCCTTGGATGCAACCGTCTTCAACGGTGATGACTTTGTCGAATTTGCCGAACACTTCGTGGAGCAAGGTTTCGTCCAATGGCTTCACAAACCGCATGTCGTACATGGCCGCTGAGATGCCCTCTTCTGACAGCTGTTCTGCAGCCTTGAGCGCATGGTTGCCCTGGTGACCGATGCCCAGAATTGCCACGTCTTCGCCGGAGCGAACCCTGCGGCCTGTGCCCACCTTGATTTTCCGTAAGGGGGTCTTCCAATCCGTCATCACACCCTTTCCTCGGGGATAACGAATGCTGAACGGCCCGTGGTCGTCAGCCGATGCTGTGTACATGAGGTTGCGCAACTCCTCTTCATTCATGGGCGCACTCACGATCATGTTTGGAATGCAGCGCATGAACGCCAAATCATAGACGCCGTGGTGGGTGGGGCCATCGGCACCGGCTACGCCTCCGCGGTCCAAACAAAACACCACGTGCAGATTTTGAAGCGCCACATCGTGCAAGACCTGATCGTAGGCCCGCTGCATGAAAGAGCTGTAGATGTTGCAAAATGGAACCAACCCTTGCGTGGCCATTCCCGCTGAAAAAGTCACCGCGTGTTGCTCGGCGATGCCCACGTCAAAAGCGCGTCCAGGCATGGCTTCCATCATGAATTTCAGAGAAGACCCGGTGGGCATGGCAGGGGTTACCCCCACAACGCGCTCATCCTTTTCGGCCAATTCAATGATGGTGTGTCCAAACACATCTTGGTACTTCGGGGGCTCTGGTGATTTGGGAACCACCTTGATGATTTCACCCGTTTCCTTGTTGAAGAGACCGGGCGCATGCCATTGGGTGGGGCTTCCCGCTTCTGCAGGAGCGTAACCCTTTCCCTTGGTTGTCAGCAGGTGTAAAATCTTGGGCCCTGGAATGTCTTTGAGGTCACGCAGAACGTGCTCAACTTGCTCCACGTCGTGGCCGTCGATGGGCCCGAAATAGCGAAAATTGAGGGACTCAAACAGGTTGGACTGCTTTAGCAGAGAGCCCTTCACCATGTCACTCACCTTCGACGCAATGGTTTGGGCATCTGGACCAAACTTGGACACCTTGCCCAACAACTGCCACACCTCATCCTTGACTCGGTTGTAGGTGTGCGAAGTGGTGATGTCGGTCAAGTAATCTTTGAGCGCCCCCACATTGGGGTCGATGGACATGCAATTGTCGTTCAGCACCACAATCATGTTGTTGTCCTCCCAACCGCCATGGTTCAACCCTTCGAATGCAAGGCCTGCCGTCATGGCTCCGTCGCCAATGACCGCAATGTGCTGGCGGTCTTCACCTTTCAGTTTGTTGGCCACAGACATGCCCAAGGCTGCACTGATGCTGGTCGAACTGTGTCCCACCCCAAAGGTGTCAAAGGGACTTTCACTGCGCTTTGGAAAACCACTCAAGCCCTTGTGAACGCGGTTGGTGTGGAACCGATCCCTGCGTCCAGTGAGGATTTTGTGTCCGTAGGCTTGGTGGCCTACATCCCACACAATCTGGTCCTCTGGCGTATTGAAAACATAATGCAGGGCTACGGTCAGTTCCACCACACCCAAACTGGCACCAAAGTGCCCCCCTTTTTCACTCACCACGTCGACAATGAACTGCCGGAGTTCGTCGCAAACTTGGGGAAGGTCCTCCACCGCGAATGATGTTCGCAGATCCGAAGGCTCTACAATCTTCGAGAGGAATGGACCGGCGGAATAAGGAGCGTCTGACATGATAGAAATCCCGTTCTATTGCAGGGAGTAGGGAACAAACAAACTTAACCCTTTCATGTTCCCGACTGAAAGCAGAGTACCGGTGGACGGCAATGATGTCAGGCTTGTACCACAGCCGTCGCCAGGGCAGACAACATGGCCCTTCCGTCGGTGTTGCCGAGGGCTTCGCTGCATGCGCGCTCGGGGTGAGGCATCATCCCAAAAACATTGCCATTGGCATTGCAGACCCCAGCAATGTGGTCCACCGAACCATTGGGGTTGAATTCATCTTCAATACCGCCATCGGGTCCGCAGTATCGGAACAAGACTTGATCGCCATCCTCGATGGCGTCCAGCCCAGCGTCGTCGATGGTGTAGTTGCCTTCGCCGTGGGCAATGGGGATGCACAAAGGTTGGCCATCTGGCAAGCTGGCCGTCATGGGAGCCATCAAAGACTCAGGGCGCAGCAAGACATTGCGGCAAATGAACTTTCGGCTTTCGTTGTGCCGGAGCGCTCCGGGCAACAGCCCTGCCTCGCACAACACTTGAAAACCATTGCAGACGCCGAGGACAAGCCCGCCTCGTCCTGCATGGGACACGACCTCCTCCATGATGGGGGAGAAACGAGCGATGGCTCCACTGCGGAGATAGTCTCCGTAGCTGAAGCCACCGGGCAAGACGACCAAGTCGACCCCTTTCAGGTCGCGGTCTTTGTGCCAAAGCCTCTCGACATGGAAACCGAGTTCCGTGCCTAGGGCATATTCCATATCATGGTCGCAGTTGGACCCGGGGAAGGTGATGACGCCGACTTTCACATCGGCGAAGTTCGGAAATCCCGGCTCACTTTCAGCGTGCCACGCGCCAAGTCTTTTGACGGCCCGTTTGTTCACCATACCAGCGGATCAAAGAAACCACTGGCATGGCACCAGCGTCGATGATCAAAGGCACACCAGGTGCACCTTGCATGGACATCACCACGCGGCCGGTCAAGTCATAAACCTCTGCAGAAAACACCTCTTGAGGGTGGTTCAAACTCCAGCCCGACGAAGTGCGCTGCAGCGTTGGATCGATCGCATTGACCGCTTCTCCAATGCTGCTGACCACCTCCACGGTCACCACGACCTGGTAGGTGTCCGAGCAGTAGTCATTCCAAGCATTCAGGCCCACGGTGTAGGACCCCGGTTCGGTGTAGACGTGGGTCGGGCTCATTTCGGAACTGCTGCCGCCGTCACCAAAACTCCATTGATGAGAGGTAGCGCCGGTGCTGATGTTGTTGAATGAGACTTCAGCTTCTCCGCCTACCAGGGCAACCACGGTGGACTCTGCGTCCATTTCCGCCACCACTTGAGGGGCCTCCAACACCTCAACAGAGGCACTGTCTGAGCACCCGTGTGCGTCGGTGATCACGGCAAAAAATACGCCAGCCTGTTCAACTTCAATGGACGTGCCGGTGTCGCCGTGCTCCCATTCTACAGAATACGGGGCTTGGCCTCCATCCATGTCCAAGGCGATTCCGCCATGGTCATCGTAACATCCAATGTGGTCTGGCATGGCCTGAACCTCAAAGGCCACGTCTCCGGCAGCATTTGAATTCACTTCTACCTCACGTGTCAAATCCATGCACCCTTCGGTCAAGGCCGTCAACACGTAAATGCCTTCAGCCAGGTCGGCAAACACGCCCCCTGATGGGTCTCCCACAAACGTCCCTGCCGCCTCTCCGTTGATGTCCACCAAGGTGAGCGTCGAGGTTTGGTCTGGCACAGAAACCACAACGGTTCCATTGGTCGCTGTCGCACATGATGCTGAAGTGACCTCGGCGGCAATCGTCCCTCCGACAATCAAGTTGAACCTGTGATGATCGCTGCTGCTGTTGCACGTGAAATTGTATGAAAAGCCGGGCTCGATGCCTTCGGTCAATCCAGTTTCAATGTCTTCCAAAGCCAGACAAAAGTTTTCTGGAACGCTCGGCATGTTGATCGTCAGTTCTTCTCCGTTCCCTGCTTTGATGTAGACAGGGATCACCTGTGCGTCGCCATGCGTGGCATTCACCATCACTGGAATCGAATCCGAAGTGTGGGTGTAAATGTCCAAATTGTTCCGGCCGCGGAAGGCAGACGAGAACATGGCGTCTTCAAGCCGGTCATACTCCGAAGCATGGCCACCATCGAGGCCCACTGAGCATTGCTCCCTGCTGGATCCGTTCTTCATTTCCATGGCCAACAAGCCACTGGATGGGGAGGAAGACTGGAGTTCCAAGGTGGATCGGGGGACCAAGCAAGAAGGGGTGAAGTCCAGAGAATAGGTGGTGTCTGCGATCGTCCAAAACGCATCTCCTGGGAAGAGAATCCCTTTGGATCCAAAAGTTCCAACTCCAGCCACTTGTGCCGTGTAAGTGAGCAAGCTGTCCACCCATTGATAGGTAGCGCCTTGGGCACCTGGGCCAGATTCAGTCGCCAAATTCAAATCCACAAAACCAGTCAACGGATTGCAGAGCAAGTTCCACCCGCGCCAAAACGAATTCGGAGCTTCACCTGTGACTTGTATTTGGGCCTCTGTGACCGGCTCGCCTGAGATGGAATAGGCGTAAGATCCGGATGGAAGGGCACAAGAGTAACCTGTTCCAACAGTCAACTCGTCCTCTTCGACCAACGTAGTATACGAAGTCCCCGTTTCCTGCCAACTTTTCACGTAAACCGCCCCTGGAAGACCCAAAAAACTTTCTGCCGTGGACCCCGATACGCCCGACCCCATCATGTGGGTGTACGGGTTGATTTTGTCCCAATCAAAACGACGGGTGAGTTCGCCTGTGACCACACCTCCAGAGGAGGTCAACCCTGATTCGCCCTCCAAAACAAGGAGGCCATTGGTGGTCAATTCGGCATCGGAAATGTGAAGTTCTGAAGTCACCACAAGGGTGTCCACGATTTGGGTGGTTCCTTCACCCAAGTCAATGCGATCCAAGACAGCAGGTCCGCAGTCATGCGGGCCTTCACCCACAAAGACAACCCAACCTTGGCCATCGACTGTTCCCTCGGAGGCCCAGCTTGAAGACACCTCAATCGTGGACGTGGTTGGGAGAACCAGGACGCCTCCATTTTCAATGGCCACCGACTCAGCCCGCACGGTGTCGCCGGCTTGCGCCTCAACCTGGTGGCCAAACATCACCGTGACTTCATGCTGTGCATCGGGAATGCACGTGCAGTCCCAAGTGGACGGTTCATTCCATGTTCCACTTTGGATGGAAACCACCGCTTCGCCCACGGAGGATTGGGCCAGGGAAACGGCGCTCGACAACAAAAGAAGGAGGGTCACATTGAACTTCATGTGGCCCCTTACGCGTCATTCTGATGGAAGGTTACGTTGCGGTGGTTCCCAAGAAATAGGCTGCCCCTGTGGCCATGGCAACCATGAACCAAGGCACCACGCGGGCTCCTTTCCACCCTTTGGGCCAAACCCAGCCCAAAGTCCAAGCGCAGAAAAACGCAAAGGCCGAATAAAGGGTGTCTTCCCCCACTCCAGGAATCTGAATCCCCATTCCGATGGTGGCCAAGCCCAGCAAAAACAACCCCGTCCACTGGGTCACCTGTCTGGCATAGCGCTGTCGCGCTGTCGCTCGGGACAAGGACTTTTGTCGGGTCAACCACCCGACCACGGCCATGGGCAGAAGTCCAAAAGCCGGCCATTGTACCCTTGAATTCAGTGGCTCTATGGCCCAAGGCCAGTGAACAGCGCCCTCCATCCACCATGTGTGCGCCTCATAGAGCCCGAGTGGGGCGACTGCACCCAGGAGAAACGCCAGGGTTTCTGAAGGGCGAAAGGGGCGAAGAGACAAAGCCACAATGGGCAGCACAAGCGCCCAAAGGAAAAGCGATTCCGATAAAAATGGGGCCAACGCCAAGGCGATTCCCATCCAAAAGAACGGGCTGCCCGACACGTCCCCTTCCCTCAAAGTCAAAGACAAGCGCAATGCAAACAAAACCAGAACGCTGCCCCACCACAACTCAGCCGGCGTGACGTAAACCAATGGAGCCGCACTGATCGCCCAAGCCCAGCTGGGTATTCCTGTAGGCTTGCTTCGCATGCCAGACTCTATGTGCATCAAGTGGATCACCCGGCTTCCTGCAATCACCCCCAACCCGCCCAAAATGGGCGGCCATTCCAAGGGCAGGACCCCTGAACCAAAGGCCCCAACCGCGACGAGCAGGGCCACCAAAACGGGAATGATGCCCCAAGAAGCCGGTTGATTGGACTGAAGAAGGTGAAGCATGCCGAAAGGTGCCTAAATTCGCCGCATCAAAGTGACCTCATGAACCTCCAGGAACTCATTACCCCCGTCGGCAAGTTTGTCGAGTGGACCTTCGAGACGGTCCTCGTCCCCGCGAGTGACCCCATCAACCTGGCCGTGATTGCCCTCATTTTGGGCGGTCTCGCATACTGGCTCCGCACGCAGAGCAAATTCACAGCGAAGGCCCGCCAAAACGGAGACCTCATCTGAGGCCCCCCTTTTTCTTGTTTCATCATCCCACCGACCCGATGTCGGAGCGGAACTGAACGCCTTCGAATTCGACCTTCTCGGCCAATTCGTAGGCCTTTTCAACGGCCTTTTCAAGTTCTGCACCCAACCCAACTGAGGCCATGACCCTTCCTCCGGCGGTCACCACCTCGTCGCCATCCAACCGCGTTCCAGCGTGGAAAAGCAACTGATGATCACTCCGGTCCTTTGGGTTTGGCAAGAGGATCTTTTTGCCTTTGGCGTAGTCTCCTGGATAGCCCTGACTGGCCAGCGTCACTGTAGCGGCAGCCTTGGGTGAAATTGAAACGTCGATTTCTGAAAGCAGTCCGTTAGACAACCC
This sequence comes from uncultured Flavobacteriales bacterium, assembly GCA_943787435.1. Taxonomy (GTDB): domain Bacteria; phylum Bacteroidota; class Bacteroidia; order Flavobacteriales_D; family Sanyastnellaceae; genus UBA8752. The sequence goes on along the minus strand of CALSMK010000005.1, from coordinate 48,368 downwards.
ATCCATCAAGTGCAGCAAGTCCGTTTCCAATAATGGAAGAATGATTTGGGTTTCAGGATCGCCCAATCGGCAGTTGTATTCAATCACGTAGGGATCGCCCTGAACCTTCATCAATCCGAAAAACAGAAATCCGCGGTAAGGAATCCCATCGCGTTGGATGCCTCGAATGGTGGGAATCACCACCTGATTCTTCACCTTTTCCATGAACTCAGGCGTCACATGTGGGACTGGACTGATGGCCCCCATGCCCCCCGTGTTAGGGCCCGTGTTCCCCTCTCCAATCCGCTTGTAATCCATGGCCGAGGGCAACAAGCGCCACGCTTCGCCATCGGTGACGGCAAACATGGAGACTTCCACGCCCTTGAGGAATTCTTCAATGACCACTTCCTTGCCTGCATCCCCAAACGCAGCACCGCGAATCATGTCGCGAACGGCCTTATCTGCTTCTGAGTAATCTTCGGTCACGATGACCCCTTTTCCTGCGGCAAGGCCACTGGCCTTGGACCACGTAGGGGGGCTTCATGGTTTTCAAAAAGGCCGTGGCCTCACGCACCTGCCCCTTGCCAAACGACTTGAACTTCGCCGTGGGTACCCGGTGGCGTTTCATGAACTCCTTGGCGAACTTCTTGCTGCTTTCCAGCTGAGCGCCCTCCTTTCCCGGACCAATCACCGCTACAGATTCAAGGCCCTTGGCTTTGGCAAAATGATCGGACGATGCCCGCAGCAAGTGGCGCCTCAGGGCCGACCACAATCATGTTGATGTGGTTCTGCCGGACAAAATCCTCCACGGCCGAAAAGTCCATCGGATTGAGATCGACATTGCTTCCTATGTCAGACGTTCCAGCATTGCCGGGACCAAAAAACAGCTCCTCCAGCAGTGAGCTTTTGGCGACTTTCCAGCCTATGGCATGCTCGCGGCCGCCGGATCCAAGTATGAGTACACGCATCGTCCCTCAAAACTACCTTCGCAACGGACCCGGATGGGACCATGTTTTCAACACCCTGCGACCATTCCTCACCAATCTGGGCCCCAGACACCACTAGATTGGCCCCAAAAGACACAAACAGCGCATGCCAGACCAACCACTTTTGAGTGTGGTGATCATCACCCGCAACGAATCCCACAACCTGCCAAGGCTGTTGGAATCTGTGCGCGGTGTGGCCGACGACATCGTGGTATTTGATTCAGGCAGTGAAGACGACACGGCGAGTTTGGCCAAACAAGCGGGTGCACGTGTATTTGACTGCCAATGGCAAGGATGGTCGGCCACCAAAAACAAGGCCAATGCAGAAGCCAAAGGGGCATGGACCTTGAGTTTTGGATGCCGATGAGGCCTTGACCCCAGACCTCAGCAGCGGCCATTCTCTCGCACATCCAAGGTCCTTTTTGCAACGAATCGGGGGCGCTGAGGGTGGGCGAAATCAACCGTCTGACCCGCTATTGTGGCCAGTGGATTCACCACAGTGGATGGCATCCAGATCGGAAAATTCGGCTTTGGCCTTCTCATTCCGGCGTTTGGAAAGGCGCCATCCATGAAGAGGTTCTGTTCGATGGAAATGTGGACATCTCTCGCCTTCAAGGACACGTAGAGCACCACAGCTACCCTCATTCCGCTGACCACCTGAGCCAAATTGAACGCTTTGGAAGGGTCTGGGGCTGAAGACCAGCACCAACGCGGAAAGCTTACCCCCTTGCCCCTGGTTTGGGCCAAAGTCGCCGCCCAGTGGATCAAAACATGGGTTCTCAAGGCGGGCTTTCTTGATGGCCGTGCGGGTTGGGTCATCGCGCGAAGAAGCGCCTGGGCAACGTGGCGCAAACACGCCCGCCTTCGGGCGTTGAGGGCGCCCAAAACGCCATCCCCAAAACGGGTTTTGTTGGCGAGGACAGATGCATTGGGGGACCTCGTCGTGACTTTGCCCATGGTGAGGGCATTGAAAGAGAGATTCCCTGAGGTCCAGGTGGACCTACTGGTGCGCGGCTACGCCATTCCAGTGGCCAAGCAGGCCTTGGGTGTCGATGATGTGGTGGAATGGTCCTCAGACATGACCAATGACCCAAATGGCGCGGGTGCGAAAGCCATCCAAGCAGGCAACTACGATGCGCTGGTCATGGCATATCCCGAAAAATCGGTGGCGGTGGCCGGCCAAGCAGCCGGTGTTGCCATTCGCATCGCCACGGGAAAACGGTGGCACACCCTGAGGCGAGTGACGCAAAGGATTTGGGACAGCCGACACAGTTCCGGCGGCCATGAGGCTTGGCACGGCCTGCGGATGTTGCTCCCCCTTGGGGTGGAATCCGACTTTTCATACCGCCGTTCGGTGGGGTTGAAAGCGCCCAAATCAGACCAAAAAGTGACGCAAATTCTTGAAGAAATGGAAGGCCCCACCCGTTCTCCTTCACCCCGGTTCCCACGGAAGTGCAGGAAATTGGGGGCCTCATCGTTTTGCTGAATTGGCCCTGCGACTGGCACAAGAAGGCCATACAGTGGGCATCACAGGAACAGCCTCAGAGCGGCGCAGCTTTGAACCACAACTGGCCAAAGCACGAGTGGATCCACGACTTGGGCGGCCAGCTCGACTTGACCCAACTCATGGCCTTGCAAGCCCAATCCAAATTGGTGGTGGCTTCCAGCACTGGGCCCCTTCACACGGCCTCTGCCATGGGAATTCCAGTCCTCGGCTTGTACGGCACCCATGCTCCAGAATGGCCAGAAAGGTGGGCGCCATTGGGGCCCAAGACGCACATTCTTCAGGCCCTCCACACAACCCCTGAAGGACAGCTTGACCTAACGGTGGAGGCGGTCTTTACTGCGGCGAAGAAGGCCCTTTCCTGAGCCAACCCCTGCTGGCAAGACGGGAAAGGCCAGTACCCACAAAGCCAGGGTGACCCCGGCTTGGGTTTCCAACGTGTCTTCGGTCCAGCAACTCAAAACCAAGACCAACAACCCCGGCCAAGCTTGACGGGTCGTGAGGGCCACAGCATGGCCCATCAACCACAACAAGAGCCCCAATATGCCCAAGCCCAAAAGCAAAGGACAGGTATTGATGGTGTGCACGTTCTCTGGATCCAGCCGGCCAATGGTCAAAATGCCCTTCATAAACCGGCCATCATCGCTGTGTCCTTGTCTCCAGAACCCACCCCAAAGGCCCACCCTGCGAAGGACATTTCTGAAATGGCCACCCGGGCCACTTCGTGGTAGGACATGCGCGACAAAATGCTGTCATCAAAGGGGGTAGATCCATCCAACCAACGGCCCCCAATTGAAGCAAATGCGATTCCATCGTCTGGACCAACCCAAGCCCTTCCACTCGATGACCGATGGATATCCGGAAACAATCGCCTGAATCTCATCGGGCGTCAATGCTGCGACCCCTTCCTTGTCTTTGTTGAGCCCTTTGGAGCTCAGAAATCGGATGAGCCTTCCTTGGACTTCTTTGAATGGCGTTTCGCTCCTTGTGCTCCAACCTTTGGCCAACTCTCCCCAGGCAATGTTGGTCCATATGAAATGGCCATTTTCGGTAACCCTGCGGTCCAAGTTGTGGAAATAGGGCTCTCCCCCTTGACTGGACTCGAGCACCTGATTGGGATGGGGGTGGTCGTTGGGCAAGCTCCACCACAAAAAGGAAAACAGCAGGGCTCCAAGGCCGGTCGCAATGAATGCAGCTCGACGAAGGGCCTTCATCTCTGGCCATTTCCATGCTGAGTTGCCGCTGCTGGTGGCGCACAAGATGGGCAGCCACCAGATGCTGGTGACAGCTCCCAAGGCCAAGCCCGAAATGCTCTCGGTCCATGTCCAGGCCAAAACAGCGAAAAAGACAGATGACCAACCCCAATATTTGTTGAGCACACCTGACGCCAGCGGCAGCAAGGCCGACCACCACAATCCAAACCGGATGTGCGAGATGAAGCGGGAAGCAGACCTGCCTCCGAAAGGCTGCCCGTCCCACAGGTCCAAGCACACAATGCAAGCAGTGGACAAGCCAGCGCTGAACACCGCGCACTTCAGCACGCGTTCCACGGACAGCCTGGACAAATACGATCCGTTTTTGGCGGCCAACAGGGCCATTCCAGCAACAGCCAGTGGCAATTTCACGCGAACGTCATTCAATGCCAACATGGGATCGCTCCACGCCGATGAAAAACCCGAAAGGGCCACGAAAGACAAGAGTGCAAATCCAGCGATTCCAACCCTTTTGTCTCTGAACCCTGATGATTCATGAATTGGACCTTGAATGAAGGAATAAATCGCAGCCAATGACAACGCACCTGTGGCAATGCTCATGCCCGAATTGGACCAAGGGAACGCCAAGGCCAAAGCACACCATGCCAGGGTCCATGCCCATTCGGGCTTGGGCCAAGACTTCATTTCTTGGGCCCTTCCTGTTCTGTTTCTGTGAGACGGCGCTCACCGATGATGCTGGTCAGCTCATCACCAAATGCCTGTTGCGCCCGCAACACCGTCGGGTCTTCTGCAAGACTGCGCTCAACCATTCCTGCGGCCAAGTGGTATCGCAGAACCACCTCTTCCTCGATCGCTTGTTTGATTTCATCTTCAAACAGGTTCAAGTCTCTCTCCAAGTTGGGCTCAATGCTCGACGTCAACGCCTTCATGGCATCGGCGGCCACTTCATCGTATTGCTCGATTTCGAGGACTTCGGCCAGGTCATCCAAAACCACCATGCTTTGGGTGGAATATTCAAAGCCTGCCTGTTCCAAATGGGTCTGAAAATCAGACCATGTGTCGTCACTAAGCCCATAGGATACCGGATCAGAAACATCGCTGCTGTCGAGACTCGACGCCACTTTGGTCGCAAAATCAAAGACTTCAAAATCCGACAACAACCGCTCCATCAAGGTGGACATAAATGGGGTCTCCACTTGAATGTCTGGCTGGATGCCTCGGCCTTCGATCACAGGTCTTCCCCCGATCGTCTCGAATGTCCGGAGCAAAGAATCAGACACGGCGATCGCTTTTCCCTGCGCATTTCTTTTTCCTCCATAATCCAAGCGCTGAATGCACCGTCCACTGGCCGTGTAATACTTGGCCACAGTCACCTTCAGAGCGGGTGTTGAACGCCATGTCTTTGGTTTGTTGAACCAACCCTTTTCCGAAGCTTTCCATGCCCACAATCAACGCCCTGTCCAAGATCCTGAAGGGTCCCACTGACAATCTCTGAGGCGCTGGCTGATTTGCCGTCAATCAGGACCACCAAAGGCATATCAGGTGCCGTTGGTCTTCCCAATGCCTTGTAAGATTTGTTCCACTTTTCGCTCTTGCCCTTGGTGGATACGATTTCGGTCCCTTTGGGCACGAACAGGTTCACGATGCTCACGCTCTCATTGAGCAATCCGCCTCCATTGCCTCGCAGATCGAAAATCAGATTTTCCATCCCTGCAGAGTCTCGGAGGGCCATGAGCGCCTTGCGCACTTCTCCCGCAGATCCACGGGTGAACTTGGACAGATAGATGTATCCCGTTTTGTCGTCGAGCATGCCTGAATAGGTCACCGCTGGAACGCGGACTTTGGCCCTGGCCACTTCGAACTCTATGTAACCGCCTCCATAAGGGCGATCAACACCTATGGTCAATTCACTTCCGGATTCTCCTTGCAACAAGTCTCCCACTTCCTCCATGTCCGCGCCCTCACCCAGATCACGGCCATCCACACTGCGCACCACATCGCCTGGCAAAATGCCCGCTTCGTGAGCGGGGTAACCCCCGTAGACTTCAATCACCGTCATTCGCCCGTCAATGGGTTGAACCAAGGCGCCGATGCCGCCGTATTCACCGGTGTTCATGAACCTCAAATCCTCGATTCGAGATTCGGGGTAATACACCGTGTAGGGATCGAGTTCGTCCAGCATGGCATCAATGGCCACACCCATGAGCGTTCCTGGCTCTGGCTCTTCCACATAGAATTCATGAACGCCTTTGAAGACAGACATGAGAATTTCCAAATGCTTGGTGACTTCGAAATAGGTGCCGCTGGGCTGAATGGCCCGGATACTAAGGACCGCCGTTAAACCAATGAGGGCAACCCCTGCAAATTGCGGAAAGCGAATTCGTTTCATGCGTCTTGTTTCGAATCTTCGGACATGCGGCCCAGCAGTTTCATCATGGTTTTCTCCATCACCTCGGCGGTGGGCATGTCCTTCCCAACAAAGATGAGGACGATGGCTCCCTGAACGCCCTTCGGAAGTGCGGACTCAAAGCTGGAACGATGAATTCTCCAGTTTTCGCGCATCAACCGCTTGATTCGATTTCGATCCACTGCCCGGCGAAATCTCTTTTTGGAAACGGTGAAGGCCACTCGGGTGGGCGCAGAACCATCGGGCTCCATCTGCCCAAACCGGGCGATCAAGGGAAAAGCCTTGGCTGTTTTTCCTTCTGCAAAGACGCGGTCCATGACCACGCGGCGCTTGAGGCTTCGATCCCGGCCCTGTCTCAGGTCCGGCGACTGTGGGCCGAGGTCGGGCTCAGTCTTTGCCAAGAATGTGATTCTCGATGGCCAAGCTCATGGACGGCGCCTTGGGATTCGGTGCGGCAACGTCAATGCGCAAATCCTTGGCCTCAGCCGCTTTCTGGGTGGTGGGCCCAAACACAGCAATCCTTGTTTCACCCTGCTCGAAGTCTGGGAAATTCTTGAACAGGCTTTCAATTCCAGATGGAGAGAAAAACACGAGCATGTCATACTTCACATCTGACAAATCAGACAAGTCGCTGCACACCGTCTTGTACATCACCGCTTTGGTGAAGTCAATGCCATGCTCCTCCAGCTGCGCTGGTATGCTCGGCTTGAGGATGTCTGCACAGGGAAGGAGAAACTTCTCTTTTTTGTGCTTTTTGATGTAATCCAGAAGCTCATTGAAGCGCAATTGACCATGGAAGATCTTCCGCTTGCGGTACACGATGTACTTCTGGAGGTAGTGGGCCGTGGACTCACTGATGCAGAAATACTTGGTGCTGTCGGGCACGTCGTAACGCAGTTCCCCAGCCATCCTGAAGTAGTGGTCTACCGCATTCCTCGATGTGAAAATCACACTGCCGTGCGACTCCAAGTCAATGCGCTCTTGCCGAAACGTTTGTCCATCCACGCCTTCGACATGGATGAAGCTGCGGAAATCAATTTTCAGCTTATGTTTCGCCGCCAAGTCGAAGTACGGGGACTTCTCGGTGGCTGGCTTGGGTTGCGAAATCAGAATGGTCTTGACCTTCTTGCCCATGGTGTTACCCCTGCCAAGCGCGGAGGAGGACCGCAACCGGGAGGATTTCAAGGGTGCAAATGTAGAACATCGCCATCAGGTGGTTTCTTCCGTATAACTCGGAGAGTCCCGCAGCCCTTCGCTGACGGACTCCCCACCCGGCCAACCAAACCAGGGCGCTCAAAGTCAATCCAATATTTGCAATGTCTGCACCCTTAAAAGTGGCCACCATACCCAATGGTGCCAGAATCCACGCTGTGGACTCCATCAACAAACGGTGATTCAACCTCCACTCACGGCCCAAGGAAGTCGACCCCGCTGTTAAGCCCAGAAGCTGTCCAACGCACCAGCGCATGGCCATCATAACAAACCAAAGCGCCAAGAGACGAGTGAACAAGGCCCAACCCATGGCTTGACCTTGGGCCACGGACCACATGCCTGAAATCGCCAAAGCCAAACTGACACCAGCCAGGCCATTGTGCAGTCCATCGACCGCCGTCAGTCCCCCCCCATCGCCTTTGGCTTGAAGCAACAGCCTGAAATTGCCCCAAGCCCATCGGGCCTGTCTCAGACAATCTGGATTCATCGTTCGAAGAACGGCCAAGCCGCAAGCGATCAGGACCCACATGAGCCACCAGCTCTCGGGCAAAGCATACCCCTCGCGAATCCCTCCTTCGAACATGGCAACAAGGTCCGATAAGACGCTGAAAATCGCCGTGCATTCTTTTCATTTTCCGTAGCCCGGTGCGGAAACGCGAATGGCCTTCCTGCCGCGACATGACGGGCCCGCCCAACGCACATCCCAAATCAGGCTTTGCGGGGGCATTGGGTATCCTGATTCGTCACATCCGTCCCATGCCCAGCTTCCTATGCGGTCATCCGGCCTCAGAATTTGAACCCGTTTCAGAACCCCATCTGGCCAACCCACCATGCGCACTTCTATCTGATGGCCGACCTCTGGGAACTGCCATTGAATCCCAGGGGCGTTTTGAGAATGTCCATCCCGCGTGACGGGTTCGCCCGTCGCCCCCAAACACGCATCGAGACGCTCTGTCACCCGCTCGAGCCTTCCGGGGAACCCCTGCTGGAAGAAGGGCTCCAGCCGAGATCTGTTTGGCCTTGCCTCTGCCAAGACCAGCCATCGGGCGACCACCACCAAGGGCCAATGAAATCAGGGGACCATTGGACCCTGTCGGCATCCATGGACCGGCCCGGCAACCGTATGGCCAGGTCTCCGGCCTCATCGTTCAAGGCGGACCATGCCTCGGCCCGCCACAGGGCTGGACCCGATTCCGGAAATCCCGCAGTGAACCACTTCGTGCATTCCCCAAAGGCCAGAACGGAATCGGGCAAGAGCACCACGGAATACGCAGGATCAATCCACGTTTGCCATTCCGAAGGGAGAGGCCATGCTTTTGTGGTGGCAGACAGTCCTCCCAATTCCAAGGGCACTTCCCCACAATTCAACAACTCCACAAATTCACCGCCAGAATCCACAGCATCCCAAAGGACTTCCTCCATTCGCAAACAAAGCGCATCAGGCTCCACCAGAGGTGGGCAACTGAACTTGCCCAGAGGTTGCCAAAATCCCCCTTCAGTTTGAATGGAAACCACGGTCCCCTGTGGCCACAGAAAAAAGTCCGCTTGGGCCTGCTCAACAGGCAACCTCCATGACAAGGGCTGGCCACCAATTTTGGTTGGAACCACCGAAATGGATGTCCCTTCTGGTGGTTGAAACCGCCATTCAGAAGGGGCCAAGAAGGCCGAGGGAATGTTCAGGTGAATGTCGATGCCTGTCACGGTTCCGAGGCCGTTTTTGCGGCACCCGAATGCGGCCAAATTGGGGGCGACCACCTCCGATGGACCACCAGCAGATGACCACATTGAATTTCGTTCGGGAAGCCGCTCCAAGGGCAGACCAGATCCCGCAAGGGCTTTGTTGTCATGGTCACATGGAGACCATGACAAGGACGCCACCTCCTGACCCGAAGGTGAACGAATCACCATCTCACCCCCCGAATTGGACAGGCCAGGCCAATCGTTGAAATCTGAAGCCAAAAACTGAGCAGGCGAATGGGGCCAGAGAAGCCGACGCCGTCGAAGTTGCGCTCCTCCCCAACTCCAAGCCCCAGCATCGATTGGAAAAGGAGACAGGTTGGTCAATTTGACCTGTTCTTCTTCCTGAAAAAGCGCGTTCGAATGGGGGTCCGCCAACACCTCTAAGGTTTCAATTTGCCCCCTTTGGGGAAGGTGATGAAGCGTGTGTTTTAACCATGAGTCCTCCGATCCTGCAGCACAGCCTCGGACCGGACCCAACAACACGGAAAGGCCCCTGTCCAAGTGCTGTCCTGAAGACAGGGATTGGACCATTCGATTCGGCCACCGCGCCAGGAGTGACGAGTCTGTCAACCACTCCAAATCCACCACTTGGCCCTCAACCCTCATTTGAGCAGACTCCGCAGAACTGGGATCCACAGAGTGGCCCAGTTGCCATTCCCACATCCCCAATCCACGAGGGATGAAGCGATCAAAATGCCCAGCAGCAGACAAAAGGGCTTCTGTGGTGTGCGCTGAAGCTGAAGAAGACGCAGCTGAAGAAGGACCAAATGGACCTTGATCGGCTGACCACATCACTTGGTTCACCTCTGCGCCACAGGCCTCGATGTCGCCCCTGAGAATCGGTATCCCACCTCCATTCAATCCGCCTTCGGTGTAAGGCATGATGTCCAAAACCTGGCCCAATGAGTCTTTGAGATGCACCGTGGTCCCCCCATTGACCAATGCCGGCCAAGACGCCAATGAAATCTTGGAGACATCGTAAGACCCAAAGGCCAAACTGTCCCCCGACCGATGAACCAATACGACCTCGCCAACCGGCCAACACCCGCCGGGCAGGACACGCTCACTGCCATTCCATGACAACCGCAGTCCCTCTGTTGTCAAACAATCCCCTTCTTCCCCTGAAGCATACAGCGCAATGTATTCCGCCTCAGGCGCGCCCAAAAAAGGAGTGGGATCCGGATGCAGCGCCGAAATCACCCACTGCCCTTGGGCCGGAGCCATGACAAAACTCCAAGGGATCAAAACCCAAACAAACCCACGAAAAAAAAACCCTGCGCGGCCAGACAAATGAAAGAAAGGATGCATCTCTGCAACCTGCTAACTTTGAACTCCTCTTGGTTCCCGCCAGTTTATTCAGGGACCACAGCTGCAAATCTGAAACCGAAACCACCATGGCCAACTCGACCCACGGACGCACTCTCGCTCTTGTCGGCGCTACAGGATTGGTTGGCCAGACCATCTTGCAAGGCCTTGCCGCACGGAAATTCCCTGTGAAAAGACTCCTTCCGGTGGCCAGCAGCCGGTCCAAAGGGAAGACCATTGAATTTCGCGGTCAAGAGATTCCTGTGATGACAGTGGAAGAGGCACTAGAGCAAAAGCCAGACCTGGCCTTGTTCAGTGCTGGTGGTGATGTGAGCCGCCAATGGGCCAGGGCCTTCACCGACATTGGCGCTTCAGTCGTGGACAATTCTTCCGCATGGAGAATGGACCCCGAAGTGCCTTTGGTTGTGCCGGAAGTGAATGCGGACGCCATTCGCAATGAAGACCTTCTCATTGCCAACCCAAACTGCTCCACGATCCAGTTGGTGATGGCTTTGAAGCCACTGCACGATCGCTTTTTGATTCGCCGGGCCATTGTGAGCACTTATCAAAGCGTCACTGGAACTGGACAGGCGGGAATTGATCAACTCGAGCAAGAAAGGGCAGGAGAAGAGGCCAACCGTGTCTATCCCCACCCCATCAATGGAAACTGTTTGCCCCATTGCGATGTCTTTTTGGAGAACGACTTCACCAAAGAGGAAATGAAGCTCCACCATGAGACCAAAAAAATCCTGAACGATGCCCAAGTTGAGGTCAGTGCGACCGCAGTCCGTGTCCCCGTCGAAGGAGGGCACAGTGAAAGTGTCTATTTGGAGCTGGAGCGCTCGTTCAGCGTGCCCGATGTGAAGGAAGCCCTTCAACTCATGCCGGGTTTGATCATTCAAGACGACCCCATGTCCAACATCTACCCCATGCCGCTCAAAGCCGCTGGGAAAGATGAAGTTTTCGTAGGTCGCATACGACGTGACCTGTCCCATGAGCAAGGGCTGCACCTGTGGATTGTCGCCGACAACTTGAAGAAAGGCGCCGCCACCAATGCCATCCAAATCGCTGAGTATCTGCAACGATCCGGGCGTTTTAGAAAGTCGTAACGCCAGAATTTCGAACGACTCGGGCCCAGAAAATCAAGGGCGTAACTTCCGGGAGTTCACCCTTCCATTCTGATGACCCGATCGATGTTTTCAAAGCTGCTCGCCCTGCTCCTCTGTACGGCCTCGATGTCATGGAGCACGGTTTTCGCTCAAGATGACCCCTGCTTTTTGCTCCCCGATCCTGGACCTTGTGAGGCGGCCATCCCCGCCTGGTACTTTGACCAAGACAACCTGGGGTGCAACCAGTTTACTTGGGGTGGCTGTGAAGGGACAGTCCCCTTCGAAACCTTGGAAGCATGCCTGCTGGCTCAATGTGGCAGCGACAGCACCCTCTCTGACTTGTGCGACTCCATTGCCATCCAACCATTGGTGATTGGCAACACTGAGCTGGGCCACATGGAGGTGGAAGTCTCTCCCGATTATCAGACCCCGTATTGGTTTGGTTATGCCGGGTTTGCGCTGTTCGATGCGAGCGGCGTCCTGCTGGCTGCCGAAAACGTGAACACTGCGCCCAATGCGTTTGGCTTTGACGGGAACTTAGAGCCCCACTCTCGCTTTTTGGACTACCAGCCTGGCGTGGACTTGAGCAGCGTTGAATCGCCCTTTGATTTTGAACTCCGACTCTACGAAGGTTGGATGGCCGGCAGCGCCGTCGAGCGATGTCGCTGGTCCTGGACTTCGTTCGAAGGGCTGAATCACATCGAGCTGCCCGTCCAAGAACTCCCCTTCAATGTTGTGGAAACCATGGACATGATGGGCCGAAAGATCAAGCCCACATCGGGTCAATGGGTGCTGCAACGCGACCAACATGGCCGCGTCAGAAAGGCGGTGATCAACGAATGATGTCTCCGGCTTCGGCCCCTTCATCAGGGGTGACAAACCGCAAGCCACCATCTTCTGTCGAGGCCATCAGTACCATTCCCTGAGAAACCACGCCGCGAATTTTTCTTGGAGCCAGATTCGCCAACAACGTCACCTTGCGGCCCACCACATCTTCGGGTTTGAAGTGTTCGGCAATGCCACTGACAACGGTCCGCTCATCATAGCCTGTTCTGACCGTGAGCTGCAGCAACTTGTCGGCCCCTTTGACCTTCTCGGCGGCCACCACTTCTGCCACCCGCAGGTCCATGGCCTGAAAGTCATCAAAAGAGGTTTCGGGCTTCTCGGTCTCCACGTCACGAAGCCCCTCCTGAGAAGCGTCCGGGCCCAGTTTGGCGCGCTGCACCTCGACCTGCTCATCGGTCACCTTCTCAAACAAAATGGGGAGGGCGCCCAAAGGCTGTCCCGTCGGAACCAAGTCGCCGCCAGCCGCATCCCAAGGCAGGTCAGATGTGCCCAGGGCTGTTGCGATTTTCTCGGAAGTCCGAGGCAAAAACGGCGCCAGCACAATGGCCGCATTGGCTGTGATTTGCAAGGCCAAGCTCAAGATGTCCGCTGTTCGTTGGGCATCGGTCTTCATGACCTTCCAAGGCTCCTCTTCTGTCAAGTACTTGTTGCCCGCCCGCACCAAACCCATGGCGTGCTGCAAGGCATCCCGGAAACGGTAACGCTCAATGGCGTCGCCTACTGCCGCAGGGGTTGACGCCATGAGTTCACGCAAAGCCTCGTCGGTGCTGGTCCATGTTCCACTGGCCGATGGAGCCTTCCCGTCAAAGTATTTCGAGGTGAGGACCACCACCCGGTTCACGAAATTCCCGAGGACGTCTGCCAACTCATTGTTTACCCTAGACTGGAAGTCTTCCCACGTGAATTCAGCATCTTTTTGCTCGGGCATGATGGAAGCCAAAACGTAGCGCATCTCATCGCTGCGGCCCGGAAAATCGTCGATGTATTCCTTGGCCCAAACCGCCCAGTTGCGCGAGGTTGAAATTTTGTCCCCTTCGAGGTTCATGAACTCGTTGGCCGGAACGTTGTGAGGCAGCAAGTACCCGCCGTGCTCTTTCAGGAGAATCGGGAAAATGATGCAGTGAAAAACGATGTTGTCCTTTCCAATGAAGTGAACCAACTGGGTGTCCTTGTCTTTCCAGTAAGGCGCCCAATCCGCTCCGTTTTTCTTCGCCCAATTTCGAGTGGCTGTGATGTACCCCAAAGGCGCATCAAGCCAGACATACAGAACCTTTCCATCCGCGCCTTCGACGGGGACGGGGACGCCCCAATCCAAGTCTCTGGTCATGGCCCGGCTCTGCAAACCGCCATCCACCCAACTCTTGCATTGGCCAGTCACGTGGGCCTTCCAGGACTTGGGATCGTGGTGTTGTTCGCCATCCAAAACCCCGTCCTCCAGGTAGGTTTTGAGCCACGACTCGTGCCGGTCCATGGGCAAATACCACAGCGTGGTATCGCGCATTTCAGGGGTACTGCCGCTCAAGGTGCTTTTGGGGTCAATCAGTTCGTCTGGGGACAAAGCAGACCCGCATTTTTCACATTGGTCTCCATAAGCCCGTTCGTCCTGGCATTTGGGGCAAGTTCCTTGGATATAGCGGTCGGCCAAAAATTGCTTTTCCTGCGGATCGTAAAACTGCTTTCTGGTTTCTTCTGTGAACGCGCCCTTTTCGAGCAGTTCCAGGAAGAATTCTTGTGCAAAACCATGGTGCTCCTCACTCGAAGTGCGGTCGTAATGGTCAAATGCAATGTCCAACCCAGAGAACGCCTCTTGCATCTCAGCGTGGTACCGGTCCACGATGGCCCGCGGGGTGGTTCCCTCTTTTCGCGCCCGAAGTGTGATGGCCGCACCGTGCTCATCTGAACCACATACCCACACCACATCCCTCTTCCGTGCCCGGAGATAGCGAACGTAAAGGTCTGCTGGCAAATAAGCACCGGCGATGTGACCAATGTGAATGGGGCCATTGGCGTAGGGCAACGCCGAAGTGACCAAAGTGCGCGCAGGCTTGGCAGTCATGAGGGAACGAAGTTAATTCAGCCGTGCCGGAAGCCTCGTGTGGCGCATCATGGATGCGCTCAGAAAATGCAGGCCAACTCCCAACCACTCAAGCCTTGGTTGCTTTTTCAGATCTCGATGGCTCCATTCGCCTCCGAACCCATGGATTCTTGAGGGCTCCAGTCTCACTTCTTTGCCAAACCGAGGCGGCTATCTTCGTGGCATGTACGGCAAAATAAAGGGCCACTTGAGGGCCGAACTCGATTCGATTCAAGAAGATGGACTGTTCAAAAAAGAACGGGTCATCGCATCGGTCCAAGATGCCGTCATCCGATTGGATGATGGAAGCGAGGTCTTGAATTTTTGTGGCAACAACTATTTGGGCCTCTCCTCCCACCCCAGGGTGGTGAATGCCGCGAAAAAAGCCATTGATGACCGAGGTTTCGGCATGTCCTCCGTGCGGTTCATTTGCGGAACCCAAGACATTCACAAGGCGTTAGAAAGCACGATTGCGAAATTCCACCATACGGAAGACACCATTCTGTATGCTGCAGCATTTGACGCCAACGGCGGGGTCTTTGAGCCGCTTCTGACCAAAGAGGATGCCATCATCTCGGACTCCTTGAATCATGCGTCCATCATCGATGGAGTTCGGCTGTGCAAAGCAGCCCGGTATCGGTATGCCAACAATGACATGGCGGACCTCGAAAAACAACTGCAAGCCGCCAACGAAGCGGGCCATCGGTTCAAAGTGATTGTGACCGACGGGGTGTTTTCCATGGACGGTTATGTGGCGCAAATCGGCAAGATTTGTGACCTCGCAGATGCCTACGACGCTTTGGTGATGGTGGACGAATGCCACGCCACGGGCTTCATTGGAAAGACAGGCCGGGGCTCCATAGAACTGCGTGACGCCTTGGGCAGGGTGGACATCATCACCGGAACCTTGGGCAAAGCCCTCGGTGGTGCCATGGGCGGGTTCACGACGGGCCGTGCCGAAATCATCGAGATGCTCCGTCAACGAAGTCGGCCATACCTGTTCAGCAACTCTCTGGCTCCCAGCATTGTTGGCGCCAGCTTGGAGGTCTTTAAAATGCTGGACGAGACCACCGCACTTCGAGATCAACTCGAAGAAAACACCCGCTATTTCAAAGCGGGTTTGACCCGAATCGGACTGGACTTCAAAGACGGTGAAAGCGCCATTGTGCCGGTGATGCTCGGAGATGCCCGATTGAGCCAAACCATGGCCGATGCTCTGCTTGCAGAGGGCATATATGTGATTGGCTTTTTCTACCCTGTGGTCCCCAAAGGACAAGCCCGAATTCGCGTTCAACTGAGTGCCGCTCACACCCAAGAGCACTTGGACCAAGCCCTCGCTGCTTTTGAAAAGGTGGGGCGTGAGTTGGGCGTGGTGGCCGCCACAGCCTAACCATGCGTGTCCTTGTCATTGGCCAAGGCTTGGCGGGCACTTTGTTTAGCCATGTGGCCCTTCAAAGGGGTTGGGATTGCCATGTGATCGACGCGGGGTTGCCCTCAGCCTCCTCTGTGGCAGCCGGCATGTTCAACCCCATGTCCTTTCGGCGGGTTGTTGAGGTTTGGGATGCGCAAGCTCATCTGGATGCACTCAAGGCCACCATGGACGATTTCTCGGCCATTTTGGACGCGCCCTTTCTTCACCCCCTTTCCATTCGCAAAAGACTCGCCAATGCCGACTATGCGGCCATTTGGAATGAGAAGTGCGCTGATTGTCCTTGGATTTCTCCAGTACAATTCCAGGATGGCGAGGCCAATTATGGCACAGTCACAGGAGGTGGATGGGTGAACCTTCAATCCTTGATTCCCCTCTGGCGCGAACATTTGAACGACTCCGGACGGTTTGAGAAGCGGACCTTCGATGTGTCAGAAAGCGCCACCGAATGGGACGTTGTGGTAGACTGCCGAGGCTTGGCCATGAGAGATGCCCCGGCAGGCATTCCCTTAGACCTTCGGGCCAACCGAGGAGAAATCCTCACCGTAGGGCACGATTCAGAATCCCACGCAAGCCCTGTTCCCCAAGACCTCATCCTCAATTTTGGAAAATGGACCCTGCCCATTGCGCCGAACCTTTGGCGACTGGGGGCCAGCTATGAATGGCACAGAGAAGACTTCGCATCCACACCAGAAACGGCGGCCTTCCTGCATGACGCGCTTGAGTCAGAACTGGAATCCCCATCGAAACTGAAGACAATACTTCACCAAGTGGGATTGCGCCCCGTGTCGCGAGACCGCAGACCCATCGTGGGACCGATGCCCGGTCGACCTGGATGGTTTGTCTTCAATGGCCTTGGAACAAGGGGGGTCTTGATTGGCCCCAAATGGGCACAAAATTTAGCCGACCAAATAGAAGGTGCCTCAGAAACCCCTGTTCTTGTTGACCCCAATAGATTAAAATTCTAATTTCTGTTTCATTTATTAATGAAATACTTTTGGGTATGGATGAGGAATTCAGCGAATTTTCTGCGGCGGCCAATTACCTGCTGAGACACTGGCCACCCGTCTTGAAGGCTTGGGGCTTTACAAAAACAGCAGGCAGGATACACGCACTTTTGCTCGCCCACCCCACAGCCTTGACATCAGATGAAATCATAGGCACCCTCGACATCAGCCGAGGAGGCGTCAGCACCCAGCTTGGGATCCTCCATTCTGCCGGCCTGGTGGAACGACTCAAAATCTTAGGAGAACGACATGAGAAATTCACAGCGATTCGCAATCCAGATGAAGTCCATGTCGCACTTCAGTCGCACCTTGAACAAAAAACAGTGCTTCCCCTTCTCGAAATGCGGGCTGCGGTTTCAACCATCTCAGGAAAGGGAGATTTACATTGGTTCAACACCCTTTTCGCCCTTGGCGGATTGCATAAGTCATCAACCCCACTCTAACATCATATCCATATTTTAGTCAACAATATAACTCATTGACCTTCAATACTTGGATACAAAATACATCAACTGAATCATTTCATTTTTATCTGAAATTTTATGCTCGACACCCACATTGAAGGCGCACTCAACGCCCAAATCGAAATGGAGGCTCTCTCCTCTCATTTTTACCTTGCCATGGCCTCTTGGGCTGAGACCACGGGGCTCAATGGCACCTCAGCCTTTCTATACAAGCACAGCGATGAAGAACGCGAGCATATGCTCAAACTGATTCGATTCGTGAATGAGCGCGGAGGGACAGCCAAGATCCCAGCACTCGATGCACCTCAAGCCAGCTTTTCTGGTCTTCAGGACATTTTCACCACACTCTTAGATCACGAAACCAAAGTCACCGCCAGCATCAATGAGGTGGTGGACCTCTGCCTGTCGCGCAAGGATTACACCACACACAACTTCATGCAGTGGTATGTCGCTGAGCAAATTGAAGAAGAAGCTTTGGCCAGAACAATTATGGACAAACTGGCCATGATTGGCTCTGACTCAGCAGGCCTCTACTTGTTCGACCGCGATTTGGGCCAACTGGAGACAGAAGCTTGATTCCGCGTTGCTTCGCGGTATATTTTGCGAAGACGCGAATTTGATGTTGCGGCCGTTCCTGTTCCTCGCCCTGCTTGGCCCATCCCTTGTGATGACGCCAACCCTTGCTGCACCTTTGGGTCCTTCCATTGGTGCTGATGACGTTCCGTGCAATGCGTCGAACTTGGGGGACCCTGAGATCGACCGGTCGCCAATTTGGGCCATGCACTTTGGCCGCTACCTCTATTTGCTCGGTCGAGAAATGTTCTGGCCAGATCTGGACCAAAGGGAAAAATTCAGCATTGGCGTAGTGGGATGGGACGACTTGGCGGAGGACTTGGGCACCCGCTTGGATGGCCGATCGATCGCAGGACTTCCCGTAGAAATCAAATCCTTGGACGCCAAAACCTTGCGCGATCACAAAGGAGATTTCACGGTCTTGTTTTTGAGCGGGACGGATGGGCCAACACCAGACTCATCCATAGAAGAAGCATTGAACCGTTGGAGCCGAAAGAAAGACAAGCAAGCACTCATCATCACCGATGGCGGCGAAATCGCCACCAGTGACCTTTCCTTCAGGAGGAGCGGTGAAGGGGCCAACATTGGGCTGTGCATCGTGCAACAAGAACAGAACCTCCAAGACAAAGGAATGGCCCTGCCCGTGCCTTTTCTGCAAAGGATTTGCCCATGAAATTGAAGTCAATATTCATGATCAAAGTCGCCACAGTTTGGACCATGGTCCTTCTGGCTTCATGCGCCACGGCTCAGGGCCGATTGACCCGTGAGTCCATAGAATTTTCCCAAGCCGGGCAACATCAGAAAGCCTTTGAGAAAATTGAATCGGCCATCGCATCTGGTGAGGGAATGGACCCCCTCACGTGGTATGTGAAGGCCTATGTGCTCAAGTCCATTTTTGTTGAGCGAGAAGGCCGACACCCTGACTCTCAAATGCGAACAGAGTCCATCGCTGCCGCCATGGAGAGCGCTCGCCTCGATCCAGAAGGCCGCGTTGCTGAACGAAGAGAACCTCTGCTTTCTTTTCTGGCTGACACCCACTTAGAGGACGCCAATCACGCATTGGCCATGAGCCAGCCAGGTGACGCGCATTGGTCTCGGGACCACTTCGAGGCCTACGTGCGAATCAACCAACATCTCCAGCCCAACTGGGATTCCACACCTGACGCTGTTCTTTTGGAGCAACAGCTGGCCGAATACGCCTTTGTCCAAGCTGAAACCCAAGAGCAAAGCCAAGCCGGCCCTTGGTTCAAATGGGGGCAAGTCTGCTACCAGAATGCCATTGCCCTCGGGCACGACGCCTTCCGATCGGAGTACAACCTCGCCGTTCATACGTACAACCAAGGTGTGAGGCAATTCAAGGCGGCTGAAGACGATTTAGATGCCGTGGACACCGCATTGAAAATGGCTGCCATTTTGTGGACAGAAGCCGCAGAGGGCCTAGAAAGTGCCATCGCATTGGACCCCAAACAGCGCAATGGCTACGAAGCCTTGACCATTGTTTCAGAAGCGCTCTTGAACCAAGACCGCATCGCGTGGTGCAAAGCCAACTTGGCCGAATTGGGAAAACGCTGATATGCGGAATTGGTCCCACTCCATAGGCACCCGAATTTTCGCCGGCTTCGGCCTGTTTATTGGCGCCCTCGCGGTGTTTTTTGTGCTCACTGCGCGAACCACCGAGCGCCAGTCTGAGTTGCTGGAGGAAGCCGTCACTGTGGACTTGGCCAAAGCTGAAGTGGCCAAACTTCTTCAACGGGTGGAGGCCATGAGGGCTTATGCACTGCTGGCCGCCCGCCTTCCCGAACCGATTCATCTCCATGTGGATGCGCACCAGACTTTGGATGAGCTCCAAAACGGATTTGCGTCGACCTTGGTGGAGCTCAAAGCCACTTCACCCCAGCTGGAAGGCCTACACCAGAGGGTTTATCGGCATCATTTGGCAGCCGATGCCTTGTTGGACGCCTTGCAAGGCTTGGTTCCCCCGGGAACCCGAAAAGCTGATTTCGATGCCGATTTCCAGCTCATTCTAAACGTAGACGAAATGTTAGACGACCCCTTTCATCCAGGGGAAGACTTGACGTCAAAACTCGATTCATTGGAGTCTGGACTTCACACCATGGAGCTTCATTTTGCTGACTTGGCCAGGGTCACCGATGAGGCTGTGGAGCAAAGCGGCCGCCGACTGGACACCTTGGTGAAGTGGATTTCACTCTTTGCCCTGTTTGCCGGCTTGGGCATTGCTGCCTGGGTCACCCGCGCCATCCGTCGGCCTTTGAGAAAGGTTCGAGCCAGGCTGCTTTACCTCTCAAGGGGCATTGACCACCCTTTCCCCATGCCCTCCAGGAAGGATGAAATTGGAGAAATGGCCGAAGCCCTGGATCGCCTGGCGGATGGCCTTCAAAGAACGCGCGAATTCAGCGCCGCCGTTGGACAGGGACAATTTGACGCAGAGTACACGCCACTGTCAGAAGAAGATGTCTTGGGCAAGACCCTGTTGGACATGAGAGATGACCTCGCAGGCTACGAAAGAGAAATGGAGGCCAAAGTCGAGGAGAGGACCAAGGCATTAACACGACAAGCGACCCAACTCGAGTCCCAGGGCGAAGAAATACATCGCCTTTACACCGACCTCACCTCCAGCATTGACTACGCGCGACGCATCCAAGGCGCCATTCTCCCCAGCGACACCTTGCGCAAAGGGGTGTTTGACCGACAGTTTGTGTTTCACATGCCCCGTGACGGCGTCAGTGGCGACTTTCCTTGGTTCCACAAGTTGGATGCATGGCGCATGTTTGCAGCCGTGGACTGCACTGGACACGGGGTTCCTGGCGCTTTCATGAGCCTGCTCGGGCACAACGCCCTGCAGCACATTGGCAAGGTGTACACCCAACCGGGGAAAATCCTGGACCGGCTTAATGAGCTTGCCCGGACGGTCCTTCACCGGGGAGAAGACAGCAGCCTAGAAGCCAAAGACCAAGTTCCTGACGGTATGGACCTGGGTCTGGTGTCCATCAACTTAGAGGAGAAAACCATGGAGTATGCCGGCGCCAATTCACCGGCTTATCTGGTCCGGAATGGGGAGGTGATCGAGCTCAAACCCGACAAACGCGCCATTGCCAGCTTTGAGCCTGGTGCGTTCAGGTTCACCACACAAGTGATGGCGCTGGAGGACGGAGACATGGTGTACTGCGCATCTGATGGCTATCCCGATCAATTTGGCGGCCCCAAGGGCCGCAAATTCATGCGAAAGCGATTTAGGGCATTGTTGGCCGAATTGGCCTCCCTCCCTGTGGACCGACAAGAAGCGGAGTTGAGGAGCCAAATTGAAGCTTGGAGAAACGAGGCCAACGAAGACCAAGTGGACGACATGTTGGTCTGTGGCGTCAGAATTAGACTGGGGTGATGCAGAAAGGAGAAAGGGCCGCAGCGCTCTGGCAATTCCTGTCCAAATTTTCACCTGACGAAATCTGGGGCCGCTTGGGTCCAAGGAACGCTGTTGTGCTGCTCGCTGCTCTCATTGGCATGGCCTCAGGGTTGCTTGCCGTGCTTTTGAAAAACGGGGTGGGCTGGCTGCGAAACCTCCCCTCAGAGGCGGTGGACGGAGGCACCGAAGAGGTGCTTTTTGTGTTGCCCATCATTGGCCTTGTTCTGACACAACTCTTGGTCCGGCGGGTTTTTGGGGGAAGACACCCTGGACCGGGCATTCCTTCCACGTTGCACGCGCTGTCTCGCATGCGCGCTAAGCTGCCACGAATGTCCATGATCAGCCCTGCAGCTTCTGCTTTGCTCACGGTGGGCTTTGGAGGCAGCGCTGGATTGGAGGCCCCTGCGGTCCAAGGCAGTGCAGCCATAGCCTCGGAAGTATCTGAGCGATTCAACTTGGATTACAAGCACCGCTTGGTTTTGATCGGCTGCGCCGCGACGGCGTCACTGGCGGCCATGTTCAAGGCCCCATTGGCAGCAATCGTATTCGCGGTCGAGGTGATCATGATTGACCTCACTACAGCCAGCCTGGTCCCCTTGCTGATCGCGTCCTTGTCTGCTTTGCTCACCACTACGCTGTTCATTGACCCCGAAGAGCTAATGCAGGCGGGCCGCAATCTTCCTCCTTGGGACGGCACTGTATTGGCCTACCTGCCTTTTGCCGTCCTCTGCGGATTGGCCTCGGTTTGGTTCAGTGCGGTCTACCGAGGCACAGGCAGTTTGGTGCGGAAGTTCAAGCACATTGGTGCCCGTATTCTGTTCTCTGGAGCCGCCATTGGAGGGGTGCTCGTTTTCTTTCCCTCACTCTATGGAGAAGGTTTTGAACTCATCAATGACCTCCTCAGTGACCAATTCGATCGTCTTGACCCTGAAGGCCGCGCCGCTTTCATTCCTGGATCGGCCCTTCGAACGCTCCTCGTCATGGCCATCCTTTGGTCATGCAAGCCCGCACTGACCGGCCTCACCGTGGGTGCGGGAGGCGTGGGAGGAGTCTTCGCGCCCGCTCTGGTGAGCGGCGCCCTTCTCGGCGGCATTTTCTTGTTGACCACAGACATCTTGTTTCCAAGCTGGCATTTGGTGGGGGGACACTTTGTATTGGCCGGAATGGCAGGCCTAATGGCGGGCATTCTGCGGGCGCCGCTGACGGCCATCTTTTTGGCTGCAGAAGCCAGTGGTGGATACGACCTCTTTATCCCTTTGATGCTCACGAGTTCCATCGCCTTTCAAACGGCCCGTTGGATGCGCCCCAATAGCATTTACACGCAAGAACTCGCCGACCGGGGCGAGTTGCTCACCCACGATAAAGACAAAGCGGTTCTCACTCTGATGAAGTTGGCGGAACAGGTGGAGCGAGATTTTGAGCCCGTCCATGCCCACATGTCTCTGCGTCAATTGGTGGAGGTGGTGGCCCGGAGCAAGCGCAACATCCACCCCGTTCTCCAATCCGACGGAAGGCTCATTGGCATCGTACCACTCGAAGAAATCCGGGGGGTGATGTTTGACCAATCCCGATACGACGAGCTCACTGTCAAGGACCTCATGGTGGTCCCTGCTGCCTCTCTGGACCTCAGCGAGAACATGGACGCGGTCATGGACAAATTCGACCGAACCCAAGCTTGGAACCTTCCGGTTGAACAGAACGGACGCTATGTCGGATTTGTGAGCCGATCCAACCTGTTTGGTGCTTACCGCGCATGGCTGCAAGAGGTGTCCGAGGACTGACCTCCCACTGTGCCAAGCTCAATCAGTGGGCCACAATCAAACGCAAAACTTCCCTTCGGCCTTGGGCGTTGAGCTCCAGCAAATGAACCCCTTGGGCCAAACCATCAATGGTGGTTCTCCTGCCCCCTTCTCCGTTCAGGCGAATGGTTCGTTCCAAGCGACCGGCGGCATCTCGCACCAACAATTGGGCGCCATTTCCACCCCAGCGGGCGTCCACGGTAAAGGCTCCTTGGCTTGGATTGGGGTAGGCCGTGAGTCCAAATGAGGGGCCCTCAGAAACTTCGTTCAAGTCGAGGATGTTGCCCAATGAATCCACGCCATAAATGTTGATGTCGTCCAAGAACACATTGTTGCCCCCTTTCGACTCGAACTCAAAACGGAAGCGCAGGTTCGGGACGAAATAAATGTCGTTGCTCACCTCCTCCAAATGGCCTGACCATTCGTCCTCTCCAGAAGGATAGAAGTTGCCTCCGTGATCAGGAGCCGTGGGCAAGTCAATCAATCCACGGTGGAACTGTCGTGTGTTCCAAGTCATCCCACAGTCCTTGCTTACCTGCAGTTTCAGGCGGTCGTCTGTGACGCCTGTGGTTCTGTGGCTGTACGCGTATTTGTAGCCGATCATCAATGAGGCCATGCCGGTGGCATTGAATGTGCCCGACGTCACCCTTGTGATTTCTCCACCCACATTTTGACGGTTGCGAACATAGAGCGACCTGAGGCCAGAGTAGCCCGTGGTCTCCCGGATCTGCCAGGCCTGTCCGGCCAATGTCTCGACGGACCATTCGCCTTCGCTCCATGGACCTTCCGACGCTTCGAACCCCTCTTGCAATTCACCGGGCAATGGACCATCGTCCAAAACGCGAATCACCACAGGGTCTTGAGAAGTGACCGAGCCGGTGCTGTTGGATGCGGTCAAGTACACCTCAAATTCACCGGGCACCTCAAAGACGTGGGTGGGGTTCTGATGAACTTCCGTGTCCGAACCTGACAAGGTGGTTCCATCTCCAAAATCCCAAGACCATTCCGACACGCCAAAGAAGCTCTCGTCATTAAAATCCAAGGCTTCTCCCAAGCAAACTTCGTTGCGGTCCACGCTGAACTCAGCACGGCACAACAGCTCTTCCTCCAACACCCCTGTGTCCTCCACATTCTGCTCCGACCAGAGCTCGTTGCGGTCGGCCACTGAACTGTTCAGAGCAGCCCTCATCCGGGCACGCTGTCCTGTGGTATACATTTTACTGCAGTAGCTGTACTCCATGTAATTCTGGACATTGTCAAGGGAGCCACATGTGGTGCGCTCCACATCACAAAAGCCCACAGGACTTCCCAAACAAAGCGGGGTGTCCTCCACCCCATCATCCACATCGCAGTTGTCGGGTTCGTTGGGGTTGTTTGAGCTGCCCCACAGGTGAGGCAAGTTGAGCCAGTGACCGCATTCGTGGGTGAGCGTTCGGCTGCGGTATGCATTGCTGGTCCCAATGCTTCCCACATAATCGTACTTCAGAACAATTCCATCTGTATTGGCTCCCCACTCAGAGGGGTAGTTGGTGTAGCCTGCAGCTCCCGCTGCATCCGCGGCCACGTATACGTTCATGTAGCTGTTGCGCGGCCAGTTGATGAGCTGCTTCATCTGATTGGAGCCGTCGTAGGTCAGCTCACTTTCGATGCGGTTGATTCCCGAATGGCAGTTGCCCTGGGGGTCTCTTTTGGCCAGCCGGAATTCGATGTCCATGTCGTCTGCGATGTCCACAAACCCGGCTACAATTTGCCCTGTATCTGGGTTCAGCTTTCTGAAGTCCCGATTCAAGATGGTCATTGCGTCCAAAATCTGCTCGGTCGAAATGTTCTCTGGGCCATTGTCATGGATCACGTGAAACACCACGGGGATGATGTACACCTCATCGTCGTTGTTGCCGCGCTCCAGCACAGCAGCTGCGGCCGCTCGGGATGTGGACTCCCTCAGTTCCCGCTCGACTTTGGCTTCTGGATAAAGGGCTTCCAGCGCATCTTGGGCCTGATTCTGGCCACAGGGTAAGACTCCGCTTTCTTGGGCAAAAACAGGAGCCGTCAAGAGCAAAAACACCGAGAAGGTGGCCGAACGAAAAAGGGCAAAGGACATCGAATTCATCATTGCAGAGCAGCAATTTACAGCACGCTTTCGCCACCCGAGTATCGAAGTGACCAGAGCGCTTGGACAAGGGAATAACAGACTTCCGGTACATTCGTTGCATGTTCCGTTGCTCTTTTTTGCGTCTCCTTCCGTTTTTCTCTTTGTTCCTGTTTGTTGGGATGGTGACTTCCTGTGATGGACAGCCCAGCCAAGGCGTAGCCCGAGACATCAGCCCAACCGAGCTCAAAGGCCTGGTGGAGGACCGAAGTGACCTTTTGCTCATCGATGTCCGCACCGCTCAAGAGTGGAAAAGTGGCCACATCGCAGGCGCGTCTCTCATTGACTTCCTCGAGGATGATTTTTCAGCGGTTGCCCACGCCTTGCCTAAAAACCGTCCGATTGCGCTCTATTGCGCTGCAGGTGGCCGCAGCGAAGACGCCATGAACAACCTGGCCAAGGCCGGGTTCAAAGAGCTGTACAACCTCCGAGGTGGATTTTATGGTTGGGAAGACGATGGCGAAGCCGTCGCGCACGGCGAGCCTGCGCCTCTGCCCGATAACGACTGAGAAGTCAGGGAGCTGTTTTGTCAAACATGGCAAAGCGAAGCTCTGCCATTCCCGGGAGTGGATCCATCCGCATGGCATGGACCACCTCAAGGGAGTACTCTCCGGCCAAGGGAAAGGCCACTCCGCGTTTGTACCCGATTCGATGATCGATCCAACGGCTGCCATCGCCGTACCACTCGCCACTTGGCGACGCGAGGGGGCACTCCAAGGTGTCGGTTAAGGTCTTTCCATTGGGGTAGTTCAACCGCACGAAGAGGTACAAATTGGAAAATGGATACCGGTCGTCATGCCGCAATCCAAACTGCAAATCATGCCGGTGTTCGGGGTGGTCAACCGTGAAGTTCATTTTGACCGTGTCCGACGCAAACCAAGCCTTCGGGTCCAATTCAACCGCGTCAAGGGCCACCGGGCCCTGGCCGCATCCCATGGCCATGACGACAGCCATCAAAAGCAGCGTCAACCTCCACGTTTGGCGCGCCATCATCCTGCTTTCGGGCCGCCCCCTTTGTTGGGTTTACGCCGCTTGTTTCTTCGTTTGCCCGAGTTGGCGGATGGGCCTTGACCCCCTGAGTTTCCACCTTGAGGACCCTTGCTGTTTCCGCCTTTTTTGTGGCCACTTCTGTTTTTGCGTCGGCGCTGTCCCGAAGGCTGGTCAAAGCGCTTGAGGTCGTCTTGGCCCACCACATCGCCAAACAAAGCGTCTTCTGGCGCGGCCACTTCTTGAACGGCAAAGCCTTTCAAGTCATCGGGCTTTTCTCCCCGATCATTCATGGCCATGATCTCTCGGATGTCCTCCAATTCAATGGGAACGGGAGAAGCCCCAGGATCATCGAAGTATTGAAACCACATCTTGCCACCGAAAATATCGGTCTTGAAATGGCCGGCCTTTCCTTTCCGGGTGTGCAGCTTCGTGCTCGGGGGCGGAAACTTCGCCACCGCCTCCTTGTACTGGTCCAGCTCGAAATTCAGACAGCACTTGAGCTTTCCGCATTGGCCCGCCAATTTCTGCGGGTTCAAGGAGAGTTGCTGATACCGAGCCGCACCTGTCGACACGCTCCGGAAGTCGGTCAACCATGTTGAACAACACAATTCCCTTCCACAGACCCCAATGCCCCCTAGCCGGGCCGACTCTTGCCGGGCACCAATCTGGCGCATCTCAATTCGAACCTTGAACGCTGCCGCCAAAGCTTTGACCAATTCTCGGAAATCAACCCGATGTTCTGCTGTGTAGAAAAACGTACACTTGGTCCCGTCGCCCTGAAACTCCACGTCGCCGAGCTTCAACTCGACTTGGTGTTCAGCCACAATTTGACGTGCTTGTTTGAGGGTGTCTTCCTCTCGGCTGCGCGCGGATTGCCACGTGGAGATGTCCTCCATGGTGGCTTTGCGAGCCACCCGCTTGATCTCGTGGGTGTCGCGCACATTTTTGGCCTTCATCTGGGCCCTCACCAACTCTCCTGTCAGGGATACAATGCCCATGTCTTCTCCTGGCGCAACATCCACCACGGCCACATCCCCGGTCTGAACACGGCGGCCCTGTCCAATTCGGAAATAGCCTTTGCGGTTTCGCTTGAAACGAACCTCGACAATGTCAAATGCACGCTGCCCCTCAGGAATGGGTACCCCCTCTAACCAATCGAACACAGTCATCACGTCGCAACCACAGTTGCCGCAATTCCCATTGGACTTGCAGCCCATGGGCTTGCCGTCCTCGCCTTTTTTGCATGATCCACAACCCATGTCTCCTGGTCCTCGCTTCAAGATGCCGGATTGGTCCGACGCTCCATCCGAAGATAAGCCGATGCCACGGTGCCCCCTACTTCGGACGATGAAGAAGTTCCATCATTTTCATGCTCAAATCCAGAAAGACGGTTCTGCCGTAAACGTTTCCCGACACTTCACGGGCCGCACTTTCCAAGGTGGACTGCATGTCCATCACATTTCCGTGGTGAATGAATGCCGCGAATTTTTGAGCAAACCCCCGCTCTGCAGCGCGAAGTCGCACGGCACCTTGCGCACCGTAATTGCCCACAATGCACTGGCGAACCATGTGCAAGGCATAGGCCAAGAATTGCTTTTGGGCTTCTCTTCCCAAGTCGTGAAATTGATCGGCCAGCCCTGCGGCTTTCCTTCCATCTCGGGCGTAACAGGTCCGCATCCAGTCCACATACATGGCAAACTCTGCCGCCGCATCGGTCTGCACCAACCGCCTGGCCAACGCCAAGTCTCCATCGGCCAACGCCACTGCATCTGAAATCGCTTCGCTTGAGCCGCCTTCACCCTCAAGGCGTTGGCGAATCGATGCGGGAGAAATCGGTCCGATTGGAATGATCTGTGTCCTGGACAAAATGGTGGCCAACAGCCCTTCAGTGCTGTCCGCAAGAAGGATGAACAAGGTGCGTTTTGGCGGCTCTTCGAGGAGCTTCAACAGTTTGTTGGCCGTGTCCGTCCTCATGGTTTGCGCGCCCCAAATGACTTGAACCTTCCAACCCCCGGCATGCGAGGTCAGGGACAAGCGACGGAGAATGTCGGCCGCTTCATGGACAGAAATAAAAGGTTGCTTGTTGCCCAATGACATCCGCTCCCTCAATTCAACCATGTCAAAATGGGCGCCCATCTCCAAAATGGCTTGGCGCCAGGTGTCGAGCTGATCCACGCTCAACGACTTGTCCTTTCCTGGAGGTTTGGCCACGGGAAAGGTGAAATGCAAATCGGGGTGCTGCAGTTGATCGTGCTGCAAACAAGAAGGGCAACTGCCGCATGGCTCGGGGCCTGTGCCCTTGCAGTGCAACTGACGCGCCAAGCCGAGAGCCAGAGCCAGGCCGCCACGGCCTGGGGCTCCTGTCAACAGCACAGCATGCGCCAACGCTTCGTCATTTGCGCGCTGGGCCAGTTGTGCGGCCAGTGTTTCTTGTCCAATCGGCTCGCGGGTCACGTCCATGTCTCGAAGATAAAGGCCTTCATTCGTTGGGCTTCCAACGCCAGCCAATGCGCAAATCTCGGCCGGCTGCACTGATGCCCGACGCAAAGACTTTATAATGGCGGTCCAGCGCATTGTGGACGCCCAAACTCAAGGCGGTTCTGGTTGTCAACCTCGCCTCAACATCCAAGCCCATGGTCCACCACGACGGAGTGCCTTCTGATGTGGCTTCCGCCAAATTGTCTGTGGAGCCTGGGCCATAGTCTTCAAGCCGCTTGGCCGCGCTCCAGTGCCCGTGCATATTCAAGGTGACCCAATCCCAACTGCGAGAAACCATGCATGCGCCAAAGGCCGGTGGAATGTGGGACAGAGGCGCGTTGTCCGCATCTCTTCCGCGGGTCAAGTTGACCGTGAGCCGGCCGCGCCACCCCGGGTTCAGTTTGAACCGGACCTGGCCTTGAATCCCTCGGATTCGCGCCCGCCCTGTATTGGCATTCACTTGAACGGAATTGGTGTCGCCCTCCACAACGATGGTGTCTGTCCAGGTCCCATCATCCAGTTGCAATGCTGAATTCACAGGTTGAATGGCATCCAACAACGCGGTTTCAAATCCGGTGGCCTGCAGGCTGACCCGTCGACTTTTGGACCGCCAAACCGCCCCCATTTCTGCGTTGTAAAGCCGCTCTGGCATCAGGCTGTCCGATGGAACCACGGCAAACCCATCCTTGGCGCGAACCTTGCCGACATCGTCGACGTTCGGATTTCGAAAGGCACTGGCCAAGGTGGCGTGGGCATTGAATTGACCATTGGCCTGCCACTGCACGGTCGCGCTTCCCGTCAGGGCCCCCCGGTTGTACCCCACCGAAGAAAATGGGAGCGCCAGGCCCGGCTGATCCTCAAATTGGGCGGCCAACCATCCGCGTGTGTATCTGGCCGCTGCCTGCATGTTCCATCGGCCCCAGCGACGGGAAAGCCCGCCATATCCCGCTGCAGATCCCATGGTGGCTCCTCCATTCGGGTACCGCGTCAAGGCAGACTCTGGCAACAGAAACCCATCTGCCCGGCGTTCGTTCCAAGCCTTGGAATTCACATTGTTGTGGTTCCAACTGCCTCCGTAGGCCAGCTTCCATGGTCCCAAACGTTGGTCGATGTCCAGCTGAATGCTGCCCACCCCGACTTGCTCGTCTTGAACTTCTCGGCTCGAATCTCCGAATCGCGCCTTCAACCGGGTTTCGGAGACCTGCTGCCAAGCGCCCAAGAGCGTCACGTTGCCCAACCCTTGCACCTGGGACCGAAACTTGAGCGCGGCCAAGGAACGCTGCTGCGGCCCATAATCCCACTGGGCCCATTTTGGACCCCCGTCTGATGAGAGGTCATTCAAACGATCAAACCGAGGGACATTGGAGCTTGTGCTGTGCTGAAGGTTCAGCTCCACATGGCTTTTGGTTGTGCCGTAACGCAGCTTTTGAAC
Source organism: uncultured Flavobacteriales bacterium (assembly GCA_943787435.1). Taxonomy (GTDB): domain Bacteria; phylum Bacteroidota; class Bacteroidia; order Flavobacteriales_D; family Sanyastnellaceae; genus UBA8752. Next base: position 18,250 of record CALSMK010000005.1, on the reverse strand, counting down.
CACATCTGTTTGGTGGTAAGCGGTGCCCGGCTGGAGGTTCTCATCTTCGTTCTCCTCGGCTGTATCCTCCACGTTCAAGCCTTGAACATTCGAACGAACAAGCCAGGCCACCTTCCCCCATTCTTCATGGCCATGTGGCCTCCATCGGCCCATTCTCAAATCACCAAACCGCCGGTGGCTCACGCTCGTGAAGCTGGCCAAATTGTTCCGGGTGGTCTCCACATCGGCGTGAAATGAGGATCCTCGGTTCACCGAGCCCGCCACCACCTGGGCCCTTGCCTTCGTCCCATTCTGCCAACTTGGATTTCGCGTGTGGTAGTGAATGACGCCCCCCAATGCATCGCTTCCGAATTGAACTGAACCCGCCCCATGGCGCACTTCAGTGCTGCCCACAGCGAATGGATCCACGGTCATGGCGTTTTGCAAATGGCCACTTCGGTAAATCGCATTGTTCAACCGCACCCCGTCCACAACGAGCAATATCCGATTGGCCTCGAACCCTCTCAAAATGGGAGAGCCCCCACCTTGTTGGCTTTGTTGGATCATCACTTGACCCGTTCTCCAAAGCAAGGTTGCCGCATTGGCAGGCACCCTCCTGGCGATGGATGTCGCTGAGATTCGACTGACCTCGACCGCGCCGAGCGTTTCGCGGGCCGGTTGGCTGGCGGCCACCACCACCTCGGACAAATTGACCGATTCGGCAGAGAGTTTAACCTCCACATCATAGGTTGATTCAGGCATGGCGAGTGACCGCGTGCCAAAGCCCATGCTTCGAATTTCCAAGGTGTCCCCTTGACGAAGGAGGCTGTCGAGCTGCAACCGGCCATCTAAGTCGGTCATCCTAGCCGTGCCCGATTCATTTCGAATCACCGCTGCAGGAACCGGATTCCCATCTTCATCTCGAACCTCGATCACCTGAGCCCAGGACAGGATGGGGCCCATCAACAGGGCGAAGGCCACAGCACAGCGCATTCCAAAACCCCAGCCCTTACTCGGCAAGGACGGTGCGAAGCACGTCCCATGACCGAAGCGGTTTTGGGTTCGATAAATGGAGTTGCAGGTAGTGCACATGTTGCAGCACGAGCTGGTTTCGAGCATCAGAGGGGAGCGATTGACTCCTCACCTTATCAATTTCCGTGCCTTGAATGCGAAGAAACGCGGTGGCTTCGGAAGGCGAAAGGAAATCCTCGCCGACTGGAGGACCTGATTCCCAATCCGCCGTGGCCAGATTGAATCGCTCTGCCCATGCCGGAGGTTCCACTGGCGCATCAGGCCTCAGCCCTTGAACGCGAACGGCCTGAACCAAAAATGCCAGGTGGATTCGCGCAAATGCGCTGTCCCGTTCCAAACACTCTGCCGTCTCCCACAGGGCATCGAACACCTCTGGGTGGGGAGCTTCAGCTTCCATGGTCCGAAGAATGACCTCGGCCAAAAACATGGCCACTGCGCTTCTGGGGACCTCGAGCAGGGTTCGTTCTTGAGGCAATGGACGTTCGGCCCGATCAAACCGAAAGAGCCCGTTCTTCATTTCGCGGAAACCCACCAAGTCCAGCATGGACAGCGGTGCATGAAGGTTGCGACCCCGCCTTGCGCCCTTGGTGCCTTCCCGCACCAAGCACCCCACGATTCCATGTTCTCGGGTGAACACACGAAGGATGGCCACACCGTCTTTGTGGCGGACCGTAGCCAATGCGATGGCCGCTTCCTTCGGGTTCTCTTCAAGGCTCAATCTTCGTCGTTGTCCGGTTCAAACAGGTTGCCAATCAAATCTCCGAAAGTCACATCGGCCCCCAACACAGATTGACCAATTTCATTGTACGCCGCCAATCCATGCAACACGAACTCCATGTACCCCAGGGCTTCATCCCCCTCGATTCCTGGGCAATACTTGGCCACCACTTCACCCAAGCCATCCACTTGATGAAGGGCGGAGGCATATTCTGAGTCTGGCTGGTCGCGCAACACCGACAACTCGTTCTTGTTGAACCAAGCCACGATGGGCTGGTAGGGATCCTCAACCTTGCCCCGCTTCACAGATTCAATGTCCGGAAACGAGGTGGGAAACTCCCTTCGAATGGCCTTGCTGACCAATGCCAAAGCCACGCCAGCAGCCCCTTCCTGCTCGCCTTCGTACACCAATTCCACCTTGCCGTTCACGGCGGGAACCACGGCCAACAAGTCGGTGACCCGAACCGTGGTGTTGGATGAGCCGTTGCGCAACGCCCTGAGTTCCCCAGCAGCAATCAAATGCTCCAGCGCGCTGATGGGCAATCGGGCGGATACCCCGCTCTTTTCGTCGATGAACTCGCTTTCTCGGGCTTCAAATGCAATGCGCTCCAAAACCCGCCGAACCACAGCGGGCACGGCCACACGATCGGATTGGCCAGGCTGCCATTTCGCCTCTTGGTCGGTGATGGACATGGCGTCCTCCAAAGAGGCCGGATAGTGGGTCAAAATTTGGCTCTGTATCCGGTCCTTGAGCGGTGTAATGATGGCCCCCCGGTTGGTGTAGTCCTCAGGATTGGCCGTGAATACAAACTGGATGTCCAAATCAAGACGCATCTGGAAACCGCGGATTTGAATGTCGCCTTCCTGCAAAATGTTGAACAGCGCCACCTGGATGCGGGGCTGCAAATCGGGCAGCTCATTGATGGCGAAAATGCACCTGTGACTTCTAGGGATGAGCCCAAAATGCAAGGCGCGTGGGTCGCTGTAGTCCAGTCCTTCGTTGGCGGCCTTGATGGGGTCGATGTCTCCGATCAAATCGGCCACGCTCACGTCTGGCGTGGCCAGCTTCTCGACATACCTCTCGCTCCGGTGCATCCATCGCACAGGGGCTTTATCGCCCTTCTCTTCCACCAATTTCGCCCCCTGAAAGGTGATGGGAGCCATGGGGTCTTCTGGCAATGGGGCGCCATCAAGAACCGGCACCCATTCATCGAGCAGCTCGGTCAGGCCCCTGGCAATGCGCGTTTTGGCCTGGCCCCGAAGGCCCAGCAAATTCATGCTGTGTCCGGCCAAAAGGGCCCGTTGCACATCGGGAATGACGGTGTCTTCGTACCCCACAATTCCCTCAAACAAGGGGGCGCCTGATTGAAGGCGCGACACCAGGTTGTTTCGGATTTCGGTGGAAATGGTTTGGGGGACATACCCCGAATCGCGCAAGGCGCCAAGGGTGAGAATGTCGGGTGAAGCTGTGTTCATGGTCTGTCAGCGGGCGCGCCCGCGGCGGTTGCGTTCGAAGTCGGCGAAAATGGTGTCTCCAAGCCCCTGAAGGCCCGTAAAAAATGCCCGGCCATTGTTGGCTTCTGTGAAGTCCGAAACAAATCGCTGTAGCGCCGGGTCAGTGGCAATCATAAAGGTGGTGATGGGGATGCCCAGCTTGCGGCATTGGCGGGCGAGGTTGTGGCATTTACCCGTGATGTAGGGGTCCAAGCCAAAGCTGTTTTTGTAGTAGCCATCGGCTTCCTTCAAACAACTCGGTTTGCCGTCGGTCACCATAAAAATCTGGCGGTTCGGGGTCTTTCGCCGCCGAAGGATATCCATGGCCCTTTCCAGCCCTGCGACCGTGTTTGTGTGGAATGGCCCCACCTGCAGGTAGGGCAAATCCGCAATGGAAATCTCCCATGCGTCGTCGCCAAAAACCACAATGTCGAGGGTGTCTTTGGGGTATTTGACCATGACCAATTCCGCCAGGGCCATGGCGACTTTTTTGGCGGGTGTGATTCGGTCCTCCCCATACAGGATCATGCTGTGGCTGATGTCGATCATCAGCACCGTCGCTGTGGTGCTTCTGAACTCTCGGTCTTCAACCACCAAATCATCTTCGGTCATTCGAAAACCACCCCGGCCACTCTGTGCCCCGGGACCGTGATGAATTTGAGCGTTGCGAAGCGAAGCGCTGAAATCCACTTGGTCCAACTTGTCTCCAAACCGATACGGTCTTTTGTCCTCATTGGGCTCGTCTCCTTGCCCCCTGTCTTTGGTTTTGTGCCGGCCTTGGCTGCCCTTTTTAAGGTTGCCAAAAATCTGGTCCAAGGCCCTTTTTCGCATGTGCTGCTCTCCCCTTGAACCCAGTTCTAACCCTGAATTTCCGGGCCCAGTGGCTTCTCTCAAATACCCTTTGGCCTTCAAGTCTTCGTAGAAATCGTCCAAGGTGTAGTCGGGTTCCGTGAGGCCGTGTTGCCGGTCCAAAGTCCGCATCCAGTCCATGGCCTCGTCGACATCACCGCTGGTATGTGTCACAACCTCTGTGAACAGCTCCAACAGGCGCTCACAAAGGGGTGCGCTTGTCCCTTTCGGGACGCCATTCGTGAAATTGATGACCGAGCATAGTGGTGCGAGGGAGTTGCGCCCTTCAAAGATGAAACCAACGGGCGTCTCGCCGGTTCAATCTCGACCCAACGAAAGACAATTGAAGGGCCCAAAGCGAAACAGGGGCGGCAGGGCACGTGTTACCTTCATCCACGCGTTCGCTTCGGCCCCTGCGCCTGCCGATCTGCCACCCATACCGCCAACCTGCACGATATGACTTCGGAATCGACCCTCACCAGCCCTGAACGACTGCCCACAAGAACGGTTCAAATCGGAGGGGTGACCGTTGGAGGCGACGCCCCCATCGTGGTGCAATCCATGACCACAGCCGACACCATGGATGTGGAGGCCACGGTAGCAGAGTCCCTTCGCATGATCGATGCCGGATGTCAAATCGTCCGCATCACTGCCCCAAGCAAGAAGGAGGCGCTGGCTTTGGGTGAAATCAGGGCCAAGTTGGATGGCGCCGGACACCAAGGCGTTCCTTTGGTTGCCGACATTCACTTTACGCCAAATGCCGCTGAAGTCGCCGCCGATCACGTTGAGAAGATCCGGGTGAACCCAGGGAATTACGCCGACAAAAAGAAATTCGAAACCCACGAATACACCGACGAGACCTATGCGGCAGAACTCGACCGGATTCGCGAGCGATTCACTCCGCTGGTTCACAAGTGCAAGGCCCTTGGCCGAGCGATGCGGATTGGGACCAACCACGGCTCATTGTCCGATCGAATCCTGAGCCACTATGGCGACACCCCGCTCGGAATGGTGGAGAGCGCCATGGAATTCCTGAACATCTGCAGGGACGAAGACTACCACGACATTGTGCTGTCCATGAAGGCGAGCAATCCGCAAGTCATGGTGCAGGCGTACCGCATGCTCTCTGAGCGCATGCAAAAAGAAGGCATGGCTTACCCCCTTCATTTGGGGGTGACAGAAGCCGGTGAAGGTGAAGATGGGCGCATCAAAAGCGCCGTGGGCATTGGCACCCTGCTTGCTGAGGGGCTGGGCGACACCATCCGGGTTTCCCTCACCGAAGCCCCTGAAGCCGAAATCCCGTAGCGCAGCTGCTGGTGGACCAGGCCGAAAACAGCCGAAGTGGCACCGATTCGGCCGCCGCCTCGACCGCTGTTCCTGAAGCCTTCAACCCCTTTGCCTACGAGCGCCGCAGTACGCGGGCTGTCGCCATGGTGGGTGGCGCCCAAGTGCCGATTGTCTGCCATGACCTCAGTGGCCGGCCACTCACGCCCGCTGGGCTGTTTGGACTCGGGCATCGCTATCAAACCGAACTCGACAAATGGGCCGCTGACGATGCCGCTTGCGACTTGGTTTACATCGGTGACCGCAAATGCGATTTCGCCCTGCCTGGTTGGTTGGTCGCCTTGCAAGACGCCGACGCTTGGATGAAGCACTCAGGCTCTGCAGTCCGTCACCACCCCCTCTGGAATTGGGCGGGCTTTGAAACCGCTGCTGCTGGAGGCCAGTTGGATGACCAATTGAACGTCCTGAAGATGGCCGCAGAGGACCTCAGCCTAGAGCGGATTGCCGAATTGAACCGCTATGCCGGCGTCCCCTTGGTTCTGCTTCTTTCCACACAGCAAGCCAACGCCTTGGTCTCTTTGCGCGCCGCATTTTTTCGCCTCATGCACGCCGAATGTGACCTGCCCGTTGTGGTGCAACGCGACTTGAGCCACATGAGCGCCGAGGCCCTTCAATTGCAAGCTTCGTCTGATATGGGCGGTCTTTTTGCTGGACGGGTTTTCCGATGGGATTTGGATCCAATCCGAGGTGGGCATGAAAGGTGGCTTGCGCGCCCTCAACGGAACGGCCTTTGGCATCCTTCAGGCCACCCGAACGCGCATCAGCCGAACCGAATACATCAGCTGCCCCTCTTGTGGAAGGACCTTGTTTGACCTTCAGGAGACCACCGCCAAAATCAGGGCCGTCACGGACCACCTGAAAGGCATCAAAATCGGAATCATGGGGTGCATCGTCAATGGCCCTGGAGAAATGGCCGATGCGGACTACGGGTACGTGGGCACAGGCCCGGGTAAAATCACCCTCTACAAGGAGAAAGAAGTGGTGGAGCGCAACATTCCTGAAGCGGGGGCCGTGGACGCCCTCATAGAGCTGATTCGCTCACACGGGGACTGGGTTCCGGCTCCTGACCGAGCCAGTGCTTCTGTTTGATCACAATCCAAGCCACCCCGAAGGTGATGGCCACGTCGGCCACATTGAAAATCGGAGGGAACACTTCGCTCCCCACCCAAGTCTCCACTGGAAACCAGCTGGGCCACTTCACCGATATGTGAAACATGTCGACCACGTTTCCACGGAACCAAGGCGCATAGCTGCCCCAATCCCCTTGCCATGACCAAGTGGCGGATTGAGCAAAACCGCTCCGCGTGAACAGCCGTCCGTAAAAAATGCTGTCGATGATGTTGCCCCCCTGCGCCCGCCAAAATCAAAGCCAAGGCCTGACGAAACCCCCTGGGAGCTCCAGTCTTACCTATTCGAAACAAGTGCATGGAGAGCAGCACAACGGCCACCACGCGAAAGGCCGTCAAAACATACTTTCCGGTGGCTCCAGGAAGGGCCCAACCAAAGGCCATTCCATCGTTTTCAATGAATTGAATGTCGAATGCGCCTGGAATCCAAGTCACCTTTTCCGCCAGTGCGAATGACAGCTTGATGCCCACCTTGACCATTTGATCAAGCAGAAGCACAGCCGCCACAATCCAAACTGCCCGAGAAGGGCGCAAATCGGTGCTCAACGTCGCTGGTCCTGCTGGTTCTTCGCCTCAATGGACATGGTCGCATGGGGGAACCAAGCGCAATCGCTCTTTGGCGATCAACTTGCCCGTCACCCTGCACAAACCATAGGTCTTGTTTTTGATGCGAAGCAGCGCATTCTCGAGGTTCATGATGAACTTCTGTTGTCGCGCAGCCAGTTGGGCCGTTTCCTCACGGCTCATGGTGTCGCTGCCATCCTCCATCATTTTGAAGGTGGGTGCTGTGTCTTCCGTCCGGTTGTCGTCCTCGTAAGACAGAGAGCGCTGCAACTGATCAAAATCGGACCTTGCTTGCTTCAGCTTGGCGTGAATCAAGTCTTCGAATTCCTTGAGATCTGAGTCGGAGTAACGTGTATTTGCCATGGTTCATTGAATGGCGACCATGGCGATGGCCACAGTCATTTGGGGTTCCAGTTCTTCCTCTTTCGCTCCGGGTCCCGTTGGGCCCCATGTGAGCTCATTGGCGAGCGTTTCGGCCCGAATATAGTCCAAATTAGAGGCGACTGATTCTTGCAGTTCTTCGGGACCTTCTAGTGTGAGTGCAATGCGGTCGGTGACTTCCAGTCCTGCGTCTTTTCGCTGTTGCTGAATTCGATTCACCAGCTCGCGCGCCAGGCCTTCTTTCCGCAGTTCTGGAGAAATGTCGATGTCCAAAGCCACCGTCACTCCACCTTCTCCGGCCACGAGCCAGCCTGGGATGTCCTCGGTTTGAACTTCAACGTCATCCAGCAAAAGCTTCCACTGGGGCCGTCTTCCAAAGTCATGTCCAAGCGCCCATTGCGTTCGAGAGCTCGGATGTCCTCCTGTCCCAATCCCGCGATGGCACCAGCCACCAGCTTCATGCGTTTTCCATAACGGGGACCCAGCTTTTTGAAGTCCGCCCTTGAGCCGCTTGGTCAGGATGGCACTGTCTTCTGCCAGGGGCTCCACCGCCTTCACGTTGACCTCTCCCATGACCAGCTCTGCCACCGCTTCCAATCGGGCGCCAAAAGCGGGGTCCATGACAGGGACCAAAATGCGTTGCAGTGGTTGTCGGACGCGGATTTTTTTCCCGCTTCCTCAAGCTCAACGTCAGCGAACTCAGACGCGCTGCGCCAGGTCCATGCGGGCCTCCAATTCGGCATCCCTCAAAGACGCATCCACCAAGGGCCAGTCGGCCAAATGCACAGAGTCTTCACCGCCGAGGTCCTGCCACAGGCGGTCGCAATAAAATGGGGCAATGGGCGACGCCATGAGGGCCACCGTTCTCAGGCAACTGTGCAATGTGGCATAAGCCGCTTGCTTGTCTGTGTCGGATTCACTTTTCCAGAACCGGCGTCGACCCAGGCGCACATACCAGTTGCTCAGGTCGTCCACCACAAAAGATTGGATGAGTCGGCCCGCTTTGGTGGGTTCAAAACCGTCCAAGGCGGCTTCCACTTCTGCCATGCAGGTGTGCAAGCGACTCAAGATCCACCGGTCCAACTCTGGCCGGTTCGAAACCTCAGGGGCATCGGATTCTGGATCCCATCCATCAATGCCCGCGTAGAGGGCCAAGAACGCATAGGTGTTGTGCAAGGTTCCGAAGAACTTCCGTTGTACCTCTCCAATTCCTTCGGTGTCGAACCTTAGGTTGTCCCAAGGCTGGGCGTTGGTGAGCATGTACCAACGTGTGGCATCTGGGCCATACTTGGACAACGTCTCGAAGGGATCAGCCGCATTGCCCAAGCGCTTGGACATCTTTTGGCCATTCTTGTCCAGGACCAAGCCATTGGACATGACGGTCTTGTAAGCCACCTTGTCGAACACCATGGTCGAGATGGCGTGAAGTGTGTAAAACCAGCCCCGGGTTTGGTCCACACCCTCAGCAATGAAGTCTGCAGGGAAGGACAGCCCGCCATCGGGGCCTTCCACGCGGTCTCGATTCTCGAACGGGTAATGCCATTGGGCATAGGGCATGCTGCCCGAATCAAACCACACATCGATCAAATCGGACTCCCTGTGCATGGGGGGATCCATCTGAAGCCTTCAAGACAATGCCGTCGACGATGTGCTTGTGCAAATCCACTTTGGCGTAGTTGTCTTCTGACATGTCTCCAGGCACAAACCCTGCGAAGGGATGCGTGGACATCAAACCGGCTTCTACAGACTCGGTACAAGCGTTGTAGAGCTCTTCCACAGACCCCACACACTTCTCCTCTGATCCGTCTTCCGTCCTCCAAATGGGAATGGGAATTCCCCAGTAACGAGACCGGCTCAAGTTCCAATCGTTCAGGTTTTCCAGCCACTTTCCAAACCGACCGGTCCCTGTGGCCGCTGGTTTCCACTGTATGGTATCGTTGAGCTCGCGCATCCGGTCTTTGGCCGCCGTGGCCCGGATGAACCAGCTGTCCAATGGGTAATACAGAACGGGGCGGTCAGTCCGCCAGCAGTGTGGGTAGCTGTGCTTGTACTTCTCGACCAAAAATGCCCGGCCTCGGGTCTTCAGGTCAATGGCGATTTCAACGTCCACAGATTTCTCGGGTGCATCGCCATCGTGGTACTCCTGCTTCACGTAACGTCCAGCCAATGGTCCACATTCAGGGCGAAGTCGACCCTGCAAATCCACCAAGGGAACGCCCACCCCTTGTCCGTCATCCACCAGCATGGGCGGAACGCCTGCGGCTTGGGCCACCCTTGCGTCATCTGCACCAAATGTTGGCGCCGTATGCACAATGCCTGTGCCGTCTTCCGTGGTCACGAAATCACCGGGGATGACTTTGAATGCGTCTTCCGGCCGCTCCATGGGCTGCGTCCAATCGATGAGTTGCTCGTACCGAAGGCCCACCAATTCACTGCCTTTGACCGTGGCCAAGACCTCGGATTCTGGCGCCTTCTTTCCTCCGAAATGCTTGCCGCAGAGTGCCTGGGCCAACACCACCAACCCCGCTTCACCTGTATACCGATTCGCGGTCTTCACAATGTTGTAATCGATCCCTGCCCCAATGGTCAATGCCGTGTTGGACGGCAAGGTCCATGGCGTGGTCGTCCACGCCAACAGGTCCACAGGCAGCCCTTCTGCTTCTTCGCCAGCCCATTGTCTGACCCGGGTGGCGTCTTCTGACAACAACCGGAATTGAGCGACCACCGTGGTGTCGGTCACATCGCGATAGGCACCGGGTTGATTCAACTCATGGCTGCTCAGTCCCGTCCCCGCTTTGGGGCTGTAAGGTTGGATGGTGTACCCTTTGTAGAGCAGTCCTTTTTGGTGCATCTGCGACAGCAGCCACCAAACCGACTCCATGTACTTGGGCTGGTAGGTCACATAGGGCGCGTCCATGTCCACCCAATACCCCATTTGTCGGGTCAAGTCGTTCCACTCCTGGGTGTACTGCATGACCGACTCTCGGCAGGCCGCATTGTACTCCTCGACCGAGATTTTCTTGCCGATGTCCTCCTTGGTGATGCCCAAGGCCTTTTCGACCCCGAGCTCCACGGGAAGACCGTGCGTGTCCCATCCCGCTTTGCGTTCAACGCGCTCGCCTTTCAAGGTGCGGTATCGGCAAAACAAATCTTTGAGGGCTCGGGCCATCACATGGTGGATGCCCGGCTTGCCATTGGCAGAGGGAGGGCCCTCGAAAAACACAAAGCGCTTTTCCTTGGGCCGGGAATCCACACTGCGCTGAAAGACGTTGCCCTCTTCCCATTGACCCATCACCTCTTCGGCGATGGATGGCAAATGAAGGGGGCCTCGTTCTGGGAAACGTCGATTCATGGTTTGCTATCGGACCTGATGGAATCGCCATCTGGCCCTGTCGCGCGAAGATAGCCCGCGACTTTGCGGGGACGAAGTGTCAGATTTCGCTCACTTTCAACATATTGGACATCCCCGCTTCTGCAATTGGCATGCTGGCCACGTGGATGACACGGTCTCCTTCTCCCACGCAACCGTGCTTTTGAAGGATGTTTTTGACGTCTGAAATGGTGTGGTCTGTGGACACCATTTTGTTGTAGAGGTGGGCTTCCACCCCCCAACACAAGGCCAATTGACCCAGAATGCTTTCGTTGCCCGTGAACACATGAATGGGTGCATGTGGACGCTGGCTGGCCACCTTATAGGCCGTGTAGCCACTGAAGGTCATGGTCACAATGACCTTGGCCCCCACCCGCTGAGCGAGTTCGCAAGCATTGTAGCAAATCGCATCCGTCACTTGACGCTCGGGGCGGATGTCCTCTGGCTCGCGATGGAGGTGATAAATCCTGGGCTCTTTTTCGATTTCAGTCACAATGGCCTTCATGGCCTTGATGACCTCAATCGGATGTTCTCCAACCGATGTTTCCCCGCTGAGCATCACTGCGTCCGCACCATCCAACACCGCATTCGCCACGTCTGTCACCTCGGCCCGGGTCGGGGCAATGCTGTCCACCATGGACTCCATCATTTGGGTGGCCACAATAACGGGTTTGCCCTGTCGCTGGCACATTTCAATGGTCCGCTTCTGAATCATGGGAACCTGCTCCATGGGGACCTCCACACCCAAGTCTCCTCGGGCAATCATCACGGCATCCGTGGTTTCCACAATGCCGACCAAGTCTTCCACCGCTTCGGGCTTCTCCACTTTGGCCACAATGCGTGCATGACTTCCTGCGGCTTGGATTCGCTCGCGCAGGTCCACCACATCTGCCGCTGAACGCACAAAACTCAATCCAATCCAGTCGACACCGAGGCCAAGGGCAAATTCCAAGTCCTCGCAATCCTTGGTGGTCAAGCTCGGCAAGCTGATTTTGGTTGATGGCAAATTCAAGCCCTTTCTGGACTTCAAAATTCCCCCGTGTTCCACCACGCAGGTCACGGCGTCTTTGCCATTGGTTTCTTCGACGCGCAGTCTCAATTTGCCATCGTCGAGCAACACGGGCTCTCCGGCCTGCACGTCTTCTGCGAACTTCTCGTATCGCGTCCAAGCGGTCTGCGCATTGCCCGTCTCTTGTCCCACGCGAATGACAATTTTGGCCCCCGCCACAAGCTCGGCGCCATCTTCCATCATACCAACGCGCAGCTTGGGCCCTTGCATGTCGGCCAAAAGTGCTGTGTGTGTGCCCAAGGCCTGATCAATGGCCTTGACCCGTTCAACGGTGGTGGCATGGGTCTCATACTCCCCGTGAGAGAAGTTCAGGCGGATCACATTGACCCCTTCCTTGATCATCCCTTCCAAGACTTCGCGGGAAGTACTCGCTGGACCAACTGTGGCCACGATTTTGGTGAATTTCTGAGACATCCTGATGTGGGTTCTTTCTTTTCCTTTATTCATAGTACAACACCTCATGACCTCGAACTGCAGAGGCTTCTACTGGGAAGCATGCCGCAACGCGTCTCATGGTGCGTAAGCTGTCCATCAACCGATTGGCTTGCTCACCGATGATGGACTCGATGCGCAACAAATAATCGAAATGGACAAGGTTGGGGATCATTGCCCCTTCCGGCGACCGGTTCCAAACGACATCGAAAGTCCACCCTCCGAATTCGTCTTCGTGCCGCCAAACACAATGTTTTGTTGGCGGCCGCTTTTTGTGTTGCACGTGCAACTCCTGGTGAAAGGAGAGCTCCGTGCCCAGCGCTCGGTTCAGGTTCCAACAAAACCGATGGCCTGCGTCAGTACAGCTTACCCCGAGAAAATCAAAGGGCAAATCCTCTTCCTCGATGTCGAGTCGAAGGGTAACGGCCATGGCTGTGCAGACCAGCGTCCTGAATTGGACCCTTAGTCGTTGCCGAAGATATGACGACAAGCAACGCGGGCAGCGGCTTGTTCTGCTGACTTTTTAGAGGGGCCGTCTGAGGTTCCCATCACCTTGCCCCCAACCTTCACTTGCATCTCGTATCGGTGCTCTCCATCGCGTTTGAATTCGCGCAGCACTTCAAACTGGACCTTCCGCTTTCGCTTCTGGCCCCACTCGTGAAGTTTGCTCTTGAAATCAACCGTGGCTTGGAGCCGCTTCTCGACATCAAATCGCTTCAGCAATTTCAAAACACCCTTTTGTGTTCGCCGATATCCACGGTCCAAAAAGACAGCTCCAACAATGGCTTCCATGGCGTTGCCGCGAAGTGTAGGGTGCACAGGTCCTTTCCCTGTTTGCGCGTCAAGCAGGTGTTCCACCCCGATTTCTTCGCCCAAATAATTCAAGGCTTCTCGGCTCACCAAGCGCGCTTTCATTCGGGTCATCTCTCCTTCGTCTCCGTTTGGGAATTGCCGGAAAAGCATGTCGACCACAATCATGTCAAGCACCGAATCCCCCAAAAATTCCAACCTTTCATTGCTCGGCAAATCGTCCTTTTGGCAGGTCACCGAACTCGAATGCCGAAACGCTTCCAAGTATGGTTCTATCCGAGATATCCGCACCCCAAAATGACGGCGGATGAACCTTTTGATTCTCGCCTCACGGGTGCTCCGAATCCCAAAGGGCATCAGAATTTGCGAACGATGACCGAGGCGTTGTGGCCGCCAAAGCCAAAGGTGTTCGACAAGGCCGCCCTCACTGGGCGCTCTTTCTTCACGTTGAAGGTGTAGTCCAACTCTTGGTTCAACGCAGGATCTGGATCCGTAGAATTGATGGTGGGAGGAACCACGTCTTCGGTCACGGCCATGATGCACGCCAGCGTTTCAATGGCGCCGGCCGCACCGAGCAAATGTCCAGTCATGGACTTGGTGCTGGAAATGCTCAGTGTCTTCGCGTGATCGCCAAAGACCTCTTCAATGGCTTTGACTTCCGCCAAGTCCCCCAAGGGCGTGGACGTTCCGTGCACGTTGACGTAATCCAGCTCGTCTGGAGACATTCCAGCGTCTTCCAAGGCTGCGCGCATCACATTTCTCGCGCCCAACCCTTCAGGGTGAGGAGCCGTCATGTGGTGTGCATCGGCAGAGGCGCCGCCGCCCATCACTTCACAGATGATGTGGGCTCCTCGGGCTTGGGCGTGTTCGAGTGATTCGAGGACAACCGCCCCAGCACCTTCACCCAGAACAAAGCCATCGCGGTTGACGTCAAATGGCCGAGAGGCCACGGAAGGGTCGTCATTTCGGGTCGAAAGCGCCTTCATGGCACCAAACCCACCAATGCCGGCTTCCACCACTGCGGCTTCTGCACCGCCACTCACCATGGCATCGGCCTTGCCATACCGGATGGCATTGAAGGCATCAATGATGGCGTTGGTGGCACTGGCACAAGCAGAGACACAAGCGTAATTGGGGCCTCTAAATCCATATTCCATGCTGATGTGACCGGCACAGATGTCACCGATCATTTTGGGAATGAAAAATGGATTGAAGCGGGGGGTGCCGTCTCCCTGGGCAAAAGAGGTGATCTCTTGCTGGAAAGTAAACAGGCCTCCAATGCCGCTTCCGAAAATGACCCCCACTCGGTCCAAGTTGGGGTTGGACTCAACCAATCCAGATTGGGCCACAGCTTGACGCGCGGCCACCATTCCATACTGGGCGTATGGATCCAGCTTGCGCGCTTCTTTTCTGTCGAAGTGCTCAAGCGGGTCCCAATCTTTCACCTCACAGGCGAATTGGGTCTTGAATTTGTCGGCATCAAACCGGGTGATGGGTCCCGCACCACTGACACCCTTTTTGAGAGCGTCGAAGTAGGACGGAACATCGTTGCCCAATGGAGTCAGGCAACCCATTCCCGTGATGACCACACGGTTCAGCTCCATGCGGGGCTTACTTCGCGTTTTCGATGTACTCGATGGCTTGGCCAACGGTACCAATCTTCTCGGCTTGATCGTCCGGGATGGCGATGTTGAATTCCTTCTCGAATTCCATGATCAACTCAACGGTGTCGAGGGAATCAGCTCCCAAGTCGTTGGTGAATCCAGCTTCATCATTTACTTCAGAAGCCTCTACGCCGAGCTTGTCGACGATAATCGCGGTCACTTTCTCGCGGATTTCAGACATAATTACAGGTATTGCGAATGCGGTGCAAAGTAAATGCCCCTTTTCCAAGTGCCGACCCCTCTTTTTACACATGAGAGAAACTTCCTCACGAAATGGTGAATAACCCCCTTAACCCCCTGTTTAAGAGTAACTTGAAATCACACGTTGTGACAAGAATTCAGTACCGAAACAGGATTTCGTTCAACGGTTTGCGCGAAAGGTTAGGCACAGTAGCATCAGAAGAAGGCCAACCAACGGGAATATTGAGGAAGGCGCGTTCATGCGAAGGCCTCTCCAACAGTTCGGCCAAGAAATTCATGGGAGAAGGGGTGTGGGTCAGCGTCGCCAAACCCGCTTCATGCAACGCTGCCAAAAGCAATCCGACTGCAATTCCGCAGCTTTCCGATACGTAGTAATTGGGGTGGCGGGCACCGCTCTCTTTGTCCGGCTCATGGACCTTTTTAAAGACCACAATCAAAGCCGGCGCCTCTTCGATGTACGGCTTGATGGCATCTGTGCCCAACGGCTCCAGGTCTTCCAGCCATTTCTGTGACATCCGCTCTTCGTAGCTCCGTCTCTCCTCCTCTTCAACTTTGGCCCGGATCCGTTTCCTCAACTCTGCGTTGGTCACCACACAAAAGGACCATGGCTGTTTGTGGGCCCCGCTTGGAGCCGTCCCGGCAATGCGAATCGCCTTTTCCAAAACGCCCATGGGGACGGGCTCAGAACTGAACGAACGAACCGTTCTACGTTGGGAAAGCTGACCGTACATGGCGTCGAGCTTCCTGTTCATCTCCTCTTCGCTGAACCGGGGCAGAGAAAATGGAATGCGAGACGGTGCCTTGCTCATTTTTTGCGAAGCTGTTTCCGGATGTCTTTCATCAAGTCCGATGCGTAGACAAACCCATCAAGGGACTTCACTCCGCTGTCCAAGATGTCCATGCGGTCTCCGTGCCAGGCCACTTCTCCTTCATGAAGAAAGTGGATGCTGTCTCCGATTTCGATGACGCTGTTCATGTCGTGCGAAATCACCACGGTGGTGGTTCCGTATTCATGGGTCAGGTCTTTGATCAAATTGTCGATCACAATCGCAGTCTGAGGGTCCAAGCCTGAATTGGGCTCGTCGCAAAACAAATACTGGGGCTTTCCCACGATCGCCCTGGCCAAAGCCACGCGTTTCTGCATGCCCCCAGACACTTCCGCAGGAAACCGGTCCTCGGCCCCTTCAAGCTCGACGCGCCTCAGACATTCCATGGCGCGCTCGAGGCGCTCCTCTTCGGTCATGTCGCTGAACATGCGAAGCGGGAACATCACGTTTTCCAGCACCGTCAT
This sequence comes from uncultured Flavobacteriales bacterium, assembly GCA_943787435.1. Classification (GTDB taxonomy): domain Bacteria; phylum Bacteroidota; class Bacteroidia; order Flavobacteriales_D; family Sanyastnellaceae; genus UBA8752. Next base: position 1,926 of record CALSMK010000005.1, on the reverse strand, counting down.
GGAGTCGAACAACGCTCCACCCTGGAACAACATGCCGATTTGTCTTCTGACCTTCTCGCGGCCTTTAAGGTCGAGTTCAGAAAAATCAGTGTCTCCGTATTGGATCAAGCCGGCATCCACCTCGAGCAAGCCCACAATGCACTTGGTCAACACGGATTTTCCCGATCCGCTTCTTCCAATGATGAAGTTGACTTGCCCTGAATTGAACTCCGCATCGATGCCATGCAGAACCGCCTTTTCGCCAAAGGCTTTTTTCACGCCGCTGACCCGAATCATGTCAAGAGCAATTGCGTGATGACCAAATTGGCCACCATGACGATGACGACGCTGTAGACCACAGCCTTGGTGCTTGACCGCCCAACCTCGCGCGCTCCTCCTGAGGTATAGTAACCATGGTAGGCACTCACACTGGTAATGATCAAAGCAAAGACACAGGTTTTAATCAAGGCGTAGGTCACGTCGAAAGGGCTGAAGTCCACCTGCAACCCGTACTCGTAATCGGCAAAGCTGCTCAGCTCTGCGAAATCACAGATGAACGCTCCAGCGCCCATCCCCAAGACCATGGCGATGACCACCAAAAATGGAAAAATCAGCAACGCCGCGAGCAGCTTGGGCAACACCAAGAAGGAGATGCTTCTGACCCCCATGACTTCCAGGGCATCAATTTGCTCTGTGACCTGCATGGTCCCGATTTGTGATGCGATGTTGGAGCCCACCTTGCCCGACAGGATGACCGGAATGATGGTCGGGGCAAACTCCAATATCATGGTCTGCCTAACTGTGAACCCGATGGTGTAGGCCGGCACCCAACCGCCCACCTGGTGCGCCGTTTGGATGGCGATCACGGCCCCCATGAACACGCTCAGCAACGCTACGATGCCCACACTTTGAACGCCAATGGCCTCCAACTCGACCAAGGTCGCTTGTGCAAAAACACGGCCCTTTTGCGGTCGGCGCAATGCCGCTGCAAGGAAGGAGAAAAAACGCCCGATATGGAAGAGGATGCCCATGCCTGAGACGAAGGTAAGCACCGAAGCGGCCGGTGATGAATGTCAGCCTCGACAAGCAGAATCGTCAATGAAAGCAGGAGAAGTCAGCCTCACCTTGCCACCAGCGATGAAGGGACGACCCCCACATGGCTCCGGCAAACCGCAAGCCGGCTCCCTTTGCGAAAACATAAATTCTGGCTCACACCCTTTCGCGCCGCGCCAACCTTGGTGTGGTGCGCTTGGGGTTTGAAGTCAAACCAATGGCTCGCCTTTCTCCGCCTTGAGTCGGGAGACCAACTGCTTCACCCATTGCTCATCGCTGCGTGGACAAATCAGCAGCGCGTCTGGGGTGTCGACCACTATGAAGTCTTCGAGGCCCTTGGCCACGATCAGCTTCTTGCCTTCGGCCGCCACCATCAGTCCAGATGAACTTTCTGTGAGCAGCGAAGCACCCGAGACCGCATGACCCTCTTCATTCTTGTCGAGCTTGTCGTAAAGCGAGCCCCAAGTGCCCAAGTCACTCCACCCGTATTCTCCTAAAACCACACCAACGTTGGGCGCCTTTTCCATGATGCCATAGTCAATGCTGATGTTCTCCGCTGAGCCATAAATGGCGTGGATGGCGTCTTCTTCGCGCTCGGTGCCCAAATCCGACTTCCGCTCAACAAAAAGGGCGTGCAAATCCGGCATTTGCGCCTCGAACCGATCGAGAACGGTTTGAACCGACCACACAAAAATCCCCGCATTCCAGCAAAAATCTCCAGAGGCCAAAAAGCGTTCAGCCAAATCCAAGTCCGGCTTCTCTGTGAAGGTGCGAACCTGACGAAGCCTCTGGTCTTCGGCATCAGGCAAATCTTCGAATTGAATGTAGCCGTAACCGGTGTCTGGACGGGTTGGCGTGATGCCCAACGTGAGCAGTTGATGGGTCCCTGCTGCA
>CALSMK010000004.1 GCA_943787435.1 uncultured Flavobacteriales bacterium | reverse complement strand
TGCGACTTTTCCGGATGCGAAGGCAGTGGCATGGCCACTGGCGGAGAAGACCGGTCCGGCTTGCTGCTCGTTGCAGGGTGCACCATCCCACAAGGATGCAACTACAACCCCGATGCAGACACCGAGGATGGCAGCTGCACATTTGACTGCTATGGTTGCATGGATGCAGCGGCTTGCAATTACGAAGCGGCATTCACCTTGGAATCCAACGAAACCTGCCTTTTCATCCAAGACTTGCACCCATCGGCTTATGTGGACTGCGAAGGTGTGTGCTACAACGACACCAATGGGAATGGGGTCTGTGATGAAGAGGAAATCAACGGTTGCACCGATGGTTTGGCCTGCAACTTTTTGTCGGATGCGACCCTCGACGATGGCAGTTGTGACTACGCATCGTGCGCGGGTTGCATCAATCCAGCGGCTTGCAACCACGATGCGGATGCCTATTTGTCGGACGGGTCATGCGACTACACGTCTTGCTCAGGATGTTCGTTCAGCATGGCTTGCAACTACGACAGCACTGCTTTCATTGATGACGGAAGCTGTGTATTCCCGGTAGACCTCTACAGCAAAGCCTATGTGAACTGTGAAGGTGGATGTTTGAATGACCTGGATGGGGATGGCATTTGTGACGAAGAAGAGGTGGGGGGGTGCACGGATTCAGAGGCGTGCAATTTCGAAGTTGAGGCCACCGATGACGATGGCTCATGCGACTACATGAGTTGCGCGGGCTGTACAGATGAGTTTGCCTGCAATTACAACCCTTTTGTCACCTTAGACGATGGAGGTTGTGAAGGGCCGGAGGACCTCTATCCAGATGCCATTGTCGATGGCGTCTCCGTGTTAGACTGCCTGGGCAGATGCAACAACGACACCGATGAAGACGGTGTTTGCGATGAGCTTGAGGTCACAGGATGCACAGACCCCTTGGCGTGCAATTATGACGACGGGCCTTTTACCGACACAGACAATGACCTTTGCACTTACGTGGATGGGAATTGTGACACCTGCGAGGCGGGTGCGCTGGTGGACAGGGATGCCGACAATGACGGAGTCTGTGATGACGATGAAATTGCGGGGTGTCAGGATGAACAGGCATGCAACTTTGACCCCGAGGCCACCGACAACGACGACAGCTGCATTTATGCCAGCGGTCCTTGTGAATCTTGCCTGGATGGTGGAGTGGTGGTCAATGACCAAGACAATGACGGAGTCTGCGATTCGGATGAGGTGACAGGCTGCACAGACAGCTCAGCTTGCAACTACAATGACAATCCAACCACGGACTCGGACAATTCACTTTGCACCTATACGGATGGCCTTTGCCAAACGTGTGAAGACGGCGTGGTTGTCGACAACGACGCAGATGGAGATGGCATTTGCGACAATGATGAGGTCAACTGCATTGGAGATTTGAACGAAGATGGTCTCCGAGGGGCCGCTGACATTTTGATCCTCCTGGCGGGATTTGGATGCAGCTCAGACTGCGGGATAGCTGACCTCAATGATGACGGTCTTGTGGCTGCGAGCGACATTTTGATGGCGCTGTCGACCTTTGGTTTGGCTTGCCCCAATTGAGGGGCAAGGCTGCCAAAAAAGAGGGGGGATTTTAATTTTGATCGGAGACGAACCGCTTTTCGGTCGAGCCGTCAGAGTAGATCAGAAGCACCATTTGGTTCTGTGGGTGTGAGATTTCTCGGCCCATCATATCGATCATTTTCAGCAGGCTTTTTGGCGCCGCAGTTGGACGTTGTCCCAGACTTGAAACGTCCTCTGCCGTGACGGTGAACTCCACCCGCTCAGAGAGGCAGGGGTCGATCGACGACATCTTCCAGTTGTAGTAGAAGTAGTAATAGGTGTACTGGTTCTCCCCGGAGATGGTGGTGCTGGTGATGCTGGCCAGGCCGCCAATGTCGTAGGGGTAGTTCACGTCGGCCCCACTGTCATCGCGCCAAAGCAGGGGGACATCGTTGCCAGAGCGGATCTGGTACCCATTTCCAGCGGGGAGCTCTTGATTGAGCAGAAAGACATTGAGGCCAGCGGACCAAGTCCTGCGTGACGGAGCCGATGGCGGACCCGTTGGCATCCGCGATGTTCGATGGTCTGCGGGCCACCGCCTTCGGAGTGCACTTCCACCGACTCAAAGAGGACGTCTTCATAAACGTCGAAGAGCAGCCAATTGGCATTGTTGGCGTGGTGCTGGCCGCTGTTGAAGTCAGGGGCTTCCTTGCCGCCGCTCAGGCCATACTCGCCGTTGGAATGGGCCACCCAGACGGACTGGTCGAAGGGCTCAAAGGCCATGGCGATAGGATGGCGCCGATGGCCAATGGAGCAGGGGAGGCGGGGGACTCGAACCAGTGGGTTCCGGGCTCGGCCGTAGAAGGTGATGGCGTCTGCGGTTTGGGTGGCGGACTGGGCAGCCGGAGGATCGAGCTCGAAGCAAGACCCATCGTCGATGGTGGCCAGCGCAGAGAAGTTGCAGGCCGCGTCGTCGGTGCAACCGATGCACGACAGTGCCTGCTCCTTCGCACCCCCCGCACTCGTTGAATCCGAGACAAGACCCGTTGTCTTCGAGGGCAGTGGGGTCAAAGTTGCAGGCCACAGGGGTCGGTGCACCCCAAGTCGCTCATCTCTCCAGAAAGTTGGAGCAAGAACAAGCCCTCTTCCATGTGGGAGACGGCGATGATGCCAGAAGGGAAGTACGGGTAGTTTGACCAAGTCCCGCTGAATTGAGGCGCATCGCTGGCAGGGTCTACGTCGAAAAAAGCCACCTCTTCCAGTTGGCCATTGTCGATGTCGGATGTACTCAAAATACGCAGGCCGGCTCTGTAGTTGGACTGGTAAATCAGGGTGTCGCGCACATACATGTTGTGGTCAATCGCACTGGAAGTGGACACGAAGGTGCCCACGATTTCAGGCGCACTTAAGTTGCTGACGTCCCAGATGAAAGAGGTTGTATTGACGCCGTAATCCTGTTCATCGAGTTCATCGTTGCTGATGAAGTAGCGGTGGTCTTCGGTGAGCCATCCTTGGTGGGTGTAGCTCGAGTTTTCATAGCCGGTGGCACTGATGAGAGCAGCGTCTTCAGGGTTGGTGACATCTGCAATGGTGATGGTGTTTTCATTGCAGCAAAAGGCGATTTCCTTGCCTCCGTATTGGGTGTCTGGACCAATGTAGGAGACCACTTGAGCGTCGTGCGTGTAGCCGTCGGCAGAAAACTCGCCGATTAGGCTGGGGTTCAATGGGTCGCTGATGTCCACGATGTGGAGCCCGCCTTCAAAGGTGTTGGTTCCCACCCCGTATGCCCGGGCAGTGCTTTCATTGATGACAATGTTGTGGGCGTCGCCCCAGCCCGTGTACAGGGCGTCGGCTTCGATGGTTTGTGGTGGATTGGCGATGGCCCCGAGCTGGGTCAGGTCCACCACTTGCATGCCGTGGCCTCCCGCTTCTGCGACGATGAAGGCATGGTTGCCGTAGACCTTGATGTCCCGCCAGAGTGAGTTGGTGGTCTGGGTGGGTAAATCGGCAATGAGCACGGGATTGATGGGGTCGGAAATGTCGATGAAGGCGGTTCCGTTGGAGCGGCCCAGCAAGACGTACTCTGTGCTGTCAGACGGGTCAGTCCATCCCCAGATGTCATTCATGTTGCTGCCTCCTCCCACTTCTTGAGACGCCATAAAAGACACCAAATCCACGTTTTCGCACGGATAGCCGCCGGCCATTCCATTGACACACGGTGTTTGAGCCCAAGACGAACCGAGAAACAGGGCCGCAGCCAATGCGGTGAGGGAGACTTTCTGCATCATGGCGCGAAAGTAAGTGCCGAATTGACGATCGGTCTGTGTAGAGGGATGGGTGGCCTGTCGTCAGGATTCAGTGCCAAGGGACTGAACAGTCTTGCGGCATCAGTCCAGGATGCAGCGCACAGAAAAGCCATTGAACGGGGCACTGCTGTCTCGCCAGATGCCGGCTTGGTCGTAGTTCATACGCCGGTATCGCGCTTGTTGGAAGCTGCCCGTGGTGGACCACCACCACCCACTGGAGCCTGCGGTTCCATAGAACTCATAGCTGTATCGGATGCCGCCGGGCAGTGCGTTAAAGCCCGCAGCATTCGAGCCGTTGCCATCGTCGAAGGCGTCCGGAGACCACCCAAAGGCAGACTTCAATTGATGGCCTTGGTCAACGCCCCTCCATCCCAGAGAGTCTGCGGCCGATGCGGTCATGCCGAGGGCCTGTTCCATGACCATCCACTCGTCATCGGAGGGGACATGCCATCCTTCGGGACATACGTTGCGGGAATCGGTGACAGCGTACCAATTGTACAGGCGTCCGTACTCGGCCAAAGATTGAACAGGGTCGCAAGCATTGATGTCTGGTGAGTAGTCTTGGCAGGCCTCTTCGTCTCCATAGACGGTCATGCGGCCCTCGGCCGGATAGGACTGCCATTCGATCTCGCTCAGGTTGGTTGAGATGGAGTCTCCGTTGGAATAATGCGAGTTGCGCAGGTTTTCGGCCAACCAACATTGATCTCCGATGAGCACAGATTCGTACCCGTAGTTGTCGAACAGGACCGTCCCCCCGCAAGTCCAGGTCTCTGTGGTGTCCGGACATGCTCCGAACAATTGCAGAAAGGGCATCAAATCAGCCACAGTGTAGCATCCGTCTCCATTGTAGTCGGGGTTGTATGGAGGCAAAGTGTCCTGTGCCATGCAACCAGCAGAAGTCAAAAAGACCAAGAGCAATTGAATTTGGCGCATTCTTGAATGTAAGGAAGATCTGATGAGGAGTCAAATAATCGCTCATTATAACCAATTGGTTTTCAGTAATTCACGGGTTTTTTAAGGCGGTTTTGGGTGCTGAAATGCAGCACTTGATTTCGTGCGGACCGCGGGTCTTTTGTTGCGGGCAGAGGCGAGCGTCTTATCATTGGGAATGAACGGCAGATGCACCCAAACCTTGGTCGTCCTGTGTCTTAACGGAGGCATGCTCTTGGTGTGTTTCCTCTCAGGTGTCTGACTGCGCGGTGCACCTGCCGCCCCCAAAAAAAAAACAAGGCCATGAGACTGGAACCGAAGAATGTAGACGACATGCGCCCGGAGTGGCTGGAGACCTTGCAACGGATTCCCGGCGATGGACTCAAGGGCCGCTATGCACCCCGTCATGTGCTGGGCATGCTCATGCACAACCCGAGCACCCTCGGCGCTTTCTTGGACCATTGGGTCTCCTCCAAATTGGACATGGGCTTTTCCGTTCGCGAGCAGGAATTGGTCATCCTTCGCATGGCTTTGCATTACGACTGCAACTATGTCTGGAAGCACCACGTCCCCGTGGCCGAGGAGTTCGGGGTGACCCAAGCAGAGCTCGATGCGGTGAGGGAGCAGCCCTTGGGCTCGGTGTTCGGCGACCGCGAAACCGCCTTGCTGGCTTTGACCGACGAAATGGTGCTGCACCGGAACGTGGGCGATGCGGCTTGGTCCAAGTACAAGCCTGAGTTGACCGATTCGGAGATCATCGACCTGATTTCGCTGGTGTCCCAGTACGTTTTGTTCAGTTTGGCCAACAACGTTTTGAAGGTGGATGTGGAGCGAAATCTCGACGAGATTGAGCCTTTGCACCCGGGAATTTAGAGTGGGCCGAGGAGGACATTTTAAATTTATTTTTGGACATGCTTTGTCTGCCATTTACGCCTGCATCCTTCCGTGTTGCTTGTGCCTTGTCTTTGATTGGAATCCTGTTAAACGGGGAGATGGCCTTGGCTGTCCCCTTTCAGAACAACGCCGTTGAGGTGACATTTTTGGTGGACATGCCAGACCCAAGCATGTCGGCCGTTTTGGAAGTGGAAGGGGAGGTCCATCCTATGGAAACGGGCCTTTGGGGGGCTTGGGAGGCCTCTGTCGAAGTGCCGATGAATGCCACCTTCAATTATAGATTTGGTACGCCTGCGGGTCCTGTTGGCATGGCCTGGGAGTCCCCCACGGGTGCATGCGCTGAGATGGGAACCCGCTGGGGTTTGGTGAATGTGAGCACCACGCTGGACGTGGTGTGTTTCAATGAGTGCGTTCCCTGTTTGGGGTGCACAGATCCGTTTGCGTCCAACTACAACCCCTTGGCCAACTTGGATTCACCGTCGGAGCTGTGCTCCGGTTCGGGACAAGGAGGCTGCACATATTCAGAGGCGATCAATTTTGATCAGCAAGCAGATTGGGACAACGGGACTTGCGCTTTTGAAGGGATGGTTTCCAATTGTCCAGATCAAAACGCGGACGGCATTGTGGGGGTCACGGATATGTTGATGCTGCTCGCTGCTTTCGGGGAAGAGTGCGCGGTGGTGATCAGTTCGGATGTCGATCCATTGGAGGCCTTGATTCAGCAACAAATCGATGCGATGACTTGGCAGCAGAAAATCGCCCAGATTCATCGGAATTCTTTTTGGACCACGGCGGGCAATTCCAGCCCAGCCATTCCAGGATTCACCATGTCTGATGGCCCGCACGGTGTTCGCTTGGTGGATGCCACATCGTTTCCAGTTGGGATTGGCATTGCGGCATCATGGAACCGTCAGCTCGCACGTGAAGTGGGCGTAGCCATGGGCGAGGAGTTTCACGCTTACGACAAGCACCAGCAATTGGGGCCAGCGCTTGATTTGTGCCGTGACCCCCGGAATGGAAGAAGTCCGGAAACAGGTGGAGAAGACCCTTTCTTGACTGCTCACATGAACGTGGAGGTGGTTCAAGGGATCCAACAAAACCCAGTGATTGCCACCATCAAGCATTTCAATGCTGTGAACAAGCAAGAGTTCAGACACACTGTAAACCACGTTTTGACCGAACGGCAGCTGATGGAACACTACGGTTACAACTTCCGCAGGGTCATGCAAGATGCAGGAGCCATGTCTGTGATGAACGCTTACAATTTGGTCAACGGAGAAAAGTCAGCCGAAAACAGCGACCTGCTGACGGACATCCTGAAGAAAAAGTGGGGTTTTCCATTCTACGTGGTCTCGGACTGGGGATCTGTGTGGGATGCGAGCAAGGCCTTGAAGGCGGGGTGCGATTTGGAAATGGATGTGAATGTTTCCGAATACGAGTTGCAATTGACCAACGACTACCAGAATGGAGCCATCACCGACGAGGATTTGGACCGAGCTGTGCGCCGCGTGTTGCGGGTAAAGTATCTGAATGGGATGATGGACAACATCCCGGCCAGCAACCCCATCACTGGGGCGAACACTCCTGAGCACCAGGCCCTTTGCTTGGATGCTGGCAGAGAGGCGATTGTCCTGCTGAAGAACGCAGACGGCATCCTTCCCATTTCGCCTTCGGCCACTGTGGCCATTGTAGGGCCCAGTGCAGCGGTGGCACAGTTGGATGGATTTGGCAGCAGCTGGGTAGACCCACCTTATGCCATCACGCCTCTCCAAGGGTTGCTCAATAAAATTCCCGCCAGTCAAATTGAGTTCGCGCCGGGATGCGACATCAACAGCACAGACACGGTGGGTTTTGCGGCAGCCAGGGAAGTGGCCATGGCTTCTGACATTGTGATTTTCGTGGGGGGCTTGGATCAAACGCAGGAAGGCGAGAACTACGCTCCTGGTCCAGTAGACCGGACCAATGATTCGGTTGAACTGCCCGGCATGCAGCAGTTGCTCATCCAGGAATTGGCCGAGGTGAATCCGAACGTGATTGCGGTCATCAAAAGCGGAGGCATTTGTGCCGTGCCCGATGCTTTGGGTCACATGAAGGGTTTCCTCTACGCCTTCTACCCGGGAATGGAAGGTGGAAATGCGATTGCAGATGTCTTGTACGGGGACGTCAACCCGAGCGGAAAACTTCCGGTGACCATGCCTGTGAACGACGCGCAAATGCCTGCTTGGAATGATGATTATTCAGACGATTATAATGGTGGGTACCGGTACTACGACGAATTGGACATCACCCCCCAGTTTCCTTTTGGTTTTGGTTTGAGCTACGCGGATTTCGCTTACGGTAACCTTCAATTGGACGCGGCCAGCTATGAGGCAGGTCAGCCCATCACGGCTACAGTGCAGGTCACCAACATCGGCGCTGTGCCCGGTGCAGAAGTGGTGCAGTTTTACCTCACCAACGAAGGGGCACCGGTCTGGATGCCAGAGAAAGAGCTGAAGGGGTTCGAAAAGGTTGAGATTCAACCTGGTGAAACAGTGACTGTGGAAGTCACCATTGGAGCCAACGAGATGTACTACTACAGTGAGACCTTGGGCCGTTACGAAGTGGCACTGGGGCAGTATGTGCTTCGCGCTGGAGGGAGTTCTGGCGAATTGGGAGAGGGGGTTGAATTTGATGTGGTGGGTTCGACGCCTGCTCCGGATTTCGAAGTGACCCGAATCTTCACCTACCCCCGATATCCTTTCCCGGGGGACTCGCTCATGGTGTGCGCTTTGGTGAAGAACCAAGGCACGGCTGTGGTGAATGCCGGCGAGGACTTGGTGGTGTCTTTTTCCATTGGGGGACAGGAGGTGGCATCCATGCAGTCGTTGTCGGATACCCTGTGGATCGGGGGCGCGGCCTTTCAATGCGCCAGTGCAAGCAACTACACCGTGCCCGAGTTGGAGGCCGTGGACATTGAAGCCATGGTAGATGCGGGCAATGATTGGACGGAATGGATGGAGGACAACAACAGCTTGACCTACACCATGGACGTGTTGGATCCAGACGAGGCGGTGGTGCCCAACCTGTGTTACCTCAAGCCCGCTACGGCCACCTCGCAAGAATCTTCAGAATTGGCACCGGCCATGGCTGTAGACGGCAGTTTCTCAACCCGCTGGAGCTCGGATTTCTACGACCCTCAGACCATCACGGTGGACCTGTTGGACGTGTACACCTTGGATGTCATTTCGCTGTCATGGGAGGCGGCCTACAGTTCGGAATACAAACTCAATGTTTCCATGGATGGGCAGACCTGGACAACCTTGGTTCACGACACCCAAGCCGATGGTGGAAATGACATGTTCTACCCCGAGGTCGAGGCCCAGTTCATTCAAGTGGAGGGCATCCAGCGAGCCACGCAGTGGGGACATTCCCTCTGGGAGATTCAAGCCTTTGGAGAATTGGCCGGTACTTCGGAGATGGCAGAAATGGAGATGCCAGCCATCGAGTTGATTCCGAACCCCGCCCAAGATGAAGTCCGGCTTCAGGGGCTCACAGGAGAGGCGCAAATGGTCATATTCAACATGCGCGGGCAGCGTCTGTGGAAAGGGACAGTGCGAAGCAATGAACCCATCATCTTGCCTCGGCTTCGCATGCCTGCTGGCGCCTATGTGTTGCGGTTAGAAGGGACCGATTTCAATACGTCGCTCAACCTGATTGTGGACTGACAAACTTGGTTTTTCTGCTTGGTTGTTTGGTGGACTTCCACCTCCATTGAAGCAGACCTTTTTCACCGCTCTCTTTGGAACCAAGAACCGGTGATCACTGGAACACCCTGACGTAGTCGATGGCCATGAACTGAGGAAAGGTGGTGGTGGCGTCAGGGTAACCCGGCCATTGTCCACCGACGGCCACATTCAAGATGAAGAAGAAGGGGTGGTCGAATGGATAGGGTTGGCTTCCGACCACATTGGGTGACACCGAATAGAATGGGGAGTCGTCCAGCAGCCAGGTGATTCCGTTGGCGTCCCATTCAATGGAAAAGACGTGGAATTCGTCGGCAAACGTTTGTCCAGAGGTCAGGCTTGTGCCTTGTCCGACGTAGTTGTGCTGTGTCCAGTCGGCGCCAAAATGGATCGTTCCATGGGTGGTGCTGGGGGATGACCCGATCACTTCCATGATGTCGATTTCACCGCACGCTGGCCATCCGGCCGTTGGAAAATTGTCGCCGAGCATCCAGATGGCTGGCCAAATGCCTTGGCCGAAAGGCAGAACAGCCCGCACATCGATTCGGCCATATTGAAACTCTTGCAGACCAATGGACTTGAGTCGAGCAGAAGTGTATGAGATGCCTTGCTCTTTGGCCACAATCATCAAGTTGCCATTGGCCACGTACGCATTGTCACTGTTGGAGGTGTAATTCTGGAGTTCTTGGTTGCCCCAGCCGCTTGCCCCGAGGTCGTAGGTCCAGTTTTCAAGGTCAATGGCGTTGCCATTGAATTCGTCAGACCAGACCAAGGTTTTGCCTGGGTAACTTTCTGCAGAGGTATGTCCTTCTTGGGTCACAGCGATGACAGAGTCGTCGTTGCGAATGGTTCCGATGGCTTCTTGAACGCCGCCAGCCAAGATGGCGTTGGTGGACCCAGTCAACACCAGCCTGAATTCCTCGTCTTCTTCGACAAACTCGTCCACGATGATCTCCACTTGAATGTTGGCCGATGCTGTTCCGCACCGGATGATCAGAGAGTCTGAAACCGGGATGTAATCCAAATCGGCCTCTGCTGTGAGGGGGCGTGTCTCATAGTACAGGATCACGTCGCGGGTGGTGGATTGGTTCATCACCACAGGGAATTCGAAAACGCGATTGTCTTCGGTTTCTTCCGCGCTAATGTTGATGGGGAAGCTGACTTCGGGAACAACCGCAGGAGCATCATCCGGTTGACATTGGACAAGCAAGAGGCCCAGAAAAATTGTGCCAAAAAGGGAGAGGTCCTTCATCATGTTAGAGTCAAAGTTACTCATTGCACCTTGCTGCCCCCCCGGTCTCCATTCCCATTGAATACGCCCCTGTCCTTGGGAAGATGAGTTTGGGGCCACATCCATGGGGTTTTGCGCCCTCAAGTGTACTTTTAAGACCATGTCAAATTGTTGTCAATCTCTGCGGTTGTTGGCTTGTTTCATTTTCGTGTTCACCTCCACCGCGGAGGTTGCCAGCCAGCATCGTCTGTCTACGGATGGTCCGAACATTGTCAATGAGTCTGGAGAAACCGTGTTGCTTCGTGGCATGGGTTTGGGAGGCTGGATGCTGCAGGAGGGGTACATGCTTCAAACGGCTGGTTTTGCCAATGCCCAATTTGAGATTCGCAACAAGATTGAGCTTCTGATTGGAGAGGCAGCCACGGATGAATTTTACACGGCTTGGCTCCAAAATCACGTGACCAAAACCGACATCGATTCGATGAAGGCTTGGGGCTTCAACTCGGTGCGTTTGCCCATGCATTACAACCTGTTCACCTTGCCCATTGAGGACGAGCCTGTACCTGGAGAGAACACTTGGCTGGACTTGGGCTTCGAGTTGACCGACAGCTTGATTTCTTGGTGCAAGCAGAATGAGATGTATGTCGTTCTCGACCTGCACGGCGCTCCTGGAGGCCAGGGCTACGACGCGGCCATCTCGGATTATGACCCCACCAAGCCATCCTTGTGGGAGAGCTCCGAGAACAAAAACAAAATGGCTTCCCTCTGGAAGCGTCTGGCTGAGCACTACGTCGATGAAGATTGGGTGGCGGGATACGATTTGTTGAATGAACCCAATTGGGATTTGCCCGGTGGAACCGCACTCCGAAACCTCTACATGCAGTGCACGGACAGCATCCGTTCTGTCGACCCCGACCACGTGATCTTCATTGAAGGGAATTGGTGGGCCAACGACTTCTCTGGCTTGACCCCACCTTGGGATGACAACCTCGTGTACAGCCCGCACAAATATTGGAGCATCAATGATGAAGGGTCCATGCAGTTTGCTGTCGGCATTCGAGATGCCTACGATGTCCCGCTTTACTTGGGAGAAAGTGGAGAGAACTCCAATGTTTGGTTCCGTGATGCGATCCATCTTTTGGAAGGACTCGGTATCGGTTGGGCGTGGTGGCCCTTGAAGAAAGTGGAAAGCATTTCGGCGCCGTTGTCGGTGGAGAAAACTCCAGAATATCAGACCCTGCTCGATTACTGGAGTGGCAGTGCGGCCCAGCCCACCGAGGCGTTTGCCACCAATGCGCTCATGGATTTGACCGAGAAGCTGAGGATTCAAAACTGCGTCATCCAACGCGATGTGATCGACGCGATGTTCCGCCAGGTGCAAGAGGACGGATCGATTCCGTTCAATCCCGGGCAGTCGCTGCCCGGCATTGTGCACGCTACGGACTTTGACCGGGGCACGGTTGGGTCGGCCTATGGAGACATCCAAGTGGCCAATTACCATGTATCTACAGGCAATTACACCGAGTGGAATTCGGGTTGGGCCTACCGAAATGACGGGGTCGACATCATGCCCACCAACGACCCCATTCATTCCAATGGTTATAAAGTGAGTTGGATCGCGACGGATGAGTGGATGAAGTACACCTTGGACGTGAGCGTTGGGGGACTGTACGACATCGAAATGCGCGTTTCCGTGGGGGATGTAGCGGGCATGGTGCACTTTGATGTAGACGGCACTGACGTCTCCACATACACCGAGTTGCCGTTGAGTGGCCTGCCTGGCGGGTGGCAAACCGTCACCATCGAAGATGTGTACCTGGAGGAAGGCCCAGTCGGACTCACATTCCGGGCCGACGAAGGTGGATTCGAGGTGAGTCACTTCGACATTTCGTTCACGGGAACCCCAGCCTCTCAAGTGGACATGGGTTTTGTAAATGCCAAGACCTTGGCTTCTCAGTCCGTCCAGCTGACGTTGAACAAGCCCCTTCAATTGCCGCTCCAGTCGGGCACGAATGGGTTCACCTTGTATGCCGATGGCAACCCCTTGACCTTGCTTGGCTCTTCTGTTCCCGCAGGAGCCGATCGTGTGATTGTGTTTGAGGTGGAAGAAAACATGGACGCCACCATGGACCTCACCTTGTCATACGGAGGCAACTCCGTTGCTGGCCCGGGAGGTGAAGGTTTGGAGGCGTTTGTGCTTGAGGAGGTCTACAATGACCTGGATTTCAGCTTTCCCATTCCAGGTTGGATTGAAGCCGAGAGCTTCAGCACACAAGTGGGGGTAGAGCTTGAAACCACAAGCGACAATGGTGGGGGCGCAGAATGTCGGGTTCTTGGATGCCGGAGACATCATGGAGTACCAAGTCAACGTGCGCTATTCAGGAGAATACACCGTCAGGGTTCGCACGGCGTCCGAGGTCAATGGCTCTGCATCGATGGAACTCATCGATCAGGATGGCCAATCCATTGGCCTGGGTGACTTTGTCTTTCCTGCATCGGGGGGATGGCAGACGTGGACCACTTCGAGCAAGGAAGTGGACATGGATGCAGGGCTGTATACCCTTCGCGTGACGGTCACCGAGGCGCCCTTCAATCTGAATTGGTATGAATTTGAATACGAGGAAGAGGTAGAAGAGCCTGGTTTTACTTCATTCAAAACGGTTTTGGCCTATCCCAACCCTGTGCAAACGGGAGAAGTGACGGTCGCTTTTTCTGTGTTTTTCCCGCAGACTTTGACCTTGTCCATTTATGATGCACTCGGGCGTCCTGTTTATGGCAAGACTTACGAGGACGTGACCTCCATTGAAGAGAAGATTTCGTTGCAAGGGCTGGCAGCCGGGGTCTACGAAGTCTTTGTGCATCGAGAAGATGGCACCATCAACACGGGCCGCTTTTTGAAGCCCCTCCGCTAAGTCGGTTCAGCATCAGTCGGTTCGGTACTAAGCTTTCAAGGTTCAGTCCTTGAATGTGTAGTCTTTGTATGTTCAATTAATCAAGGTTCCGCTGTTTCAGAGTCAGTCAGTTCGATGCGGGTTGTCAAGGCTCCTGTCGAGATGACCCCGTCGGTTCATAATCAGTTATTTAAGGTGCGTCCCTTGAAGAGGATGACCCTTTTGTGCTCTGCCCTTTTGGGAGGAGTGGAATGCGCGTTGAACTGTGGCCAGTGGCGGGCTGAACCACTTGGAGATTGGGAAAAGAAAAAAGGGAACCGACCCGAGGCCGATTCCCTTTTCTCATAAGGCGTTATGAAGCGTGGATCACTGCGCGATCAAGCGGAACGTCCAGTAGGCTTCTCCAGGATTTTCTCCATAGTCGACAGTGATGGTGAGGCGTTCAACACCACCATTGTTGCTGTATTCGTAGACTTCGTAGGTAATGGCACTCACGGGAACACCTGTTCCATCATCGGGCAATTCTCCGCCGTTGTAGGCTTTGTTGAATCCAATGAATGCACCGGTTCCGTTCACAGCGATCTCTGTGTCCGAAGCGGTGAAGCTGTGGGTGCCTGCTCCGAATGCATCGAGAGGGGGAGTGAGCAAGGTCTCGTCCAAGCACTCATTGGCGCCGCCGAGGTATCCTTCGGCCCAGATCACACCATCGGTGATGTATTCCATGGTGCCATCGTCGTAAAAGACCCACGAGTCATCCAACTGGCAAGCGCGCTCCACGACGCCGTTGGCATCGATTCCGCCCCACCAATCGCCGTTGCCTTGGCCAGGTCCGACATAGTAGCTGGCTTCTCCATCCAAGCTCCATGTTTTTCCATCGGCACTGGACAGATTGGAAGCCACGAACACAGCTGAGCTGATGGACAGCACCTGCTGATTGTCGTTGGACGCACCGGAATCGTCGGTGGCGGTCAGCGTGACGGTGTAATCGCCATCGGCTGCGTAGGTGTGAACAGGGTTGGTCTCCGTGCTCATTCCGCCATCACCAAAGTCCCAAGAATAGCCGGTAGCGTTGGAAGAAGAGTTGGTGAAGGTCACGGTGCTTCCGTCTTTCACGTAAGAGAAGTTCGCCGTCGGCGCAGAAGAAGGGATGGGGGGAAGGTCAGCTTCGTTGTGGTAGTGGACCAGGTAGAAGTTCCACGCAGAACCACCGTCCAAACCAACCAAAGAGAGGCTCAAACGGTCCACGTCAGCACCTTCGACCATGTCGATGATGGTGTAGTTCTTTGACGCCACAGGGTTGTAGTTGTCTCCAGCTTCGGTCTTCACACACAATCCGATGTAAGCACCAAATCCATCAATGGTGATGCTGTTGGTGTTGGTGTTGAAGTCAAAGGTGTATTCTCCACCGTTGGCAAAGGCACTCAGGTCTTCTCCATTGGGTCCTGTGAACACGCCGGGGTCTGACTCATCGATGCAGTTCTCATCAATGCCCAGCCATCCGCCGTTTCCGTCGGAGTCCATGAACAAGGTGCCATTGGTGTTCTTGTCCCAAGATCCATCGGGGTTGAAGGTGTAGCTGTCGTCGAGGATGCAAGGGCGATCACCCAGTGGAGTGACTCCACCAAAGGACCACCAGCTGTTGTCACCAATGCCAGGTCCGATGCCGAGTGCAATCTCTTCGCGGTCCAAGTACCAGGTCTTTCCATCGGCACCTGTCAAGAAGGTCCCCGCAGTGTTGGGGTCGGTGATGATGATGGTCTCGGTCTTGGAGGCAGAGCCTTCCAGTCCAGTGGCGGTGAGGGTCACCTCATAGGAGCCTCCAGCTCCGAAGGTGTGCGTAGGGCTGGTTTCAGTGCTGGTGTTGCCATCTCCGAAATCCCATGCATGTGAGGTGGCATTCACGGAGTAGTTGGTGAATGTGACCTCGGCCCAATCGGTTTCGCTGACCTCGTATTGGAAGCTTGCGATGACTGCGGAGGGCTCGGGCGCAGGGTCTTTGCGACAGCTCGCAACAGCGAGGCTGACCAAAAGAATGAAGACAAGTCCTTGAATTGTTCTGTTCATGGTTTGGGTTGTTGCTTGTGAATGATTCTGTGGTGATGTGAGGTGTTTTTGAACGCCAAGAGCGGGTTCAATTGAACAGGGATGGGTCCGGGTAGGTCGTGAGGCTGGACGCGATCAGCGTCTCTTCCAAAGCGATGGGAAGCCAGAGGTCGTCTTGGGTGAAGTTGGCGGCTTTGTCTCCTTCGAACAGGTCAGCGCTGGCGCGACCAGAGCGAACCAGGTCGAACCAGCGGTCACCTTCGCAAGCCAATTCAGCGCGGCGCTCGTACCAAATTAGGTCCAGTAAGCTCCAGCCTTCGTCTGCCATCACTTGTTCTGCGGTCCTGAAGCTGCCTGTGTTGTTGCCAGGTCCAGCTGCGCGTTCGCGCACCTCGTTGATGTAATACATCGCTGCGCCATCATCGCCTGTACCCCGGTGGTAGGCTTCGGCAAGCATGAGCATGATGTCGGCATAGCGGAACACGTGGGTGTTTTGCGACTTGGTCAGGTGCTCATTGCCTCCGTTGACATTGGTGCCAGCATAGGCCTTCAAGTTGGGGTACTTCTCTTGCCAGTAACCGGTGTAGTCCAACGGGTTGTTTTGAGTCTGGTCAATGATGGGGTCGCAGCTCATGCCGGCATCGGCGAGGTCTTGAGCGAGCTCTGCTTCGGAGATGATGGCCACATCACGGCGATACGTGTCGTCGTCCAAAAAGTGGTTCCACAAATCTTCTGTGACGGGCATAAAGCCCCAACCCGCTTCGTAATCGGGGTGGTCTGCGCACAGGCCACGGATGCCACACAATTGAATCATGCCATTGCCGTCGACACCTTCGAACCAGCCCCAATCGCTGGACCAAAGTGGGTTGTGTTGGACCTCAAACACAGATTCCGCGGTGTTCATGATGTCAAACTGGTAGAGTTGCTCCATGTCGTCTTCCAATTGGTAAACGCCCAGGTCAACCACGTTTTGGAAAGCCTCAGCGGCCAAGGCAAACAAGGCGGGATCGTCTCCTTTCAAGTCGGCCCAATAGAGGTAGGCCTTGCCCATGAGCGCGTATGCGGCCCCTTGGGTGACCCGACCTTCTTGTCCGCTTGGTGGCACCACTGGGAGTCCAGGCAATGCGTTTTCGCAATCCTCTACGATTTGCGACATCACTTCGGACAGCGTGTTGCGCTCCAAATTGACGTCCTCAGGAGTCAAGCTCCTGGACACCACGGGAATGGGGCCGAAGTGGCGGAACAAATCAAAGTGATAGTAGGCCCGGAGGAAGGTGGCTTGCGCCTTGTATTCGGTGACCGCATCAGATTCGAGTTCGGTCAAATCCAGCAATGCGTTGGCCCGGCTGATGCCGATGTATCCCCTGCGATAGAGGGGGTGGGTCACCACATTGGTGTTGGTGTTGGTGAAGTCGTCATACTCCTGCCAACCGGGTTGGTCGTTGTTGGAAGGGTCACCGCCGGCGTTGGCATTGTCGGAACGAATCTCACCGTACATGACGGGAGACACCCACTGGCCGTAGGCCATGGTCCATCCCACGGGGTCATAAACAGCGATCAGGGCCGAGGCCACTTGCTCCTCGGTCTCGTAATAGTTGCTGGAGAGGAACTCGTTCACGGGTTCCACCTCGAGGATGTCTTGATTGCATGCGGCCAAAACGAGGGCCAAACCGGCAAAAACGGACAGTTTGCGATACATGTTGTTCATCGTTTCGTGCGTTAGAAGGTGACGTTCAGACCGGCTCCGAGTGAGCGGTTGGTGGGGTAAAAGCCTTTGTCGATTCCGGTGTCCAGAATCCAGCCGCTGGTGCCGATGTCGGGATCGAAGCCGCGGTAGTTGGTGACGGTAAAGAGGTTGTTTCCAGTGAGGTACACTTTGACCTCTTTCATCTTCGCACGGTGCGTCCACTCTCTGGGCAGGTTCCAACCAATTTGGAGGTTCCGCAGGCGAAGGAAATTGCCCTTCTCCACGTAGAAGTCTGAGGGGCGCTGGTTGTTGTTGGGGTCGATGGAGGTCAAACGTGGCAAGTCTGCACTGGGCGCCTCAGGGGTCCAACGGTCGAGCCAGAAGCTCTGGTAGTTGGAGAAGGTGACGTCAGAACGCTCGTAGGTTCTGTAGATGTCGTGCCCCAGTTGAGCGTTGAAGACCGCGTTCACATAGAAGTCCTTGTATTGCAAGTTGGCCGTGACACCAATGATGTGCTTGGGCCAAGGGTTGCCGATGTCGGTGATGTCATCAGAATTGATGACGCCATCTCCATTCGAATCCAAGAAGCGCAAGTCACCGGGTTCGGCATTGGGCTGCAGCAAGTCACCTTCAGAGTTGAGGTGGCTGAAGATTTCGGCTTGAGACTGAAAGACGCCAGCGGATTCATATCCTACGAAGTGTCCCACAGCGTACCCTTCGGTCATGCGGGTGATGGGGGTGTTGCGAACGGGCCAGCCCCATCCATTGAGGAAACCAGTTTCACCGGCCACACTGATCACTTCGTTCTTGAAATGGGTGTAGTTGAATTGGGTGCTGAGCTTCAAGTCGCGTTGTCCCATCCGATATCCAATGCCCACTTCCACACCTTGGTTGCGAATTTCGCCCAGGTTGGAGGTGGGGTTGTTGGTGGCGCCAATGAACCCAGGGATGCGTTGCTCCATGAGCAAGTCCTTGGTGGACTTTCTGTAGACGTCGGCTTCGATGGAGAGCTTGTCGTTGAACAATCCGATTTCAACTCCAAGGTCAATTTGCTCGCTCTCCTCCCATTTCACGTTGGGGTTGGGGGGCGCAGCCAACGCCGTGCCTGTATTCAATACCTGATCCTCAGAGCCGAAGGAATAGGTGAATACATTTTGGATCCGAGCCACGTAGCTCAAAGGAGAAATCCGGTCTGAGCCATTGACTCCCCAAGAAGCGCGAAGCTTCAAGAAGCTCACTTTTTCAGAGTCCTTCAAGAAGTCTTCTTTGGAGGCCACCCAACCCACAGAGGCGGAAGGGAATACGCCAAACCGGTTGTTCTCACCAAAGTTGGAAGAACCATCGCGTCGGATGGTCGCCGAGAAGAGGTACTTCTCGTCGAAGTTGTAGAGCAACCTGGAGAAGGAGCTGATCAGAGCGTAGTCCACAGAAGCACCGCCAAATGTTAGGTCAAGGGTGTCTTGGCCGGCATCGATGTAATGGAAGTTGGGGTTGAACTGGGCATCCATGGGGATGTTCGAAGTCGACCCACCCACTTGGCGGAATTGATTGGCTCTGTAAGAGGTTCCCACCAAGAGGTCAAAGTTGTGCTTGTCTTGAACGGTCTTGGTGTAGTTGGCTGTGTTCTCCCACTGAATGCCTTGAAAGTTGCCAGAACCTTGGCCCACGTCGTTGGTCAAGTTTTGGGCCGCAGGATGGAACTCGTAGGTGGGGGTGAAATAGCGGTAGTCGTACCAGTTCAGGTCAAAACCCACGTCTGACTTCACGCGAAGGCCTTCAATGGGCTCTGCTTCGAGATAGAAGTTTCCAATGATTTGATCGGACTTGTTGTCGCCGTAAGCCAAGTAGAGTCGGCTCAATGGGTTGATGTACTCCTTTTGAACCCAAGGGGACTGAGCAAAGCCAAAGTCGCCTTCCTCATCGTAGATCGGGGTGATCGGGTCGTAGGCGAAGGCGTCGGACTGAACGCCACCAAAGGCGCTGTTGGTTCCGATGTTGTTGTTCTGAGTCCGGTTGATGTAGAGGTTTTGTCCCACCGTGACCACATCTTGAACCTTCTTGGTGGAGTTAAAGCGAAGGGCGTAACGCTTGTAGTTGGACTTTTCGCCACCGATCACACCGTTTTGATCCCAGTAATCAAAGGAGACATAGGAGTTGTTGCCAGAAGCGGTGATTCTGTGGTTGATCACCTGAGCGGGATTGAAAATCGCATCCATCCAATTGGTACTGGCGGGAAGGGCATCTCCAAAGTCGGGGAAGCCCAGCACGTCGAGCGCAGAGGTTTGGTTGCTGTTGGCAAACTTTTCACGCATCAAAACCACATAGTCCTCGGCTCCGAGCATTTCGGGAAGCTTCCAAGGCTGAGAATTGAGGTA
Organism: uncultured Flavobacteriales bacterium; assembly: GCA_943787435.1. Classification (GTDB taxonomy): domain Bacteria; phylum Bacteroidota; class Bacteroidia; order Flavobacteriales_D; family Sanyastnellaceae; genus UBA8752. The sequence continues at coordinate 19,626 of CALSMK010000004.1, read as the reverse complement.
GCTCGCGGAGTAGGTGATGCTCTCGCTGCCTTTGCTGCCGTTTTTGGTGGTGATGATCACAACACCATTGGCTGCACGGGCACCGTAAATGGCACTGGAGGCGGCGTCTTTCAGAACGTCAATTGACTCTACATCGCTCGGGTTCAGGTTGTCAATGTTTCCCACTTGCAGGCCATCCACGACATACAGAGGTGAGTTGTCGCCATTGGTGCTGATGCCACGAATCAAAAGGCTTTTTCCCGATCCGGGTTGACCGCTGGACTCATTGACGATCAAACCTGTGGTTTGCCCCTCCAACGTGGAGGTGACGTCGGGCACGGCAATGCCTTCAATGTCTTTGGCGCTGACTTTGGAAATCGAGCCCGTGGACACTCGTTTTTTCTGGCGGCCGTATCCAACGACCAAAACCTCGCCCACCAACTCGGCATCCATCGATAGGAAGACTTGGACGGGGTTGGTGTTCTTCACGGTCAGGCTTTTGGCTTCGTAGCCGATGAAGCTGACTTTAAGTGTGGCTGGCAAGGCATCCACGGAAATTGTGAAGGAGCCGTCAATTCCTGCAGATGTCCCTTTTGTTGACCCTTCTTGAAGGATTGTGGAACCGATGAGGGGCTCGTTGGACTCACCGTCGAAAACGCTGCCGGTGAGCGTGATGCTCTGGGCGTAAACTTGGGACCATCCACAGGCAAGGATGGCCAACAGCAACGAGAATCCTTTGACCGGATTACTCAGGTTGTCAAAGCGCATAAGGTGTTGGTTTGCAATTGGTTGTTTCCTGACGAAAAGGAGTGTGAACCCGAGAGTTCTCCTCCATTTTGACATTCAAGTGTCCAAGGTACACTTTCTTGTGATTATAACGTTGGGCAGGAGGCATGAAATCCGTTTATGTGATCAACAGATTCAACCCAGCAGCGCAGAAGAAAATGGGGGCAATCAGGGCAGGTGAGGCAAAAAAGAACGGGCTGTTAATCGCGCAACTGCCCAGAGATGAAGCCGGTTGTCCAAGCGGCCTGGAAATTGAACCCACCAGTGACCCCATCTACGTCCAGAACTTCGCCAGCGAAATAGAGCCCGGGAACAATTCGACTTTGCATGCTTTTAAAATCCACTTCTGCCAGATTGACTCCTCCACAGGTGACGAATTCCTCCTTAAACGTGGTTTTCCCTTTGACTTCAAAAGTGTCATTTAAGAGGTGGTTGACAAGGCGGTTTCGCGGCTTCTTTCCCAATTCTCCCCAGGTGGCGTTGGGGTCAATGCCTGACTTCGCGACCAAGTGAATCCAAAAGTTTTTGGGCAATTCCAAGGGGCAGGCATTGGCCACTTTCTTTCGCAATGCGTCGTTCAAGTGCCGGTCAATGAGGTCGTTGACCTCGTCTTCATTGACCATGCCAGCCCAGTTGACTTGAATGGAAAACGCGTAACCCCGGTTGGCGAGTTCCCTGGCTCCCCAAGCGGAAAGTTTGAGGACGGCAGGACCGCTCATGCCCCAGTGTGTGATGAGCACTGGGCCCTGGTGCGAGAGTTTGGTGCCTTGGATTCGCACGATGGCGTTCGGCACCACCAGGCCCATTCGTTCACGGATGGATTCACCGGGCATGTTAAAGGTGAACAGAGAGGGAACGGGGTTGCTGATGCCATGTCCCAAAGACGTGAGCCAGTCAAACCCTGTGGCTTTGGGGCTGCCGCCTGTGGCCACGATCACCCTGTCGAACCGTTCTCCTTGAAGGTCAAATCCAATGTGTTCTCCTTGGAGAGGTGAAATGACTGTGATGGGGGATTGCATCCGAAGTTCAATGCCCAAAGATTTCGCTTCTCCGATCAGACAATCAATGACGGCTTGTGAGGTGTTCGCTACCGGAAACATCCGTCCGTCTTCTTCAGTCTTCAAGGGGACACCGCGCTCGGTGAACCAATCCACGGTGTGCTGGGCATGAAAAATTGGAAAGGCTTTTTTCAGGTGTTTTGCGCCACGGGGGTAGTTCTTGGACAGGGCTGCAGGAGCAAAGCAAGCATGGGTCACATTGCATCGGCCGCCTCCAGAAATTTTGACCTTGGCCAACCATTTGTTGGACTTCTCAAACAAGACGACGGTGGCTGTGGGGTGATGGTCTGCAGCGGACAAGGCGGCGAAGAAACCTGCGGCTCCTCCGCCAATCACCGCCACTTTCAAGCCTTCCTCCATGGGTGCAAATTATGGCCCATTTGGCGGACGCTTGTTTCTTTGGGTGGCAGCCATAAGACGGCCCGAAGTTCTGTTCGACGTGAACAGACCTTCGGGCCATCGTTCTAAAAAAGGAAAAGGGGTTACTCTACTTCCGCATGAAAACCGGTTTCCATGCTGACCCCGTTGAGGTCTGTGGCCACCATCTCCAAGTGGTACTCACCACTGGCACCCACAGGAATGGTTACCTCGACTGAAAATGGCAGGCTTGTGGCCCCGTCGGGCGTCAATTCCGCAGACCACACCTCCATTTCATCGGACTCTTGGACCAGAGAAATGGAAGCCGAGCTCAAGCCGTCTGAATCGGAAACGGTTCCTTCCAAGGTCACGGTTGATCCTTCGGCCCATTCTGGTTCTCCCTCCCAGGTGGCAGGGTCAACGCCATTGACCAAAGTCAGGTTGAATTCTGGAATGAAGTCGTTTTCTACGTGCAGTTGGCAAACGACATCGGGTGCAGCGTTGCCTTCCTCGTCCACGAGGGAAGCGACAATGTCCCAAATGCCGCGTACATCGGCGGGCACGTCAACGGTCCATTCTTCGGTGGATGAAGTTCCGCTGATCAGCCGGACCTCCAACTCGGCCCAGTTGGTGCCAGAATGAAGGACAAACCCTTCGTCTTCGATTTCACCATCTTCCTCGTGGGCATGGCCCTCTGCAGAGTGAAGGTCCCAACGTACCTCGCTCAGTCCTTCATCATCGCAGAAGGTGTCTGTGATGGTGACGCTGCTGCCAGCCTCGGCTTCCACTTCGTCCATCAGGACACTGGGCAAAGAGGAGTCGCTGGCGGTGCAAACTGTGGGAGGGGTGGTGTCTGAAGAACTGCAGGCTGTGAGAAAGAGACAAGCCAAGAAAAAGAGGCAGGGAGCATATCCCCATTGGTTGTTGTGAATGTTCATGGTGTTTTGATTTAGGTGTGTTGTTGTTGTTGTGTTCTAAAAATTCAGGGCCAATTGAAGGGAGGCCCATCGGCCCTGCGTAACCAGCCCCAGAGCGCGGTAAGCACTGGTGTGGTCAAGCCAAGCTTGGTTCAGTAGGTTGTCGATGTTCAGGGAGAGCTGAATGGCTTCGGATTGCCATCCTGCTTCAAGGCCAAACAGAGAAGCACCTGGGGTGCTTTCTTCATTTCTGGCCGTGATATATGAAGTGGCGATCAGGCGATGACGCAGCGTGATCCAACCTCTTTCTTGAAAGGGAGTCCGAAGGGAAGTCCTCCATTCCGCAGGCGGGGTGAAGGGCAGTCCCAGTCCTGAATTCAATGCCCATTGCCCCAGCAAAACTGCAGTTCCGGAAGCCGTGCTGCGGCCCACAGGTAGACCCACAGTGGCCTCCATGCCGGTTCGGAGCGCATCGGTGGCTTCAAAAGCATAGACTTGTCCAGCATGAGAAATCGGAGCGAATCGGGCGGTTGGAGCCAGGTGAATGAAACCGTCATGGAACGCAGCGAAACCGCTGAAATCCATGGTGATTCCTTTGGACTCCAGTTCAGGACGCCGGTTCAATTGGATTCGCGCTTCAAGGCTTTTCTCCGGGTTGAGTTGATCTTGACCTTGTTCAAAGCGGAAAGTCCCGTGGTGGATGCCATTTCCACCCAAAGCATAGTTGTCAGGAGCTCGGGTGTACACTGCAGTGGTCCACTGACCTGACCAAAGCGGGTGAGTGGGCCAGGGGTGAGACCAAGTCAAGGCCATGCTGGGCATAAATCGCTGCATGGAGCGGGTTCTTTGGTCTTCTCCAATCACACTTCCGTTGGACGCGTAGAGGGATTCAGTATGGGCATCATGAGAAACGCGAATGCCGTCTAAACGAATTCCAATGTTTCCTTTTCGGGGTTGCCATTCGCCGATGGCGGAGATTCGATCGCGGGTGTGATTGGGAATCAAAAATTCCCAGCCACTGGACGTTCCTCGAAGCGATTCGAATTGAAAACCGAAGGCGCCGTGGTTGCCTTCCCATTTGGATTCCAAGAAGGCTGTGGCTTCCCTCAGCCGAAGGCTGACATCGGAATCGGGCAGGGGCCCCCAACCATGGGCATGTGGTGGTGCGGTTTCTTGGCGGTCATATTGGGCCAATGACCATTTCACGGTTCGGTGAAACCGCCCTGGATGGGTCCATTTTCCGCCCCATTGGATTCTTCTTGCTTGCTGAGCGGGCAGTGCAATGGCATAAGGAAGGCCATCGCCCAACAAGTCGCCTTGTTCGGGAAGTCCAACAATGCCTGGAAAGAGCCCTTGAATCAAGTCAGAAGCCCTCAGGGTAAAAGACAAGACGCCGTCGCTGGACAGCCTTTTTCGGTACCCTGCTGTGGCATGGGCCGCACGTCCTCCAGTATTGGGCAGCCGCCCACTGCGGAGTTCATAGCGCCTTCCCAAGTATTGGAAGGACGATTGTGGAACGTTGCGGTCTCCAAAAACCGTTGCAGAGACGCCCACGTGCCATTGGGACGACTCTGTTCTCGACAGATGCAGCACACGAACTTTGGCACGTCCATCTCCCACTCTGTATCCCAAGGCCGACCGGGTTTCGCTTCCGTTTTTGGAAAGCCAAGGATGCGAAGTGAGCTGCAAACCGCCTCCCATGGCCGATGGCCCCAACCACACATGACCGCCGCCAGGCACCCATTTCAGTTGACCGTAGAGTTCAGGGTCTACGATGGCGCCATGGTCCGCTCCCCATCGGCTCCCTTGTTGGGGGACACCGTCTTCAAGAATGGCCACACGGGTGCCCATCAGCCCGCGGAGAACGGGTTGAATCATCCCGGCGCCCAGGTCCAAACTGCGGATGCCAGGTGTGCGGTCGAGCATGGTCATGAAGTCAGGAGCTGCAGAAACCGATTGAGATTCGGGGTGGTTCTCTGGATTCAACCCCTCTACAAAAGCCGCTTCCAAGCCCACTGACCATGGAGCCAGTGAAACGTCCACGTGTTGTCTTCCCAGGGTGAAGACCGTGGCCACTGGGTGGCCATGTGCCACCACAGTCAGGGAGTCAATGCCTTCTGGACAGAAAGCGTCGAACCAGCCGTCTTCGTTGGTTGCAAAAGGGCTTCCACAGGGCCATGCCCATACCAGGGCATCACCACAGGAGCTGTGATTTTGGGCGTGGATCACGTGACCATCTACGCGGGTGGGGGATTGTCCAATGGCGCCATTTGTGATGAACACAAAAGCCAGCAGACTCAGCCAAGTCCAGCGCCATGCGACAGGACTTGGTCCACACGCACAGGCCACGGTTTTCCATGCCCTTTGTAAAAGGAACATGAAGAAATGGGGGATGAATGAGGGACTCAGTAAACGCTTTAAGCGCTCGGCGGTCCTCTCAGACTGTGGGCCTTTCGGCCCACGTTCTTCACCAAAGACTCCGATGTGGAGCCCAAGGTTGTCGGGACAAACATCCCGATGCCTTCCGGCACAATCGCGACCTCCAAATCGTCCCATTGAGGAGCGAATTCCCAGTCGCAGATGGCACATACAGCTTCACTTGAGGTCCAAGTGTTGGCTGATTCGTCAAGTCCACTTTGAACCGAAGATTCAGGCTGCGGTGAATGAACCGAGCAAGAATGGGGGTGAGCATGTCCGTGGGAATGGTGCGACCACTCGTGTCCCACTTGAAGGCCCGTGACCAATGCCCACAATGCCATCATCGCTGATGCCAAGATGCGGGTCTGAGTCACTTTCATGGAGCGAAATTAGTGGAAGCCGATGAGGGGTCAATGCAATTTGTTCCCCTCGAAGGTGATTTTAGAAGATCCAACGGTGACCCGCGGTCAACATGGCAGCGGAATACAACGAGAACGTCCGCAAGTTCTCATTGAGTTGAAACAAGTCGCGGAATAATAATGGCGATAATTCCAAAGAAAATGCCCATTCTGAGCATTTGATGTCAGCCGCGCTTTTGCCCCTGCGCTCTAGCCGCCTTTGTTTTTTTGCACTGATATCGCGGTTACAGCGTTTTGTAGGAAGGCCTGTTTGGATGTAGGCATGGGTGGGGAAAAGCCTCAAGCCAGCGGAGAAATGCCCACCATTTTGACCGGTATGGCCGGCGCCGATTTTGGCGGTTGCAATGCTGGGGAAAGCCAGTCCGATTTGAGCATCGATGAACCCGTGGTCGCTGAAATATTTTCGTTGGCCAACGAGAATGGACGTGCCTGGAAAAGGAAGAACATTGATGCTGCTGGAGCTCGAGGCGTCAAAGTCACCAATGAGGGCGAATCCCCAGTTGGATTCAATGTAGGACTCTTTCATTCCTTTTCCTTGAGCGCATGACGCCCCCGAAATCAGGAGAAGTAGAGCAGCAAAATACTGGCTTTGATTCCCATGGTTTCTTGCTTTACGGCTTGACGGTAGCGGTGGCTGAAGCATGGGCCACAATGTCGTCTGGGTCCATGCGCATGGGGCGGAACAAACCGGAGTGATAGAGGGGGGCCTGGTTCTGATAGTAAGGACTAAATGCATTTCCCGATTGTCCAGTAGGAAGGATGCTTTCTGCCGCATCGATGTTGGCGAAGTCGATGCCGATGCGCATGGAGGGACCCGAGAAGACGCTGTAGTCCACTTCTTTCTTCAACTTGAACTCGTACTTGCACAAGGCATCTTTGGCCGCACCCAGGCCAAAGGGCCCAACGCTGAGCCAAGGGCCCAAAACAGGGACATCCGCCATGGCGTGTTTGTGGGTGACGGTGTGCAGTCTTTCATATTGCCAATGGCTCATGTCCGAGCCAAGGGCGGTTTTTACATCGTTGAGCGCTGTGACAAAGGAAGCGGTGATGATGTCCCCGGCTGATTCGGTTTCGGGGGTAGAGGCATGGTCCCACCAAGGAGAGTTCGGGTTGTCCAGCAGGCGAGGAAAAGAGTTCTCACTGACAATCGTGCGGTGCCACGTCTCGAATTTTTCGGCGGCGCTGCTGTCTGCGGCTTGCTCAAATTCATCGGCCATGGCCCCTTCGATGGTCCGGTACATCCATCGGTAGTAAAGGGTTGGCGCAATGTCCTCGGCCAGGTGACTTCCATCCCAGCCCTGCAAGACTTGGAGGGTTTCCAATTCATCGGGGTTCAATCCATCGGTCTGGATCAGGCCGATTAAGGCCTTGCAGTTGCTTTGGTAAACGGGCGAATGGTGGTCGAGTTGCAAGGCTTGGGCGTCGGCCAGCGTCCAGTCGTCTTTGGCCTCCATGGCCTGCATGATCCCAGCGCCTCGGGTGTTTCCAGCATAGTAGTGTCCTGGATAGTGAATGCCGGCTACGCTGTCTGGAGCGTTGTTGGCTGAGTACACATAGCCTTGGGGGGGATTCACCGATTGTGGATTGCGTGAAAAAGGATACCAGCCCTGGGGCTCGTTCGCGGGGTCGCTGCCATCGATGGAGGTCTTGGTGTCCACGTGTTCGGGTCGGATGGGCAGTTTTGCCGAAGCCCACCAAGCGATGTTGCCTTCATCATCGCCATACATCAGGTTGATTCCGGGTGCGTGCATCATGGATGCCGCAGCTTGCACTTCATCCATATTGTGGGCCCGAGAAAAGCCATAAAACGCCTCGTGGAGTCGGTTTTCTGGATGCTGCGTGAATGTCCACCACATGGCCAGATTGTCGTCAATCAAGGGGCCATGGTGGGTTTTTCGGAGCTCGAAGGTCACATCGTCGCTACCCGCCACTTCAATGGTTTCGGTTTGAATCGTGAGGTCGCGCCACTGGCCACCATAGAGGTATTGGTCGCCTTCAATGGTCTCTGCGTAGAGGTCGATGTCGTCGTTCACAAACATGGTGATGCCCCAACTGTGGTGGCGGGTGTGGCCAATGGCAGGGAAGGGGAGTCCACCAATGTGGTTGCCATAGTACTCCAGCTCTGGGGTCACGATGTGTGCTTCGTACCACACGGAGGGCTGGGCATACCCCATGTGGGCATCGTTGCAGAAGATGACCTTTCCGCTGGCCGTTTTATCGCCACCGATGACCCACGCGTTGGAGCCCAGCCATTGAGGAACAGGACGCAGGGCGTCCAACCGGTGGGCCCTGGATGAAATGCCGCTCAAGTCTTGTTTTTGACGTTGTGCAGCACGGGCGGTGACTTCCGATGGCGCTGGCGCTGGGGTCAATGAGTCCCCTGTCCCGCCAAAGACGGGGATCCGGGTAAACCCATCTGGTCCGAGGGCGAGATCCGCCATGTAAGCCGGACCTAAGTTTTGCTTCATCCAGTCCAGGATGGGTTCGGTTTTGAGGTGAATGGCAAAGCTGTAAGCCATGAATCCTGTGGCGCAATAGACATCGTGCGTGTCGAAGGGTTCGGGTTCGGTGCCCAGCAATCTGTACTCCAAAGGGGTGTCTCCTTCGGCGATGAACCGATTGATGCCCTCGAGGTAGGCCGCCATGGCCGATTGAATTTGCGACGGAGCTTGGGCAAGGAAATCTTCGGCGACGCCTTGAGCTGCTTCGTTCATGCCCAGCGTGCGCAAGTATTGGTCGTTTTCGATCATATCGGGACCCAGCAAGGCAGAGAGCTCACCGCCACCTGCGCGGCGCAGAAGGTCCATTTGCCAAAGCCGTTCAGCGGCATGCACGTAGCCCAAGGCATACATGGCATCTGCTTCTTTTTCCGCATAAATGTGCGGCACGCCCATGTCGTCAAAGACGATGTCGACGGGCGCCGACACGGCATCGGATTTCAGCGTAAAACTGTAATCGGTTCCGCTCGATTGAACAAAGACGAGGGTGCACAGGATCAGCAAGACCACCAACAGGCCGAGCGCTTTGAGGACATTTTTCATGGCGCGATTCGCAGGCGCTGAAGGTACAGCACGGACCATGAAGGAAATGGTTACCGCACCACGAGGCGAAGGGTTTGGCTGGAGCCTTCTTGGGTTTGCATTTGCCCGAGATAGGTGCCCGTTGGCAAGCGGCTCAAATCCAAGGTGGCTTGTCCTTGGCCTTTCTGAAACAGGACCTCTTGGCCCAAGAGGGTGCGGACGGACAGGGTCCAGTTAACATCTGCCGCGACGCCAGAAAGCACAACGGACCCTTCAGCGGGGTTTGGAACAAATTGGACCTCCTTCAGGCCAGATTCTTCGGCGATGCCTGTCGCAGCGCAGATGACGACACCAAAAACGTCCTCGGCAGGCACATTCTGCTCGACTTGGTCGACCAAGATATTGCCATCTCCATCTTCCACTTTATAGCTGTAAGAGGTAGAATAATAGCCACCATTTACCTCAAAGTCCACATCGTCTCCATTTTGAATGTCCACGTATCCAATGAGGGCCTCTCCATTGAACCAGAAGCCCCCAATGACGTCTACAAGGGCGGGCCCATCATAGACGAGCAGGTTCGCCAGATCCCAGCCGTCGTAATCCGAATAGAGGGTGACCTTGATTTGGCTGCACTCGGGTGCCGCCGAGCATGCCTTCAGCCCGTATACCCCTGCTGCAGTTCCATACTGGGAGTTTGAGTTGGCCGGAGAGTCGGAGTCGAACAGGATGGTCCCTTCGGCATCCACGACCTCGAAGTTGCCGGGCCATCCGGCGAACTGAGAAATGTAGTTCATGTCGACGCTCGACCCTTCGTTTACGGCGAATGCATAGCTGTCGGAGAAGCCGTCTTGTAGGGTGGGTTCTCCCACGAGGACATTGTCTACCAACACTTGCATCACGCCACTCCAGCCGTCGCCTTCGGGTGCATACATATTCAAGGTCCAGGTGCCACAAGTGCCCACAGGATTGGGGAACTCGAAGTCGATGACCTCGTTGATGACGTGAACAACACCGTTGTAGGCGAGCAGATCGGGTGCGGTGACCTGGGCGTTTTCTACAAAAATGCCTTCGTCATTGACGAAGGTGAAGATGTTTTCACCTCCATAACTGACAAGCAGGCCGTTGTTGCTGAGCTGGTCGCTGGTCAGTGGCGTCTCCACGATGTGTCGGCGCAAGATCTCGTCCCAGTATGGAGAGTCGAAGAGGTCGTCCACGTCGTCGAATCCGTTCTCCTCCGCAAAAGCGAAGATGGCGTCGTCGGTGGGGGCAAAGACCGTGAAGTGACCGGGTGCGTATTCGTTGTTGTTGATGACGGGTTGGCCGATGAGGTCGTCGTTGAGCAGATTGGCGTTGATCTCTTGCTCGAACAGGGTATGGTCTGGACTGTCCACCACGATTTGGTAAACGGTCGCTTCCGGGGAGGTGGAAGGGGCCATGCCGTAGTCGATGATGTGGATGACCCCATTGTCCGCCGTGTAGTTGGTCTCGACGATGTTGACCCCGTCGATGGTCAACCCGCCCGCATTCTCGCCCACCAGTGCACCTTCACCATTCAACGTGGGCAACACCATGCCCGGTTCTAGGTCTTCGGCCAGATAGACGCCTTCCACGATGTGGTACTCTAGGATGTCCTGGAAATCGGGGATGGCGAGCATGTCGAATTGGTTCAAATTCATCAGGTCACCCAGGGCGTCCACCGCATTGTCATTGGGAAGGAAGACGGTGTATTCGCCAATGCCGCCGAGGGCTGCGGCGCAGGAAGTGCAGACAAACTGCATGCAGTATGTCGACTGCCATGCTCCAGGGGCGGTGTCGTTGCCATTCCAGCTCAGCATCAGATCCAAGAGCGTAAAAGCGTCGACGGTGATGGAGCCGACCATCCCGAGTTGGGCCTGGAAGCCGATGCTCGAGTCGAAGTTGTAGACCCCGGGGATGTCGAAGGTCACGACGCCCATGCAGGTGCCTTCCTCCGTTCCCTCGGTTTGCTCGAGGTAGAACTCGGCTGGGTTGTTCCACGGCTCGCCGGTGAGCGTGTTGGTGATCCCGTCGACGTCGTGTGTGCCTTGTACGTTGACGAAGGCTACGGTTTCACCTGGCAGGATGGTGAGCTCCGCCGGAGCGAAGTAGTAGTCGGCCATCACGATGGTGTGGTCGGCTTCACATTGAGATTGAGTTTGGAACGAACAAAACATCATGCCGAGCATGACGAGGGGGCGGATGGGCATTTTCATTTCTATCTCTACATACAATTCGAGATAGAACCTGTGACAAGAGGCCGAAGTTCATTGTGGGCCACGGTGATATTTTTCGGAGATGTCCCCATCTTCAGCAACAATGAAGAACCCTGTGGTCCTTGTTTTACTGGCGTCATCCATGTGGCTCGGTTGTTCCGCGCAGAACAACGTGTGCTTGCCTGTGGAGGACAATCCGTTCTCTGATCAACCCGCTTTCGCTCGGTTCACCCAATCGGTACACGTACTCGAGTGCTTTCATGTCGTGGCCGAGCCGGTGCTTTCCCAAGCAAAATTGTTGCATGTGGCGAGTGTGGTGGCGGATTTGCTCGACCAAGATGAAGACGGTGTGGCCGATGACCCCCAACTGCAGTCTGTCTTGGCTGCCGGTGGCGCGCTGATGCCTGTCTTGGCATACGAAGGGTCTCCTGCCGAAGAGGACCTCTGGAACGAATACGAGGGCGACGGGATTTCTGCGGTGCTCTATGCCGACGAAATCGACCCTTCTCAGCCCGGATATTGGGGCGCAGATGCCACGGTAGAAGAGGTGCTGCACACCCTTCATCACGTCGGACACGTGGAGATGTACCCTGCAGCTTTTGGCTTGGAACCGGGCAGCTCCTTGTTGTCGGAAGCCATGGATGTGGCCCGTTCAGGTCAGTTTTTGGTAGTGCCCGAGGCGTACCCTGAAGCGGCTTGGTACCATTACGACGACGAGACGTGTGACTACGGGTGCATGGCCATCGAGTACCTCTATTGGGCCACGGTGACTGAGATGGGCATCTTGGATGATGCAGAGACCGCCGACGGCATTGCCGATGAGTGGGAGCTGTACTCGCCCGCATTGCTGGAATCCACAGACGTGTTGGTCCACGCCTTGATTACCGCGCCACAATACCAACTTCCATTGCAGGCCCCCGACGGCCAATATTGTCCGACTGCGGCTGGAGCGGTGGAGGAGGGGCATCCGGAGCGCGTGCTCATTGAGGTGTTGGACCTGGCGGGCAAAGTGGTGCCCTTGGCCGTTTTCGAAGGGACGCCAAACCGGTTGTTCATTTGTCGGTACAGCGATGGAACTTCACGTCAGGAGATGGGTGGACCACGTCAGTAAACGGGCCAACTGCCCCCTACACACCTCGTTCAAATGGACATTTCTGAACTGAAGATTGTGGCTTACCAGCCGCGCTATGCCGCTTCATTTTATGAGCTGAACAAGGCTTGGTTGGAGGCGCATTTTTTAATTGAGCCTTATGACTTGAAGGTGCTCCAGAACCCCCGAGAGATGGTGCTTGACAAGGGCGGGCACATCTTTTTTGGCACGATGGGCGAAGAGGTGGTGGCCACATTTGCGCCTCACGCCCACGGCCCCCGCTTCCATGGAGCTCAACAAGATGGCGGTCCGGGAGGACTGGCAGTCCAAAGGGATTGGTCATCGGCTTATGTCGTTTGCTCTGGCGCATTGCGAGTCGCTTGAGCTGGAGGTGTTGGAGTTGTATTCCCACACCAAACTGCAAAGCGCGCTGCACCTCTATCGCAAGTTTGGGTTCGAGGTGGTACGCCTGTGGCCTGCAGACTGCGTCTACCGACCGTGCCGACATTCGAATGACTCGAACCTTGTCGCCCTCGAATTTGGAAGGCAAGGCGCCTGAGCCGTTCTTGGGGGCACTAAACTTTGATGAGGCTCCAGACCAACAATCGCAGATAAAAGGCGCCCGGAATCCCGCTTTGTTAGGCTTTCCGCACGAATTGGGACTTGAGCCCCATGGCTCCAAATCCGTCAATTTTGCAGGAAATGTCATGGTCTCCTTCCACCAGCCTGATGTTGCGGACTTTGGTTCCGCCTTTGACGGGTTTGGAAGCGCCTTTCACCTTTAGGTCTTTGATCACAATCACATCGTCTCCGTCCTGAAGCGGATTGCCATTGGCGTCCTTGATCACGGCAGATTTTTCCTCGTCATCGTCCTGGACCGCGCTCCAGCTGTGGGCACATTCCGGACATGTGAGGACCAAGCGATCTTCATAGGTATAGATCGATTGGCACATGGGGCAGGGGGGGGAATTCGGACATGACCAAAGTTTGGTCACGCAATATCCACAAACCTCCCTTGGGGTCCGTTTTACCCTGTAATGTGATATCCGCCGTCGATGTGTCGAATCTCTCCTGTGATCCGCAGGCCGGGCTGCATCAAGTGGGCAATTTCCAGCGCCAAATCGCGGGGGAGGGCATTGCCCAGAGGACTCATTTCTTCTGCCTTGGCCACATCTTGAGGCTCCAAAGTGGCCGTTCCTGCTTTGCTTCCCAAGTAGGGAGAGAAGCGAAGTGCATTCACGCGTATCCCATGGCTTCGGCCCAATTCATCGGCCAACTCAATGGTGATGCGTTCCAGCGCGGCTTTGGCCACGCTCATGTTTCGGTAGGGGTGGAAGGTCACCTTTTCGGCCGCGATGTAGCTCAATGAGCAAATCGAAGAGCCCGCTTGCAATACGCCTGAATGCAGCAAGTGATGGGTGATCCTCACCAAAGAGAATGCAGAAACACCCAACGTGTCACAGAACTCCTCTTGCGTCACCTCTAAAAGTGGCTTGACCTGTTTGTTCCGGATGGTTCGGTCCATGGCGATGGAATGCAGGAATCCATCGAGCAGCATGCCGTCCGCACTCAATGAGGCAGCCAGGTCCACCATGCTGCTTTCTTGTGTGGCGTCCAGAATGTAGACTGGAGTGTCTTCTCCGAGTTCTTGTCTGACGGCATCGCGGAACGCTTGTTCATTGACGCTCAGATAAGCCTTGGCTTTTTCCGAGAGGTCTCCATGGTGAGGCGTGACACCCAGCCCTGCGCATACCACGCGGCCACCGCGTTCCATGATGGCTTTGGCTGCGTGAATGGCGAGTGATCCTGCATCAGAGATGCCGGTGATCAGGAAACGTTTGTTTTCGAGCATGTTCAGCACTTGTATATGGCGGCGCCCCATGTCCATCCTGCGCCAACGGCAGCAAACAAAATGTGATCGCCAGGATGAAAGGTTTCGGAACGCCAGGTCTCATCCAATACAATGGGTATGGTTCCACCTGATGTGTTCGCGTATCGGTCCATGTTGGTCCGGACTTTCTCCCAAGGAAGGTTCACCCGACGGGCGATTTCTTCAAGGATTCTGATGCTGGGTTGATGCGGAAGCATGCAATGAATGTCTCCGATGGACAATCCGCATTGCTTCAAGACAGATTCAATGGTGCCAGGAACATGTCCTGTGGCGGTCTCAAAAACGGCTTTTCCGTCCATTTGAAAACAATGAAGCCCTTGGCTCAATGTGTCCGGGGTGGTCGGGATTTCGCATCCTCCAGCCGGGACTGTAAATCCTTCTTTTCCGGAACCGTCGCTGTGCAACTCAAACTTCAAGAAGCCACGGTCTTCTTCTGTGGCGGTCAGCACAATGGCCCCAGCACCATCGCCAAAAAAGACAGAGTCTCTGCGGTTCCAATCGGTGATGTTCGAGAAGGTGTCTGCACCGATGACCATGACGTTCTTGTACATCCCGCTTTGGATGTACTGACAACCTGTCGACAAGGCAAACAAGGCTCCAGAACACACAGCCGAAATGTCAAAGGCCACGGCTTTGGTTGCACCGATTTTTTCTTGGACAGCACATGCCGTTGCGGGGGCAGGTCTGTCTGGAGTGGCGGTGGCCAGGACAATGAGGTCAATGTCGCTGGGGAGAAGTCCTGCGCTTTTTAATGCATTCTCTGCAGCGCCAGCTGCCAGGTCACTTGTGGTTTGGCCGTCGACCACGCGTCTTTCTTTGATGCCAAGACGCTGCTGAATCCAAGCATCGTTGGACCCAACTTTCTCAAAGTGATGGTTGGATAAGACTTTGTCGGGAACACAGGAACCGGTTCCGAGGATGATCGCGTTGGGCATGATAGGCAAAGGGTGGGCAATGATAGGGCGAAAAGCGTCCTATTCCCCTGAAAAACAGTCGTGTACAAAGTACACGGGTACGGCCGTTTTGATTTGAATTGCCCCCGGTAGTCGCCGCAACACTTGCGTGATGAACATGCAATTCAGCCAACAGGGTTTGATTCCCCTCTGTGGCATGGGGGAACTGCCTCTGTGATTAGAGAACAGCGAAGATTTAGATTGTCAGCAAGGAAGAGCTGCACTTGAGATGGTTCGATAACAAACCACTCGGGGCAAACTAACTTCATGGCTGCCTCAAAATTGATACACAATTGGTACATTGTGTCATGCAGGAGCGGTTGCTGGTGGCAGTCAGAGACAAGGCGGGGATTCCGATTCGGAATCGTGGGGATTGTGAGGTCTTGTCTGATTTGATTTTAGAGGTCACCGATGAATTCGTCAGTTACAACACCTTGAGACGTTTGTATGGCATGGCCAGCGCAGTGAAACCCAGGCGGCAGACTTTGGACGTCCTCGCGGCCTTCTGTGGATTTGTGGATTATCAGGAATTTTGCTTGTCCTCCTCTGTGGTTGCGCGCTGGAATGCATCGGAGCAAATGTTCTACTTGCTGGATTCAGGTTCGGTTCCGGACATTTTAGAAGCCGTAGAGTCGGCATCCGATCACGCCGAGAGAATGGACTTGCTCATTCAGTTGTCTCGTGAGTTGTTGCTGACAGGACAGCAAGAAAAGTTTGCGGGGTTGTTCGATTCGAGCAGCTTTCAAGTCTTAGGTTGGGAGTATTCGCATCAGCTCCACTTTGGGACTGCGGTAGGGTTGTTGTTTCGGAAAATTCAACTGCGTGAAGTGGAATTGCTGGCCAACCTCAACTTTTTGGAATGTGTGTATTCCACATTTGTGGACTATACCAATTTGAATGGTTTTTACGGCGAATGGACAGATTTGGTCAGGAAGAAAAGCCGGGCTGCGGATGTGGATGTTTTTGCGCAATGCATCCATGGTTTCCGGGCTTTTTTAAATCAGGAGGCCCTGCCCTCATTCGATTGGCCAGATGAGTTGATTCAAGGTTTACACCCCATCCTGAGGAGCCGGGTTTTCGCTGTGCATTGCATGGCAGGCGAGTGCGATTTTGATGGGCTTTGGGAGCGGATTCATGGGTCGGCCACAAAACAGTTTCCGGTGTCCATCATTTGGATTCATGAGATTTCATTTTTCGCACTCATCTCAGGAAACCGGGACTTGATCAAATGGCTCATCGAGGACTTGAGCTTTGAAGACAAGAACTTGGTTTATTTCGAATATCATCACCGCCACGTTTTTCTCTTGGTGCAATTGGCACATTTGGTGCTCAACGGACGTCACCTTGAGGCGCGTGAAGTGGTGGGTCAATTTGATTTGATGCAAATCAGAATCGGATACCGTGAATTTGTCGAATTGATTTGGCTTCGATTGATTTCGGAATTGGACATGCCCATGGATCGGGGTGCCATGGAAACTTTGCGGGTCGGTTTGAATTATTCGCGGCTGTCCAAAAGTTGGTTGGGTGGTTATTGTGATTGAGACCGCTGGGAAGGGGCTTGTGCAACCTAACTCACATTGGATGGGCTGCAGGACTGCCATCTTGCGAAAAAAACAGACATGTTTGGTTTTAAATCCAAGAGTGAATGTTCGCCTCAGGATGTTCAGTTCGCCTTGAAGGACGCCCACTGTGAAGTGATTGATTGTCGCACCCCCGGGGAAGTAAAGTCCGGTTCTTTGTCAGGTGCTCGAGTCGTGGATTGGCTGGGCGGCGGTTTTCAGTCGTCTGTTGCATCATTCGACAAATCCAAGACATATTATTTGTTTTGCCGCAGCGGGAATCGCAGTGGAATGGCCGCGAAATGGATGAAGGAGCAGGGGTTTCAGAAAGTGCACAACGCAGGGGCATACAGCCGGCTCTCTGGTCTTTGAACCTTCGTTAAGCAGGGGCTTGCGCCATTTTGCGTCTTTTCAGTATCGAGGTTGACGCTGGATTGGGAACATTCAAGGGGGGTTCCATTGGAAATGTGCATCTTAAGGGGGTGAAAGACGCCTTCTACCGCATTCTGTTTTTGACGTTGGCTTTTTGGGGCCACTCATGGTTCGGACTCGCTCAATGCGAGGAGTGTGACGCAGACCCGAACTGTTCGTCCAGCGATGGATTCCCCACCTTGTGTCCCTTGGAATTGCCTGCGGGGATTGCTGGAGAGGCTTATGAATCGGTGATCACGTTTTTCCTTCCTGCCGAAATCACGGATCCTGGGTCGGGGTTGGTGGCCACCTTGAACAGCGTCAATGTGGCGAGCATCACAGGTCTGCCCCCTGGAATGGACATCGAATTGGATGATCCAGATGGATTCTACGAGCCGGCCTCGGGCCAAAACAGCGGCTGTGCCACCTTGTGCGGTGTCCCTACATTTTCTGGTGTCTTCGAGGTTCAAATCAGCATCATGGCGGTGGTCACAGCCCTTGGGTTTGAGCAAGACGTGCCACAGGCATTTTCACTCGGCCTGATTGTTGAACCTGGGGCAGGAGGCACCAGCTCTTTTTCCTTTTCTCCATCCGCGGGCTGTGGTGTGGTGTTGGCTGACTTTGAGGCCTCTGTTTTTGGCGAAGGCAATCAAATCACTGATCACACTTGGGTGTTTGATGGGGGGAATGTGTTGACGGGACCGACTTTGTCTCAAATCCCTTTTGATGAGCCCGGCGCTTACGAGGTTGTTCTCGAGACCACCATTTTAAACCAAGTGTTGGACCAAGTCCAGCTGTTCTCTACTGGAGGGGGAGGTTGGGATGACTTTTTCGGAAATCCAGATCCTTATTTCACGCTCAAGGATGGGAATGAATCTGTGGTTTACACCTCGAGTACCCTAGATGCCACCACCTCTGGAACGTGGGGCGGATTGGGCATCGTGCTGAGCAATCCGCCTTATTCCATTGATTTTTATGACGAAGACTTGCTCGATGGAGATGACTGGTTGGGGTGGGCGCCATTCTCTCCAAATGGACCAGGGACCATTGGCATCGATGCCAACCCGAGCAATGCGCAACTGACCATCGGGCTGGCCCCTGTGGTGATGGTATCGGACACCGCACAGGTGCTGGTCAATCCGCTTCCCGAAGTCGGTGTTGTGCAGTCGGATGAGGTCACCTTGACTTGCACAGAAGAGGGGTTGATTCAGTACCAATGGTGGCTGAATGGCGACCTGGTTTTTCCGGGCAGTGACCCTGATTATGCGCCCAGTGAAAGTGGTTGGTATGTGGTGTCCGGTTTGGACAGCTTGGGCTGTTCAGCAGAGTCGGACAGCCTTCTGTTTTGCATGCCGAACGGCGAATTGGCATTGGAGTTGGTCGAGGCGAATGGTTCGCCAATGGCATTGGTTTCTGAAGCCAATTTGGACTGGTGGCTTTGGCAGTTCAATGGAGAGGCCCAGGACACGCTTTTTGCGCAAGGGGACACCTGGTTCCCCCTGGCCAGTGGTTGGTACCAAGTGCAGTCTGAATCGGCCCTTGGATGCTCCATTTCGAGTGACTCCTTGCTTGTTTGCTGGCCAGTGGATGTGCCGGAGGTCATTCAGGACGAGGGTGGCAATTTGGTGAGCGATTCTGAGGATGAAAGCCATCAATGGTGGAACAGCGCGGGGCCCATTGAAGGCGCCACAGAAAGCACATTGCCCAATCCAGGGGAGGGGGTCTACACCGTTTGGGTGACCGATTTTCAGGATTGTCCAGGCGTAGAGAGTGTACCAGTCTCTTTTGTTGGAATAGAAGAGGCGGTGGTGCCGGGGGGGTGGAAGGTTTGGCCCAACCCATTCCTCCATGGAATTGAATGGCAAGTGCAGACCCGTTGGCTCGGGGGAGAAGCCGTGTTGCGTGATGCCTCGGGTCGGATTGTGGCCAGGCACGCCGTGGTCAGCAACCACTGCACATGGGACCTGACCTCCATTCCCGCTGGTCCTTATTTGCTTCACTTGACGGATGTGAATGGGGGTATTTCATCCGTCCAACGCCTCTTGAAAAACTGATGCGCGGTTAAACCGTGGGTCTTTTCGCCCGTTTATTTTTGCATGATGGTATTCAGGAATTGGTTGGCGGTCGCGATGACCTTGGGTTCGATGTCCACGGCTTTTGGACAATCGCTTTCCTCTGCAGATGACCTGAGCCTTGTCCAATCCTGGTCACAACAACCCAATGGCTGGAGTTACCCTTTGGCGGTTTCGGTGCCTGCGATGAATCCACCATCGGAAGGATTCCCTGTGGGCATCATACTCCATGGCAACGGCGGGAATGGCCCTCAAATGCTGAATCTAGGCGGCAATTTGCTGTCGAATCACATTCTGGTTGCGCCCACTGGCTACCTCAATTCTTGGAACATGTGCGGAGAAAACAGCGAGGCCCCAGACATGGCCATGTTGTCCGATCTCATTTCACAATTGACCTCTTTCGACAACGTGGATGCCGGACACATTCGGCTCATCGGTTCTTCCAACGGAGCGGGATTGGTGAAC
>CALSMK010000003.1 GCA_943787435.1 uncultured Flavobacteriales bacterium | reverse complement strand
TTTCATTGACAACCCCTTTCTGAAGTGGTTTGATTTGCGAATCCTCAAAGTGGAAACCGCTGGAAACAGTTCTGAAACAGGGGCCGACATGAAGTTGATTGGCATTGTGGATGCCGAAGGATTCAAGGAACAAGTGATGTTGGCCAGGGACCGTTTTCAGGAGGGGCGAATGCAGCTTGGTTCGGTGGAACCGCCGCAATCTGAGGGTGTCATCAACGTTCTGAAGGACATCCATGCCTCCATTGAGGCATTGCGAGTCGACTTGAGCCAAAGTGAAGACAACTGAAGCTCGGTTGGGCTGAATGCTTGGCATGAAATGACCAGGTGTAGCCTGGGTCCGCTAGACACTCACTCGATCATCGACTTTCATGAGCAAATTGATTTTCATGGGCATGAATGACTCTTCTTTATCCAGCTCGAGCGTGACGTTTCGTTCGTTGTGGCCATGGCTCATTTTGGGCTTGTTGGTTCAAGCATCCATGTGGATGTGGGGCCAAATGCACCAAGAAGGACCGCTGGAGGCCATTCGATACGCAGCGCGATACAGCGGTCGCTTTTCGTTTTTGTCCTTCTTGGCCTCGGTTCTCTTTTTGACCCAATGGGGAGGAGATCCCCAGAAGTGGCAACGGGCATTCACAGCTTCGGTGTTTTTTGCTTGGGTGCACCTGCTTCATTTTGGGTATTTGGCGGCGAATTTGTCTTGGAACCACATTGAACCAGAAGTGCCCAAAGCCATAGGGGGAGGCCTGGCTTACTTGACGTTGGTGTTCCATCCACGGGCGCTGATGACCAGGC
This sequence comes from uncultured Flavobacteriales bacterium, assembly GCA_943787435.1. Taxonomy (GTDB): domain Bacteria; phylum Bacteroidota; class Bacteroidia; order Flavobacteriales_D; family Sanyastnellaceae; genus UBA8752. The sequence goes on along the minus strand of CALSMK010000003.1, from coordinate 51,081 downwards.
GCTGGAAGCACGGCTTTCACGCCTTCTATGTCTATTTCGTGGGCCTGGTCATGGCCCTCACTTTTGTGGCGCGCATTCGGGGTGAATTTCCGGGTGCCGCGCCGTCGGGTTTCCATTTTGTCGGCATTGCTGCGGTGGCATTGGCATGGCTGGCATTCACCAAAAAGCGATTCTTTCAGAGATGAACCGAACTTTCTTCCTTTCGTGTTTGGCCTTTGGCGCACTGAACTTTCTTGGGTTGGCCATTGGGGGCATGGCCACCGGTCCAGGCGTGGCCTCGGATTGGTATGCATCTCTCGAAAAAGCCCCTTGGACTCCGCCCGGTTGGGTCTTTGGAGCAGCATGGACTTTGGTGATGTTGGGATTTACGGTGTTCATCGCCCGTTGGTGGGCTGAGGTCAAGCCGCAGGGCAAGTCCGCAACGGTGCTGCGCCTGTTTGCCTTGGCGTGGGTGTTGAATGTGGCGTGGAACCCCTTGTTTTTTGGCGCACATCAGGCCGGTTGGGCCTTGCTCGAAATCTTGACCTTGTTTGCGGTCATCTTGGCATTGGCTCGCCAGGGATGGTCTCAAGCAGGGGTGGCCCGCTGGGGCATTCTTCCTTACCTGATTTGGCTCTGCGTGGCGACCTCATTGAATGGGTTTGTGGTTTGGGCCAATCCCTGAACATCTTTGCCCTCCATGACCGTACGCTTCATCCTTTCGCTTTCCTTGTTTTTGTTGTTTCTGCCTGCTGCATTCAGCCAGGAACATGAGGAAGCCGCAGAGGTGCCCATGGCCACCCGCTTGGCCCTTTCCGAATTGGAGGCCTTGGTGGATTTGCATCCAGATCCAGACAAGTTGTACGCCGCTGTTTCGGGGCAGTATCCCGTGGCTTGGATCCACAACCGCCTGATGGTGGGCTTTGTGGGCCGTTTGCACTTGGATGGCTCTGACATGCAAGAGGCCGAATCCTTGGATGAAGCCGTCCAAGTTGGCGCGCAGCGGGGCGGCATCGTGTCGTTCCGGGTCGACATTCAGCACTTGGACCGGTTGAATGACCTGAATTTGAAGGGATGGCAAATGGCATCCAAAGCGGTTCCTGATTTGGAAAAAGCGCTGTACGGAACCCGGACAGACAGTGTGCATTCGGGGTTTGGATTGCCTCAATCTTTCACGGGAAATGACGTGTTGATTGGCATCGTGGACTGGGGCTTTGATTACACCCACCCCATGTTTTACGACACGGCCATGACCACCTCCCGCATTCGAGGGATTTGGGATCAATTCCGAACCGGAGGTCCCTCCCCAGCAGGTTTCGATTACGGCCGGGTAGAGGACACGCCAGAGGGCTTGGCCGCTTTGGGGTCGGACACAGCCAATGTTTACAGCTATAGCTACCATGGAACCCACGTCGGCGGCATCGCAGGTGGAGCGGGAGCGGGAACGGGGTTGATGGGGATGGCGCCTTCGGCAGAGCTTCTCTTCGCCACGTTTTTGGTGGATGAATCTGCCGCGATGGATGCCTTTGCCTGGATGCAGGATGTGGCCGAAGCCGATGGCAAGAGACTGGTCATCAACATGAGTTGGAGCCTGCCTCAATTTGGCACCCGAGACGGGTTGGGCATGATCAATCAATACATCAATGCCATGTCTGAGGATGGTGTTGTGTTTGTGGGGTCTGGAGGCAACAATGGCGACAGCGACTTTCACATCGCGCACGATTTTCAAGGAGACAGCTTTGCGTTCCCGGGTTCAGTTCTATCCCGAGTCGGCCAATGCCAGCATGTGGGGACAAAACCTCACCATGTGGGGAGAGCCAGGAGCGTCGTTTGAGGCGGGCTTCGCCATCACCGAAATGGGCAGCACAGTGGTGGATGAGAGTCCTTGGTATGACACCCAAGCGGGCCCTTTGATGCTCGATTCCATGTTGGTCCACGAAGGAGACACCTTGTTGTTTGATTTGGTGGTGGAAGATGCACACCCAGACAATGGCCGGCCATACGTCCGCTTCCGCATCCGAAAAGGAGATTCTGCCCTCGGCATCGGTTTGCAAATCCGGGCAAATCAAGGGCAGGTTCACGCATGGAATGTGACCCACCTGTCCAATGGCGTGGGCAACTGGGGGCAAGATTTTCAATCAACAGGGGCCGATTGGACGGCAGGTGACCCGGAATATGGAGTGTCCATACCCGCCAACACAGAGAGCGTGATTGCCGTGGGTGCGTATTACTCAGAATACCTGAACCCTGTGGGGAACGAAGGAGGGGGCACGTTGGCCAACTTTTCTACGCTGGGCCCCACAATCGATGGGCGCACCAAGCCCGACATTTCCGCCCCTGGGGTTTCCGTGGAATCGTCCATCAGTTCTTTCACCGACGCCAACTTTAACCAAACCGAGTCTGTTGACTTTGGAGGGGTGAGCTATCCTTTTGCGCGGTTGTCAGGAACCAGCATGAGCGGCCCCGCAGTGGCGGGCATTGCAGCGTTGATGTTGGAAGCCAACCCATCACTCACGCCTTTTGAGGTCAGACAGACGCTCAAAGCCACAGCCCGTGAGGACAACCACACAGGGGAAATCCCAGAGGGGGGCAGTCCAGTATGGGGCTGGGGGAAGGTGAATGCCATCCAAGCTGTCATGGCGGCCTTGGGCATACAATCCGCCCCCGAATTGCCACCTTCGGCTCACGCCGACATTCAAGTTTGGCCAAACCCCATTCAAGATGAGATTCGGGTGTCTGTTGGAAGGGCAGGATCCACCTGCCATTGGATGGCGCTGGACCTTACAGGCCGTTGCATGGCTTCTGGACATGGCCCAAGTCCGCTGCGGATCGACGCTTCGGACCTGCCTGCCGGTGCTTTGCTGTTGAAGGTGGAACTGGCCGGAGGTTGGGTCAAAACCTTCCGGATGGTCAAAGGCTGATTTTCGGACCCGTTTCGGCTTGGGAAGGTTCATCTTTGCCCCATGTCCAAGGTCAAGATTTTTCAGCCAGTTGAGCAAAAAAAGCGGGAGGCAGCAGCTGCGCCTGCCACAGATTCAGGGGCTTTTCATGCGGTTGTGGATTCGCGCAGAAGTGTGCGGGTGTATGCCGATGACCCCATTCCAACGGAGGTCATGGACGCTTGTTTGGATGCGGCCTTGAAGGCCCCCAACTCGTCCAATTTGCAGGCTTGGGAAATGCACCATGTGGTGGATCCCAAAAAGAAAGCGGCCTTGGTCGAGGCTTGCTTGTCACAGCCCGCTGCGGGTACGGCCGCAGAATTGGTGGTGTTCGTGGGAAGGCCTGACCTCTGGAAAAGGAACAACGATTGGATGCTCCAAGCCTTGAATCGTTTGGACAACGCGCCCAAAAGCGCGCTTCAGTACTACAAGAAGATCACACCCCTGGCCTATGACCAAGGCTGGATGGGATGGCGGACACCGTTCAAATGGGCCATCACCCGATGGAGGGGCTTGAGCCGACCATACCCTCGGGAGCCCATCGGAAAGTGGGGCATGCGGATGTGGGTTCACAAGTCCACATCGTTGGCCTGTGCCCATTACATGTTGGCCATGCGCGCCCACGGGTTTGACACCTGTCCCATGGAGGGCATGGACAGTGCGAGGGTCAAAAACATCTTGTCTTTGCCCAGGCAAGCGGTGATCACCATGGTCATTTCTGCAGGAAAAAGAGCCGAAGGTGGGGTGTATGGAGAGCGCATGCGGTTTGATTCATCCCACTTCATTCACCGCCACTGACGACCGCCCCTGACGCCCCTGAGCGCCCCTGAGCGTTTGGCCCGGTGGCAAAAGGTTTTTGGTTCATGCACAGCCGAGAACCAGGGCCTTCCGAATCAAAAAGCCCCTCGAATCGAAATCCAAGGGGCTTTCATCGTGTGAAAGGTTCCAAAGCCACCGAATTCCTTGTCCCATGCAATTGGCAGACAGGCAGAGGTGGGCGATGGATGGTGCGTTAAGCCCTGTTTTTGGCTTCGCCTCGGTTGTATAAAATGCCCATGACCGCTCCGGCAGCAGCCATCATGGGAATGTTGACCACAATGTCCTGAATGGCTTCGGCTGTGGTGAAAAGTGTGGTCATGGATGCCAAACCCAAATTCAAGAACCCGTTGGCTGTCAAGGCCACGATCGCGCCGTGCTTGGCTCCACGAGCGGCACTGAATTCTCCACAGGTCTGAATGACGTAGGCGGTCAAAGCGACGAACAAGGCATTGGCGATCAGGCCGAATGCCATATCCGGCTCAGAACTGAAGCAGGGACCTTCAGGAAGGCCCATGTACCCCATGTAATAGGCTCCGCTGATGACAAAGAAGGTGACAAAACCCGCTAGAAAAGGAAGGAAGTGTTTCATGCTATTGAATTGACTCCAAGGTCATTCAGAATTCAGAGGGTTGAATGAGATGGATCAGGGGTTCTTCACCAAGGGGCTGTGGATGAACGGGTTGGTTGTCGTCTTACCTTGCCAGCCATGTCAAACTTCATGCGCGGAAAAGGGGGAGAGACTGACATTTTCATGGCATTGCTGCTTTGCTTTTTGGCTCCTCTAATGGCTTGCCATTCCGCGGACCATTCCGCGGACCATTCCGCGGACCATTTCGGGGCAGTTCCCCATGAATGCACAGACTGGGAATTGGAGTTCGAGGGGAAGTGGTACCGAGCCGATGTGCCGGGATCAGTGCACACCGACCTCATGAGTATCGGGGTTTTAGAGGACCCTTTTGAGGGGGTTAATGAAGGCGAGGTTCAGTGGGTTGAACATCGGGAATGGCGATACAGAACAGCCATTCAACTTCCCGAGGGCCTGGGCCAGTGGGCATTGGAGTTCGGGGGTCTGGATACCTATGCCAAGGTGATTTTGGGGCAAGACACCCTTTTGCGGACCAACAACATGCACCGCACTTGGCGCATACCCTTGGCTCAAATCGCCGCCTGCTCTTCCGACACCCTGGAGGTCTGGTTTTCAAGCCCCATTCGCGAAGGCCAGGCCGCCTTGGAAAAGTCCAGTTGGCCGATTCCTGTGAGCAATGAAGCCCGGCCGATCGGGCAGCAGACGAGCGCAGTGACCCGCAAAGCCATGTACCACTACGGATGGGATTGGGGTCCGCGATTGGCGACCAGTGGGATTTGGAAGCCCGTTCGTTGGGTGAGGGTAGACACAGAGTGGCCGACCCATCGGATGGGGCTTTTGTCGTTGTCTGAAGAAGAGGCGAAGTATGAAGTGGTGTTCGATGAACCCGTAGAAGGGGTCACAGCGTCACTAAACCTGCGCGGCGAGCGGGTTTCGCATTCATGGCGGCGGGCCGGAGAGGACCGTTATGTTCTGGTGGTGCCTGAACCGGAACTTTGGTGGCCCCATGGAATGGGCGATCAACCGTTGTATGCCTTGACCTTGGACGGTGGCATTGGCGGTCCCTTGGAGCTCAGCCTTGGGGTGCGTTCATTGGAATGGGACATGGGTCCGGACCCGATGGGACATGCCATGCAGTGCGTGGTCAACGGCAGGCCTGTTCAGGTGAGGGGAGCCAATGTCATTCCACCTGATTTCTTCCCGGTTCGGGCATTGAAGGCGTGGCCCAGGGTGATCAACGACGCCAAGCTGGCCCACATGAACATGTTGCGCGTTTGGGGAGGCGCCCATTATGGCGATGAAGAGCTGTACGACCTCTGTGACCGGCATGGGATTTTGGTGTGGCAGGATTTTATGTCGGCATGTGCCATGGTTCCCGGCGATGAGGCATGGAAGGCGAATTTTTTGGCCGAGGCTGAAGGTCAAGTTTTGCGCCTCAGAAACCGCCCTTCTCTGGCATTGTGGTGCGGAAACAATGAATCGGAAAAGGCCTGGAGGGAATGGGGGTGGCAGGACCTCTATGATTTGCATGGTGCCGATTCCGTTCAGGTTGAGCGGGCCTATAAAGAGGTGTTTGAATCCCTTCTGCCAGAATTGGTGAAGGGGTTGAATGGCGGGCAGTATTGGCCTTCGTCGCCGCATTCGTTGGAGGTGGAATCGCCCCGTGAGTCTGGCGACCAGCACGATTGGGGCGTGTGGTTTGGGAAGGCGGGTTTTGAATACTTCTCCGACGAGGCGGGCCGCTTTGCAAGTGAGTTTGGGTTGCAAAGCCTTCCGGATCGCCGCACACTCGAAGCGGTGGGGGTGAAGGCCTTCGAAGACACCGTTTTACAATTTCGCCAGAGGTGCAAAATGGAATGGCTCGAGCCGGGGTTTGACGGTTGGGACATGATGCGGCATTATGCCGGGGAGTACTTCGCTGATCCGGCCCAAGTCCATGCGGATGGTCAGGACAAACTCGAGGATTGGATTCACCTCACGCAATTGACCCAAGCCGAGGGGCTTCGCCAGGCCATTGAGCGCCATCGGTGTTCCAACGGCCGAACATCGGGCTCCTTGTATTGGCAGCTGGACGACGTTTGGCCCACGGTGTCTTGGTCCACCGTGGACCATGCGGGCCGATGGAAACTGGGCCATCATGCGGTCCGGCATGCCAACCAGCCAGCGCGTGTGCTTTGGGACCGAGAATGGGATGAGGGTGTGCGACTGGTGGCGCAGAACTTGGGGCCATCTCCGATAGAAGGTATCGTGGATTGGCAATTGCTGGGCATGCAGGGAGACACCTTGAATTCTGGAAGCCAATGGGCAAAGGTGAATGGAGCCGCCCTTTCATTGAGCAACCCAGCAGTGGATGTTGTGGAGGTGATGGCGGTGGCGATGCCAACCGAAGACGGAGTCTTGGTGTGGTCTTGGACAGCAGAAGATGGAGAGTTGCTGGATGCAGGTGCCGCGACGATGAGGCCTGCTTCTGCTATGGATTGGCCCTCGGCCAAGATTGAGTTGTCGCCCCAAGATGGTGGGGTCTGGCTTCAGTCTGAACAGCTCACTGGCGGAGTTCGATTGGTGTCCCAGTCGCAAGGTCGCTTTTCAGACAACGGCTTCATTTTGTTGCCTGGTGAGCGCAAATGGGTGGGCTTTGTCTCCCAATCTGGGGAAGCTGCGCAACCCGAATCCGTTGAGGTGATGCACATGGGCGATTACCGAAATCAGCCCGCCACCGTGCCCAGTTCCGATCACTGATTGCTCCAAAAAAAAACGCCACTTAAAAAGGCGGTTGCAGATCAGAAGCAACTGAACAAGAAGGCGCCAAAGAGGCCGCCAACAATGGGCCCCACAACGGGAATCCATGCATAGGACCAGTCGCTGTCCCGCTTTCCCGAGATGGGAAGGAGGGCGTGGGCGATGCGCGGTCCAAGGTCTCTGGCAGGGTTGATGGCGTATCCCGTCGGGCCGCCCAATGCCAATCCTATCCCCAGCACCAGCAAGGCCACAGGCAATGCGTCCAAAGCCCCCATGCTGTCGGCAGGGGAGGCGATACAAAGTGCACCAAAGACCAGGACAAAAGTTCCAATGGCTTCCGTGACGAGGTTCCAAAGCGTGTGACGGATGGCCGGGGCGGTAGAAAACGTAGCCAATTTGAGGTCTGCATCAGCCGTGGCGTCGAAGTGGAGTTTGTAAGCCAACCAGGCCAGCGAGGAGCCCACCATAGCGCCCAACATTTGCGCAGCGATGTATCCCGGAACCAGAGCGGTGTCGAACCCTGCGAAGGCTGCAAAGCCTATGGTGACTGCAGGATTGAGGTGGCCACTTCCACCCAATGCCGTAGATGCATAGACACCCAAAAAGACGGCCATGGCCCAAGCCCAGCTGATGACCACCCATCCGGAATCGTGGCCTTTGGTTTTGTCCAGAAGGACGTTGGCAACCACTCCACTGCCAAAGAGCATGAGCAGGGCGGTGCCTGCGAATTCTGCGAGATAGGGATTCATCAAGGTTGAATTTTTTGGGGGAGGTAGCCCTGGGCCAATTGTTGGAAGGAGGCCGTTTCTTTTTGCGCCCACTCTGCCGAAAACCCTTGGGTCTCTGCCAGTAATATGGCAACCTGGGGGGCCAGAGAAATGGCGTGTTTGGCATCCAGAAATAGGGTGCGGAACCGGCGAGCCAAGAAGTCTTCGACCGTGGCGCACATTTCTTCGTCTACGGCTTTGGCTACAGCGGTTCGCAATTCATCATCGCCTTGTGGTACATGGATGCGGTCGGGCAAAGGTCCCTCTACAATCCGGCTGTAGCGGGTGTCTGCGGGCGAAAAGTCGAGCCGTTTTTTGCGTCGAATGAAGGCCAAGGTGTCCTCGGCCATCTTGCGGTAGGTGGTCCACTTGCCACCGCGCACGTTGATCAATCCACTGGGAGACATGGAGACGTCGTGGCTCCGAGACAGGTCGGAGGTTTCGTCTTTTCGCCCTTTGATCAAAGGCCTCAGGCCGGCAAAGACGCTGCGGATGTCCGCCCGTTTTAATTGCAGCCCCAAGTGGCGGTTGGCGTGGTCCAAGACAAAGTCGATTTCGTCCTCTTGCGCCAGCGGCTCAGACGTGACTTCGTCCAAAGCTGTGTCGGTGGTGCCGACCAATACTTTGCCCATCCACGGCACGGCAAACAGGATGCGGCCGTCGTCGGTTTTGGGGATCAGGACGGCGTCTTCTCCAGGCATGACCTCGCCATCGAACACCAGGTGAATGCCTTGGCTGGGCTGTAGGCGGTTTTCGTGGTGGGGGTCATCGAGCCGGCACAAAGCGTCGCCAAAGGGTCCGCAAGCATTGATGACGACGTTGGCTTGGATGTCATGGCTTTTGCCACTGAAGTGGTCCTTGACCGTGACTCCGGTGATGGTGCCTTCGGTTTTGTTGATGCCCACTGCGGAACAGTGGTTGACCAAGACGGCGCCTTTTTCGGCGGCGGCCTTGGCCAGACTCAACGCCAGCCCCACATCGTCGAATTTCCCATCGGAGTAGCGCAGTCCTCCGATGGCGCCTTGGTCGGCGACCTTGGGGAACTTCTCGCGCAGCTCTGCGGAGGTCAATGCCGTGGTCCGGCCCCATTTGCGGCGGCCTGAAAGCAGGTCGTAGCAGAGCAGGCCAAGTCCATAATACACCTGGCGCCACCGTTGTTTGACGGGGATCACAAACCCCTGCGATTGGACGTGTCCTGCGGCGTTGTGCAGCACGCGGTCCCGTTCGCGCAGGGCTTCTTTGACCAAGGCGATCTTGCCCTGCTCTAAGTACCGGACGCCGCCGTGGAGGAGTTTGGTGCTGCGCGAAGAGGTACCCTTGGCAAAGTCGTCGCGTTCTATGAGCAGGGTGGAGATCCCGCTGGAAGCCGCTTCAAAGGCAATGCCCAGTCCCGTGGCCCCGCCTCCGATGATGCACACGTCCCACTGCACCTCTTCACGGAGGCGTGCGATCATGGATGGACGGTGCAGCTTCATGGCGGGTTTTAGCGGTTTTCGGCCCAGACCAAGCTGGCTTGAACAGCCCGGTTCCAGGCTGAGGTGTGCTGTGACCGTTCCGCATCGGAGAGGTCGGGTTGGAAACGGCGTTCTGCGTTCCATTGGCTGGCGATGTCCTCCGCGTTGCTCCAGTACCCCACGGCAAGGCCGGCCAAATAGGCGGCGCCGAGTGCAGTGGTCTCTGTGACTTCAGGCCGCACGACGGCGCACCCCAAAAGGTCGCTTTGGAATTGCATGAGCAGGTTGTTGACGGTGGCGCCACCATCCACACGCAATTCTGCAATGGGCACACCGGCATCGGACTCCATGGCGCGCATCACATCTACGGTCTGGTGGGCAATGCTGTCGAGCACAGCGCGGGCCAAGTGGGCTTTGGTGCTGCCACGGGTCAGGCCAAAGACCGCACCGCGGGCGTGGCCATTCCAATGTGGAGCGCCCATGCCAGCAAAGGCTGGCACGATCACCACGCCATCGGCATCCTGCACTTCAGAAGCCAAGGATTCAATGTCAGAGGACTGTGAAATCAAGCCCAAGCCATCGCGCAGCCATTGGACGGTGGCGCCGCCCATGAAGATGCTGCCTTCCAAGGCATAGGTGGTTTGGTCGCCAATTTGCCAAGCCACGGTGGTCAGGAGCCGGTTCTTGCTCATGACGGCTTCGGTGCCGGTGTTCATGAGCATGAAGCATCCCGTTCCGTAAGTGTTTTTGACCATGCCAGGAGCGGTGCACTGCTGGCCAAACAAGGCCGACTGTTGGTCGCCGGCTACCCCAGCGATCCGGAGTGCGCCCTCGCCAAAAAGGGCTGTGGCCAACCCAAAGTCACCGCTGCTGGGCCGGACTTCGGGCAGCATGGATTCAGGCACCCCAAAGAGGTCCAGCATGACCGGGTCCCAGGCCAGGTCGTGGAGGTTGTACAGGAGGGTGCGGGAAGCGTTCGAGGGGTCGGTGGCATGCACGGCTCCTCCTGTGAGGTGCCAGATGAGCCAGCTGTCGACCGTGCCCAAGGCCAGCTCGCCGCGTTCGGCCCGGTCCCGGGCGCCGTCGACATGGTCCAAGATCCAAGCCGCTTTGGTGCCCGAGAAGTAGGCGTCCAATTCTAAGCCGGTTCTCTGGCGGATGTCCGCGGCAGCGCCGCTTTCCCGGATGCGGTCGCATGTTTCAGCGGTCCGCCGGTCCTGCCATACGATGGCGTTGTGGATGGCTTTGCCAGTGGCCCGGTCCCAGACCACGGTGGTTTCCCGTTGGTTGGTGATGCCGATGGCAGCCATGTCCGCCATCGTGAGCCCGGCCGAAGCCACGGCTTCCCGAGCGGTGGCCATCTGCGTCGACAGGATTTCCTCTGGATCGTGCTCCACCCATCCCGGCTGGGGAAAGTGCTGGGTGAACTCCTGCTGGGCCATGCCCACCACGGCTCCGGCTTGGTCAAAGACCAGGCTGCGGCTGCTGGTGGTGCCTTGATCCAAGGCCAAGATGTAACGCTGATCGCTCATGCTTTCCATTTGATGTTGCACCCCAAAGAGGGGGTTTGGCCTTCTTCGGAGACGGCCCCGCCAGAGAGCAAGGTGTCGAGTGCCTGCCGCATGTCGAGGCCAGTGACCGGAATGTCATTGCCGGGCCGCGCGCCATCGAACTGCCCCCGGTACACGCAGCGCTGATTCGCATCGAAGATGCTGAAGTCCGGCGTGCACGCCGCTTCATAGGCCTGTGCCACCTCTTGGCTTTCGTCGTAGAGGTAGGGGAACCCAAAGTCCAACCTTTCAGCGAGCGCCTTCATGTGCTCGGGCCCGTCCATGGGGTAGCCTTCGACGTCGTTGCTGGAGATGGCCAACACGTTCACACCGCGCGCCATGTATTCCTTGGCAAACGCCACAAATTCCGGCAGGATGTGCACCACAAAAGGACAGTGGTTGCACATGAAGACCACCACGGTTGGCCCACTGGCCATCAGTTCATCTTGGTTGCTCATGGCGCCAGTCACCACGTCGAGAAGCGCAAAGTCAGGCGCTTGAAAGCCCAGGGGGATGTCGGTGGTGGGGGTGCGTGCCATGGTCCATTCAGGTGGTTGCGCGACAAGCTACCACACGTCTTTCAAATCGCGGGCCAAGAACACATCGGAAGGCAACCATTCACTGTCCCTAAATAAGTTTTGCGGAGCAGGCCCTTCCATCCTTTCAGCGCATGTTCTTCATGTTGACTGCACTTTCTGCAGTCCAATGGCAGTCCCGTCGGGACTTGAATATGCCGGTCTGGGGTGGAATCAGGTGAGTTGGGCGGTGCTGAAGGTGATGGCGTGGCCGCGGACAAGCACCCGGTCGCCGGCGAGGGTGCAGTGGAGTTGGCCTCGGCGGGCGGATCGTTGCTCGGCCTTGAATTCGGTCTTGCCGGTTCGGGCGTTCCAATAGGGGACGAGGGAGCAGTGGGCTGAACCGGTGACGGGGTCTTCGAGGATGGTGGCTTGGGGAGTGAAGAAGCGGGACACAAAGTCAACGTCGTCGCCCTGAGCGGTGACGATGACGCCGCCATGACCCAAGTTGATCTGGTCGAATTCTTCCCGGTCGATGCGGATGTCGTCGAGGGTCGTTTGGTCGGGGTAGACCAAGACGTAGTCGCGGGCCTTTAGGACCTCAATGGGGGCGTGATTCAGGGCATTGGCGATGGGTTCGGGCAGCGCGGCTGGTTCAGGTGGGCGAGAGGGCAGGTCCATCTCGAGGCGGGCGTCGTCGGTTTTGCGGACGGTCAGAAGACCACTGGCAGAGCTGAATCGCACTGTGGTGGCTTGGGGCGTCAGGTGGCGCAAAACAGCGTGGGCACTGGCCAAGGTGGCGTGGCCGCACAGGTCCATTTCGATGTCGGGGGGTAAACCAACGCAGGTGGAATTCCGCTTGAGGGTCATCGGGGCTCGGCACGATATACGCGGTTTCGGCGACCGCCATTTCCTGTGCCATGCGCAGCATCCACGCGTCCTCAGGCCATCTCGTCATGGGGATGACGCAGGCGGGATTGCCGCCGAACGGGTCCTGGGTGAAGGCGTGGATTCGGTAGCAGGTCAGACTCATGGGTGGTGCAGCGTGGCGGCGATGTTCCAGAAGTTGAAGGTGCTGTCTGTCCAATCTTGTGCCCCGGGAATGGAGACCTCTAGGGTGTGGTCGCCGGCTGCCAAATCACCAAGGGCCAAGTTGAGGGGAGCGACCGCATCGCCTGGGCACCAGTTGGAGCGGCTCAAATCGGAGGATGCCACGCGTTCTTCGAGGGTGTCTCCACGAACGACGTAGGTGGAGGGCCAGAAGCCGCTGGTCGGGTTGAACCGGCGGTAGGGCGCCACAGTCGGTGCGCCAGGGGGTCCAGGCCTTTAGGGTGTCGCCGTCGAGGAGGAGGATGTGTTCCTGCTCGGTGAATTCGTCGCCGCCCGCGTGGCCGCCGTGGCCGGTGGTTAGGAAATCGAGGGTGGCGCCGGTGGTGAGGGCGTCGAGGGTGAACGGGACGGTCAGTGAGCCCTCAGGAAAGGCGGTGAAGGGCCGCTGGTCGTGGGCGAGCTTGGTCGTGTTCAGGAGCGAGCGGGTGTGTTGGATGAGGGCGACATCGCAAGGCAGGTCGCTCTCTTCCATGATGATGCTCGCGCTGACAGTATAGCCTTCGTCGGTCCAAGTGTCGATGTAAACGCCCACCCACAGGGTATCGGCGTCGGTGAGCCACGACTGCATGTGAGAGAGGTCTGCGGTCCAGTGAACGCTGTCGGCCCAGGCGCCCACCGATTCGGGCTTGTAGGCTTGGGCGCGTTCGGTGTGGCTGAAAGTGGCCGACGCCGAAGGGGGTGATGAAACGGAGGAGCTCCAAGGCAGGTTCTCGTGTGGCTTCCGGTGAGGTTTGTGGGGGTGGGCATGATGCCGGCGAAGCGGGTGGTGTCGGCGTCGCCGCCGTTTTGCATGCGCTGGAGGTAGTCGCGGCCGGCGGCATCGGCGAAGGCGAACAGGGTTCCGCTCTTGTCCCAGGGGTCGCCGGCGGAACGCAGGCTGACGTCCACGGTGATGCCGCATTGCCGGTCGCGGTGGGGCAGGGCAATGGGCTTGAGCCGGATGCGGCCGGCGTCAAGGCGGTAGTCGCCCAACGCAGAGGGTACCGTGTCTGGCGTGCGGCCAGGGACAAAGTCCACGGTATCGGCATCCCACAGGACCACCGTGTGGTCGCCCAATGCGGGAATTTCAGTCGCCACGGGGCCACAGGAGTTCAGTCCTGCCGCCAGAAGCGCTGTTGCAATGCCAGAAAAGAGAACGGGTCTCAACCCCTTCACGCGGCGCAGGACATGTCGCTGCCGCAGCACTGGGGCGACTTGATCTTGCCTTCGCAGCTGGGGCACTTGGACACCTGAACGGAGGAGCCGTCAGGCAGTTCCAAATGGCCGTTTTCGAGGGGGACATCGCATTTGGCGCATGAAGCCTTGACGGCCATGTCGCACTTGTTGCAGGTATATGTGGCGTTCATAAGGACAATGTAATGCCAATTGTGCCTGGGGTGGGGTCCAGTCCCGAGAGGTTTTTTCTTCTAGTCTTTGATGAAGAATCAAGGTGGAGTCTCCCTGCATAGGTGGCCATGAAAAAAGGCCTTCTGCAATTGCAAAAGGCCTTTTCGAAGCATTGATCAATTCAATGATGATCATTGAAAGACCCTCACGTAGTCCACAGCCATGAAGCCGGGGAAGGGTGTTGTCTCGTTTGGATCACCGGGCCACGCGCCACCAACGGCAACGTTGAAGATGAAGAAGAAGGCGTCATTGAACGGGTACGCCAAGCCATTCATGTTGCTTGGCGTGACCGTGTGGTAGTGCACGTCGTCCAGATAGAACTTGATTTCGTCTTCTTGCCAATCGATGGAAAACACGTGGAATTCCGTGGCGAAAGTCTCGGGGAAGGACAGAGCCGGTCCTGTGGATCCGTAATACTGGTGCTGTCCATTGTCAGGGCCCCAATGGACGGTTCCGTGAATCAAACGCGGTTGATGTCCCACCAACTCCATGATGTCAATTTCGCCGCAGGCTGGCCAGCTTTCAGTGGTGATGTCAGAACCCAACATCCACAAGCGCAGGCCAAATGCCCTGTCCGATCGGAAGGGCGGCACGGATGTCCACCCGGCCATATTGGAAGTCGTAAATGCCTTGGGTCTTGATCCTGGCCGAGGTGTAGCTGCCTTCGTTGCGGGCAAAGATGAACAGGCGTCCATCGGTGACCGTGACGTTGTCCGGGCTGTTGGTGTAGCTCTGAAGCTCATTGTTGCCCCATCCCCAATTGCCATTGCCCAAGTCATAGGTCCACTTGGAGGGGTCGGGCGCTCCATTGGAATTGAACTCATCGCCCCAAACCAAGGTCATTCCTGGATAGCTCTCAGGCGTGGTGTAACCCGCGTCTGAAAGGAAGATGGTCTCGTCGTCGTTGCGAATGGTGCCAACGGCTTCCTGCAGGTTGTCGCGCAAGTAGCCACCTTCGGGGTTGTTGAGCCTCACATGAACTGCTCATCTCCTTCCAAGTACTCATCCACAATGATGGTCACGTCGATGGTCTTGGTGGTCTCTCCAGGGGCGAAAATCAGGGTGCCAGAAGCGGCCACGTAATCCTCTCCAGCCACCGCAGTCAAGTCTTCGGTGACATAGCCCACCCGCACTTCTTCGGTCTTGGCTTCGTCAATGCGCACATCGAATGAAAACACCTCATTGGAGGCGTTTTCGAACGCGGTCCGATCGTTGGTGAACCGAAACTCAGCAGGAGTGGCGGTTCTTCGCCACCGCAGGCGGCAAAAAGCAGAATGCTGAACAGTGGAAAGAGGACTCTTTGGAAGGTCATTGTGCGGTAAAGATCAAAGTGAAGTATCCTCTCACCAGCGGTGCAATCGCCGTTTTGTTGGGGGGCAACGACCACCATGCGGTCCTCGGTGATGTCCACGATGTCGAATGTGGGACCGGAGTCCCAAACGCCCATGAACCAGCAGAATCCGTCATCTCCAGGAGGCAGGTAAATCTGTGGTTCACCATTCAATCCTGCTGCATCTGTCAAGAGGTAGTTGAGGGTGTCTGGCACAGGAAGCTCGGAGACCACGTACCCTTCGTACGGGTTTACGGTTCCGCCATTGTTGTCGTAGAAGTACTCACCGTTCACAGTGAACTGGTAGGAGTCGTCATACTGTTCGGGGACCAAGCCAGCAGCAGGACTGCTGAACCACTCTGTGCTTCCGGGTTGTGGGCCCACGGCCACAGCCCCTTCTTCTCCGGAGAGAATCCAGGTCTTCTGGTTGTCGCAACCGGTCAAGAGGGCCAAGGTGCCTTCACAAGGCAATTCTACCGTATTGGCAATGGGCACCACAGCAGAAGCCACTCCAGAACCACCCGCGCTGTAGACGGAGTAGGTCACATTGTAGTCGCCGCTCTGAGGGTAGAACGCAGTGTCCTTCATCTCGTTGCTGGTGAGGCCATTGTCGAAGTCCCAAAAGTGGAGGAACCCACTTTCTGCCATCGAGGTGAAGACCACGCGATTGGAGTCCGTGTATGGCGTGGCCGCGGTGTCCACGTAGAGGTACTCCCAGTCGAATGAAGCGTCTGGGGCGCCGGGCAAATCAATGCCTTCATCCACGAAGGATTGCAACCAACGGCTGCGAAGAGGACCGCGAGGGGGAGGAAATGATGAAAACGCATCAGTATCCGGGGTTTTGGGTGATGAGTCCACCACTCAGGGTGATCTCATTGCTGGGGATGGGGAAAAGCTCGTTGACGCCAGCGGTGAACGAATAGCCACCATTGGGGAAATGCTCATCGAGGTGATTCTGCATCACCTCTGCGGCGCGTCCCTGACGAACGAGGTCAAAAAAGCGGTGGCCTTCAAGGGCCAGTTCAACCCGGCGCTCATGCCAGATGTCCTCGACGGTGATGTCACCAGCACCGATGAAAGGAAGAACAGCTTGAGGGTCCATGGGGTTGTAAGTCACACCTCCACGTGCACGGCGGCGAACCAACTCCAAGGCGTCTGCTCCTTCAGAAGCCCGACCCGTATTCAGGCAAGCCTCGGCGTGGAACAACAACACTTCTGAGTAGCGCATCACACGGTCATTGGTGTGCCCATTTGGATTGGGGTCACCAAAGGGTGCTTCGTCGGCAGCATTGTTGAAGTACTTCCGTGAGTAGTACAGGTGGGGCATCCCGGTGGACTCTTGGGTGAATTCACCGCGGTCGCCCATGACGTCTCCTTCTTGGAAGATGGAGAAGCTCAAGCGGGGGTCACCGTCCTCAAACTCATCCACCAAATCTTGGGTGGGAAGGTTGAATCCGTATCCATTGAATTGTCCGCGCGCACGTTGGAAGACATTGGAGAAGGTGCCCTCCAACTGCTGGCCCCAGTTTCCACCAGATGCATTCATGTACTGAATCTCCCAGATGCTTCCAGGTCCGTTTTCACCTTGCTCGGTGAACACATTGCCGAAGTCGGGGTCCAAAGTGTACTCGCCTTCGCCAACCAGGTCAGCCGACACCTGGTAGCAGCTTTCCCATTCGCCGAGGTAGGCATTGGTCTTGGCCATCAGGGCTTGAGCGCTGCCACGTGTGGCGCGTCCCAGCTCATTCAGGCTGTACTCACTGCGCAGGGGCAAAGTCTCAATCGCATCGGTCAAGTCGTCCTTGATGAGGTTCCAGATTTCGACATCTGTGGCACGGGGCTGCTGGTATTCGGTCGAAGCCAAGGGCTGTGTCACCAGTGGCACGCCACCAAATGTGGTCACCAGGTTGAAGTACCAATAGGCGCGGATGAACTTGGCCTCTCCGAGGTAAGCGTCGCGCACGTCTTCGTCCATCTCAATCTCAGGGAGCTTCTGAAGGGCGAGGTTGCAATAGGCAATGCCACGGTAGGCGACTTGCCATTCTACCAAGAGCATTTGTCCACTGCTGTTGCCTTGGAAGCGCTCATAGTCGTAGAGTTGAGGGTCGTCACCATCGCCGGATCCACCTTTGTCGGTGTCATCCGAGATCACATCGCCGAAGTACCAGCGGAAGTGAGGCTTGAGACCAGACGACCCTTGGATGTTGGTGACCTCTTGCTGCAAGGTGTTGTAGCAAGCGATGGTCGCGCTCAAGGCGTCTTCAGGACTCTGGTAAAAGTTGGCTTCAGTGGCTCCAACCACAGGAGTGCGCTCTAAGAAATCCTGCTTGCAGGAAACCAAAGCTACCGGGATGAAGAGGAGGGGGAGAAATTTCCGAATCATGTCTGCCTGGATTAGAAAGTGACGTTGATGCCAGCAATGAAGTTGCGGGCGACAGGGTAGAAACCACGGTCTATGCCGATTTCAAGTGTTCCACGGGAGCCGATCTCAGGATCGAGGCCAGTGTACTTGGTGAAAGTCAGCAGGTTGGTTGCCGATACATAAAAGCGAAGCTTGCCCAAGTCCATCTTTTCCAAGATGCGGTCGGGCATGTTGTAGCCAATCTGCAGGTTTTTCAAACGCAGGAATGAGCCGTCTTCCACAAAGCGATCAGAAACGCGGTTGTTCTGGTTGGCATCGGTGTGTGTGATGCGCGGATGCTCATTGGTGGAGCCCTCACCGGTCCAGCGCTCCAAGGCGGACACAGGAAGGTTGGTGGTGTTCAGGTCATAACGGAAGATGCCGTTGAAGAGGTCATTTCCTTGAGAGCCCTGAATGAACAGGCTCAAGTCGAAGTTCTTCCACTTCAAGTTGGTGGTCAGGCCATAGATGAAGTCCGGGTGAGGATTGCCGATGACGGTCTTGTCGTTCTCATCCAAGACGCCATCTTCATTTTGGTCGACGAAGATCACGTCGCCGGCCACCGCATCGGGCTGAGCCATGTTGGCGGTTGCCTCTTCGTCGGTCTGGAAGATGCCCGCTGTCTCGTAGCCATAGAACACGGCCATTGGCAAACCGATGTCTGTGTAAGCCGAGAAGTCGTTGCCTGCGCCAAAGACACCGCCTGTGCTGATGGGGGTGCCCCCTTCACCAAGCCCAGTGACTTCGTTGCGAATCACACTCAGGTTACCGGTCACATCGTAGTCCCAGTCTCCACTCTCTCCACGGTAGGTCAGAGCGAGCTCCAATCCTTTGTTCCGTGCAGAAGCCACGTTGGTGGCCGCAGGGAGGAAGCCCACAACACCGGGAACGGGAACCACAGCGAGCATGTCGTTGGTGTTCTTCACGAAGTAGTCGAGCACAATGTTGAAGCGACCGCGGTAGAGGTCCAAATCAACACCGGCGTTGAACTGGTCTACAGTCTCCCATTTCAAGTCGGGGTTGGATGTGGTGACAGGGCCAGCGCCATTGACCTGCTGTTGATCAGGACCGAATGTGTAGTTCTGACCATTGAAGACCACAGACGTAAAGTCAAAGTTTCCGATGCCGTCTGCGTTTCCGTTCCGACCCCAAGAGGCACGAACCTTGGCAAACTCAATCCAGTCTTTCTCGACCACCCAAGGAATCTCGGTGAGGTTCCAGGCTGCAGACAAAGAAGGGAAGATGCCGTAGCGGTTGTTGGCGCCAAACTTGGACGAACCATCGCGGCGAACCGTTCCGCTCACAGAGTAGCGGTCTCCAATCTCGTACTGAAGACGGGCAAATGTGGACAGGTATGAGCTCTCACCAAATCCTCCGCTGGCGTTGGGGGCCTGCTCGTTGAAGTTGAGGCTGTTGTCCAAGAAGGCCAGCTCTGGATCGTTGGAGTTCAAGCTGTCGCGGTAAGTTCCAATGTTCTGGTAGTTGCCATACAGAGCGGAGTAGCCCATGATGGCTTCAAAGCGATCTCCGTTTTTCAGGTCCTTGTCGTATTGGAGGGTGTTCTCCCATTGCCAGTTGGACCACTTGTTTTCGTTTCGGATGAGCCCGTTGACTTCGCGCCACTCGTAGGCAGGGCGGTTGGGGTCATTGGCACCAATGCCCAAATCATAGGTGGGCAGGAAGATCTTTTGTGAACCGAGGGAGAGGTCAATGTTGACCGATGAGCGGAACCTTCAGCTCCTTGGGTGAGGTCGTACTCTCCGTAGAGGTTGCCCACAAAGCGGTTGGTCACCCACTTGATCGAAGTGTGGTGCCACTTGGTTGATGGGGTTGGCGATGTCGCTTCCAATCAACTCGGAATAAGCATAGGAGCCGTCAGGACGGCTGACCAAGGTCACGGGGTCCATGTTCAATGCACGGACCACAGGTGTGGCAAACTCGTTGTTCTCGGCCAGGGCATTGCGCTCGATGTGCGTAAAGTTGACCGTCTGGCCCAAGCGGAAGCGGTCTCCAGCGTCTTGCTGGGTGCTGATCCGGAAGGTGGTCCGCTCAAAGCGGCCTTTTTCTCCACCAATGATGCCGTCTTGGGCGAAATGGGATCCGCCAATGGCTGTGGAGCTGGTGGCGGTTCCTTTGGTGAAGTTGAAACTGTGGTTCACCATGGGGGCACGCTCAAACAAAGCGTCTTGCCAATCGGTTCCTTCGCCAAGGGCGGAAGGGTCTGCCAACTGGGCGTAAGGGACGAGGCCGGCAGAGGCGCGACTCTCGTTCATGAGGATGGCGTACTCTTCTGCATTCAGAAGGCCCATCTTCTTCCACGGCTCTTGGATGCCGTAGTAGGTATCGTAGGTCACCTGAGCAGGCTGCCCTTTGGCGCCTTTCTTGGTGGTGACCAGAATCACACCGTTTCCACCACGTGCACCATAGATGGCTGCCGATGCAGCATCCTTGAGCAAGGAGATGGACTCGATGTCTGAGGGGTTCAAGAAGTCGATTCCACCGGTGGGGATTCCGTCCACCACCCACAAGGGCTCGGCGTTGTTCAATGAACCCGTACCGCGAATCCGGATGGATTGAGTGGAGCCAGGTTGACCTGAGTTCTGGGTCACCTGAACACCTGCGGCGCGTCCTTGAAGCGCTTGCTCTGTGCGCAAAACGGGCACAGAGGTGGCGTCTTTCAAGTCAATGGTGCCCACAGCACCTGAAATCTTGCTCCTCTGCTGATTGCCGTATCCAATCACGATGGCTTCTTCCAATCCGGCGACGTCGGCAGAAAGGGTGAGGTCAAGTGTGGATTTACCACCTACTTTTTCGTCGGTTGTTCTGTAACCGA
This sequence comes from uncultured Flavobacteriales bacterium, assembly GCA_943787435.1. Taxonomy (GTDB): domain Bacteria; phylum Bacteroidota; class Bacteroidia; order Flavobacteriales_D; family Sanyastnellaceae; genus UBA8752. The sequence goes on along the minus strand of CALSMK010000003.1, from coordinate 30,673 downwards.
TGTAGGTGAAGGTGAGCACGGCGTCGGGGGAACTGACCATGATGGTGTACTGACCATCGAGGTCAGTAACGCCACCTGTATAGGTTCCCTTTTCGACGACGGTCACCCCGGGTAGGGGTGTGCCGTCATCAGCATCTGTCACCTGTCCGGTGACAGCCATGGACTGGGCCATCACCCCAGAAAGGGGGAGGAGCCAAGCCAAGAGGAGCAAGATTCTCATGGTGTTGTGTCGTTCTGTTTTAGTGTTGCTTCACAACCACCTTGGTGGCGGTTTGTGAACCTGTGGTCACGCGAACCACATAGAAACCGTCAGTTTCGCTGCTGAGGTCCAGTTGGAATTGGGTCATGCCTGCTGACAGGTTGGTGTTCTTCACCAAGCGACCGGAAAGGTCACGGAGCTCAATCTGAGCGGCGCCCAACAAGGGAGCAGGGAAGGCGATGGTCAAGTTGCCGTCGGTGACGCTTGGGAAGACATTGAATGCAATGGCGTTGGCCTCTGCAATGTTGTCAATCACGCATGCTGAGCATGACTCGTAGCACACGACGTCCAAGTTGAGGGCGTCCTCGGAAGAGATGGTGAGCAAACGGTTCGTGAATCCACCAGTGGTCAATGTGCACTCAGCATCCGCTTCAGGATCGAGTTGCTCGCTGGTGTCCCAGCTGCCGATCATGTACTTGTACTCATGGTCTCCTTGTGGAAGCTCGAGGGTAACAGAGTATACGTTGTCGCCGTCAGAATCATCCAAAGCCACTTGAGCGCCAGCCCAGTTGTCAATGGTGGCTCCAGCGATGTAGACGTTTCCGCTTACGGTTTGTTCGCTCATGTCTACGTTGAATGTGACGGAGGTGTTGGGTACCTCTACAGTTTCACAAGCATCGCAGCTGTTGAAGCAAACCGCGTCGAGGGTCACATCACCAGCTCCAGGATCGAGGGTCAAGAGACGATTCACGAAAGTGCCGCCTTCATCAACGGTGGTCAAGGTGCAGGCAGCATCCTCGTCTGTGTCGAGGCTTTCAGTGCCATCCCATCCGCCGTTGTTGTACTTGTATTCGTGGTCTCCTGACTCAAGCTCGACAGTGGCTTCATAGATGCCATCGGCGTCAGCGTCGGTCATTTCCACGCAGGTTCCGCACCATCCGTCGACGGAACTTCCAGTGACGTAAATGGGGCCGAGGATGTCCTCATCGCTCATGTCCACCTGGAAGGTGACCATAGAAGCGCTGGAGCATTCGCCTTCAGTCCAAGAAGTGACGCCACCATAGTTTTGAGCTTCGCAGTCGTTGTTGTAAGTCACGCCGTCGCAACCACAAACAGGAGCAAAGATTGCGGGGCAAATGGCCGTGGTGTCAATCAAAGCAGGGTCCACGCAAGGGGTTGCATCGCAAGCGTCACAGCTGTTGAAGCAAACCACATCCATGGTGATGTTGTCGGAACCTTCCACCAAGATGAAGCGGTTGGTGAACTCACCAGAGGTCAAGGTGCAAGCACCGTCAACGGCAGGGTCGAAGGTCTCTTCACCATCGCCACCGATGTACTTCCACTCAAAACCACCTGGGGAAGCCGTCAAGGTCAAGGTGTAGATGCCGTCCCCGTCGGAGTCGTCCATGGGATTGGCTCCAGCGTTCCATCCGTTGAAGCCGCCGAACATGAATACACCGCCGTCGGTGTTCTCGTTGTTCATGTCCACCTGAAAGGTGACATCGACATCACTGGAAACGGTGCAGCTGCCGTCGGTGGTGCACTGACCAAAGCAGGTGTTGATCACCGTGTCTTCGGTGATGTTCTCCAATGGCGGTCATTGTAGTTGTCAGGATTTGCGCAGTCCTGACCGGCGATGTTCTCCTTGCATGACCAGTCGCCACAGGCGCCGTTGGTGAAGGTGTAGTAACCGGTGTATCCGGAAGCCACTTCAAGGGTGAGGGTCCAGATGCCGTCACCGTCAGGATCGCTCATCGGGTTGTCGCCAGGAAAACCAAAGTCGGCTCCTCCAGCCACGGAAGGGCCTTCTGCAGCGACAGTTTCGTTGGTCATGTTCAGGTTCCAGGTCACGCTGACCATTTGGGCTTGGGTGCCCAGGGCGATTGCGCAAAAGGCAACCAGAGTATAAAGGTGTTTCATATTTGATATGAGTTAAGGGTTCGTTTTAACGTTCCAAGTTGAATTCAACGACTTGGTCCTTCACACGGAGCCCGAATGCACCAGGCTCTACGACATAAGCGTTGTTCAAGCCAATGAAACCAAGTTCATTGGTTGAAACGCTAATGTCTACATCGAGGGTGGCTCCAGCGGGTACGACCACCTGCTTGAAGGCCTTGAGTTCATCCACTGAAGGTGTGATGCTCGCCACACGGTCTTGAGAATAGAGGATGACAGTTTCTGTGGTGGAGCGGTCTCCAGTGTTGGTCAAGGTGACTTTTACGTTCACTTCGTCTCCCATGTTCACGGGGCCGTCATTGGTCAAGGCAATGGTGTCGGTACCACAGTGGAGTAGGAGAGGCCGCTTCCAAAGGTGTACAATGGATTGAATGCATTCAGGGAGAAGTCTGAATGGACATTCTCGGTGTGCTTCCGGTCGTGCGTGAGGTGGGCCGAAGCGTGACGCGGCCATGTGAATGGCAGGCGACCTGAAGGGTTGAATTCACCGATGAGCACGTCGGCAATGGCGCGGGCGCCGTAGTCGCCAGGCAGATAGGCCATCACGAATGCGTCGAGCAAAGGTTCGATGTTGGCCAGCGTGCGCGGACGTCCTCCTGCGTAAACCCCAATCACAGGCACACCTCTCTTGTGGAGGGCCTTAACCAAGTTCTGTTGGTTGTCAAACAGCTCGATGTCCTCGACGCTGCCCACCCCTTCGGTGTAAGGCATCTCTCCCAAGAAGACCACAGCGCACTGCGTGGTGAAGGGGTTCAGGTTGCGGGTGATGTCGGCGATGTCGGCGTCGGTGAAATCCATGCCGACCTCTGCAAAGGAGATGCGGTCTTCGCCAAACACCTCTTGCATGGCCTCGACAGCCGTCGGACGGCCGGGGGTGTTGTACTTGGTGTCTGTTCCTTGCCATGTGCCGGTCCAGCCGCCGTTGAGGGCGTTCAAGCTGTTGGCTGTAGGTCCGGTCACGAGGATCCGGCCTGCGCCTCCGATGGGCAAAATGGGGTCTCCGGCGTTGACGGCGTGTTTGCCCTCGTTCTTGAGCACCGTGATGCTTTCCAAGGCGGCTCGGGCGGCGGCGCCTTCAATGGTGGACTTTTCGGGGTAATCGGCCAAGGAAGGGGGCACGCCTCCTGACTCAAACAGCCCCAAGTCATACTTCATGGCGAGGATGCGACGAACGCTCTCGTCCATCCGCGCTTCGGTCACGCGTCCTTCTCTCACGAGCTCCGCCAAAAGCACAGGAAACTCGAGGTCTGTAGGGACCATGCTCATGTCAATGCCCGCATTGATGGCCATGTCAATCGCGTCTTTATAGTCAGCGGCCACCATGTGCCGGCTGAAGAGGTACTTGATGTCTTCCCAGTCTGTGACAACCATGCCTTCAAAACCCAACTCATCCCGAAGGATGTCGGTCAGGATGTGGTGGTCCACGTGAACAGGGATGCCGTTGATTTCGCCGCTGTTGACCATGATGCTTGCGGCACCCGCGTCAATGGCTGCGGCAAAGGGTGGAATGAAAATTTGGCGCAACTGGCGCTCTGGGATCCAAGCAGGCGTCCTGTCCTTTCCGGTGAGCGGACGGCTGTAGCCCACATAGTGCTTCAGCGTCGCTGCAATCGGGGCAGGACCTTCTTGGTACCCTTTGACCATGGCCACACCCATGTCGCTGACCAACTTGGGTGCCTCGCCAAAGGTCTCCCAGAAACGGGGCCAACGGGCGTCGCGGGCCACATCGAGGACGGGAGAGAAATTCCATGGGATGCCAGAAGCTGTGACTTCCATGGCGGCGTTCTCCGCGAATTTCCGAACCAAGGCCGTGTCCCAAGTTGCGGCCAATCCAATTTGCTGGGGGCCGAGCACAGATCCTGAAGTGTAAGTGGCGCCGTGGATGGCATCAATTCCATAGAGGACAGGAATGCCAGTGGACTTTTTGGCGGCCGCTTCTTGGATGCCTCCAATCAAGCCGTGCCACTGTTCGGGACCATAGGCGTGACCGCCACAGTTCAAAATGCTGCCCACCTTCAAGTCCACCAGGACCTGTTGAAGCTTTGCGGTGTCCAAACGGTGAGGCTCCTCCAAAGCATAGGGAGCGCCCACGCACACCATGTCCAAGGTGAGTTGTGTCATTTCTCCGGCCTTGTCCTCGATGGACATTGTGGCCAGGACACTGTCAACGAAGGCCTCTTTGGAGGAGGCTGGAGCTTGCTGAGTCGGGGCATTACAAGCTGTGAGAGCGAGAGCAATGGCCAAAGATGTGGAGCCGTAGAACCAAGGAATGTGTTTCATGCCGTCAAATCGAGACGCAAGTGTACGAAATACACTTATATGAATGTGCGCGGAGGGCGCAGGAAAATGGAAGACGAAATGGTTGGCTTTCGCTCAATGAAAACCTTTTAAACACAGAATCGGGACTCCAAGAGGACTCCAAGAGGAATCCGGGGTTGCCCGTAACTTACGACCATGATTAAAATGTGTTCTCGTGCTGTTGTCTTTCTCTTGATTTCGTTTTCTCTTCTCGGCTTGCATTCATGTGGAAGCGCCCCTGGAGGAGGAGAAGGAGCTGCTGGATTGACCGATGATGGCCAGATGTTTTACGGAAGTGTCATCGGGTTGGATGGTTCTTTGGATGCGTCGGCCATGAGGGCCGTTTTGGCGGAGGACGGACGGTCCAATGTGAGGTTTGAAGGGAACATCGTGAGCACTTGCCCCAAAAAAGGATGTTGGATGGATGTTGCTTCCGGGGATGACACTGTCTTCGTTCGGTTCCAGGACTATGGCTTTTTTGTGCCAACAGAAGGGGCAGAAGGCAAGCGAACCATTGTTGAAGGAGAGGCCTTTTTTGACACCTTGACAGTGGATGCGCGCAGGCACTATGCCGAAGATGCAGGAGCATCTGAAGAAGAGATTGCAGCGATTGTCGAGCCTGAGTTGAAGTTGGCATTCATGGCCACTGGCGTGATGATCGAGGACGTGGAAACCTCGGAGGACGAATGAAGGCCTCACGGAGATCGGTCTTGGCGCTGGCCTTGCTTTCAGTCGCGGCGGTTTCTTGCGTGTCCGATGTTTCGGATCAGAGCAAATCCAGCCAAGGCAAATTGGCTCCTCGTCAGCCCAATAAAACTTCTGAATTGGCCTTGTCCATGAGGAATTTGGACGCCGAACTGGTGCTGGCTTTGGAAGCGCTGAATTCGGGCATAGGTGTGGAGTCGTTGACCATCACCGACCACGATTTTCTGAAGTTGAAACCCACGGATTCAAGCATGTTGGTCGATGGGTTTCAGTCGCTTTCCATGGCGTTTTCGGCCCATGTTAAGGCCTTCAATGACCAGCCTGGTGCGGACACTTATTCAGCTGTTGTGGGGGGGGTGCATTTCCTGTCATCAACGCGCGTGTCCCGGACCCTTGGAGCGCATAGAAAAGCGACAATGGGCTGTGATTGAGGGCAAGTAGACCTTGGCTCTTGCCTTTGATTCGCTTATCTCCTTTGACCTTGAAGTCAATCCCCTGAAAACAAGAAATCCGCATCGTCCAATCCAGACCGGGGTCCTTCTTTTCAGATGCGGATTCTTCCAGGCATGAACCACCCGGGGGTGTTCAGCTCACAGGAATACGGGGGGTTTCCTGCGCTGCGCCTTTTTACAGGCACTCTGGACCTTTGAGCGATGTGACGGCCATGGTCGATGACCTGCGCTTGTCCTGAGAGCACCCGGATGACCTGAGTCATCTCGGTCCACTTGAACGGGTCAAGTGGGTCGACGCGACGAAGTTGCCTACGTCGGTCCAAGCTTCCAGGGACGCATTGCCTTGCGGCTGACTGTCCCACGATGCCCATCGGCACACCCCTCCACCTTGCGGTGTTGGAATGTCGGCCCCCTGACGCCAGTCAAATGAGGCCTTCCTTGGAGTTTCTTGGGCGTGAGCTCAACATTCTCCGACTGCTTTCTTCCCGAAGGAATGGTGGATGCTCGCGCACCTCACTCCCCAATTTGACCGAAGTCCTCTGCCGAAACAGGTTGGGTTGCAGTCCCTCTTTTTTTCCGGGATGGAGCGTACTCCACCAGGCCGAAGCCCTGTCCATTTTCAGGACACTTTCCAAGCCGAGGTCGGCTTCAGTGACGCCTTCGCGTCCCTGGTCAGTGGCGTGAACCCCACCGAGCGGGCAAGCCCTTTCGGTGTCAACTGCATTCGGCGAACCGATCCTCCGAAGAGGTCCGTGACTTTCGCCGCGGTTGCCGTTGCTGACAGAGCAATGGTGAGGCCTTTTTTTGGAAGTTGAGGAGTTTGGGGTCGGGTAGTGATTCACAATGAAGTCACAACGGTTTTCAACAATTGTGAATAGCCGTCTCTACACGGGTCAAAAATAAACACGCCCTGTCTCAGTGGCAATTCTGAGGCAGGGCGTGAAAAGATTTCAGGGAAAAGAATCAGCGCACAACCACAATTCTGGAAGTGGCGCGGTTGCTGTTTTGAATGCCTTCGATGGTGTAAATGCCCGCGGCCCAATCGGCCACGTTGAGGGTCCACCTCGTTTGACTAAATCCTTCGGGTATCGTCTTGCTGGCGCTGATCCGTCCAAGTCCATCTCGCACGTTCACCACGACGGGGGATTCATGGTCGAAGCCACTCCCGATGATGTTCACGATGTCTTCGGCTGGTGAAGGGTAAGCGCTCAATTCGGCGGCATCGTCCCACGTGCTCATTCCTGGATTGGTGATGATGTCCTCATCTACGCCGGGCTCCTCTTCATCACATCCATCACCCAGCTCCATGGCGAAGGATTCAAAATTGCCTGCTTCTATGGTGTAGCTGCTGAAGATGTCGTTGGCGATCATGATGAGCTGTCCGCCACCCCATCCGTCTCCGAAACTGTCATAGAGCTCCAAATTGTAACAGCCGTCTGGAATGCAGGCTGTGTTCATGGGTTCGCCATTTGGGTTGGACACTTGCCCTGAGCCTGTCATCATGACCGTGCCGTCATCGGTCGTCATGGACCAGCTGACTTCATCCAAGAAGAGGTCGTTGCCGGCGACAAACAAGAACGACACCTCGTTGAGGGAATCGCAATCCAAAGGCTGAGGGTAAACGCATGACCCGTCATCGAGAAGAGCCAGGGGGTTGTAGTTGGAGGCAAGGGGGTCTGTGCAACCGAAAATGAGGCTGTCGCCACCGTCACCGCCACCGTTGCCGTCACCGCCACCGTTGCCGTCACCGCCACCGTTGCCGTCACCGCCACCGTTAGAGGAGTTGTCACAACCGTCGCCCGTGCCAAACTCGATGGTGGCTTGGGAGGATCCTTCTAAGGCGCCATTGGTCCATTCGGTGCCATTGGCGGATTCGATCCAGAAGTAACCGCCGTTCCACGATGTGCCACCTGCAATGTTGGTCATGGTGGCCGTGTAGCATTCTGTAGGATCGATACAGACGTCGAGGTAATCAATGGTCAAGTCCGGGAACCCAGATTGATCAAAAAGGACATTGCCTTGACTGTCTGTGATGTTCAGGGCCACTTCATTGCCTGCAGAGAACGTGCAGATGTAGAGTTGAGCAGCGACTTCATTGTCGGAACAGATCACTGGGTAATCGCAAGAGCCATCATCCTCAGTGGCCTCAGGGTTCCAGTTGCTGGCTTCGGGGTCAGTGCATCCTGGAACGCTGTATTCGCAACCCTCCTGGTTGACACCCAATGCACCAAAGGTCATGGACAGGTTGTTGATCATCAGTGTGTCAGCGGCCTCGCCATTCACCAAAAACTCAATGGAGCCGAACTCAGAACAGCTGGAAGGGAAGACGGTCACATTGTAGCATCCATCCGGAATGCAACCTTCCATGACCCACTGTCCTTGGTCATTCACTTCTTGGAAATAGGAACTCCACCAAGCGCTCTCGTTGTTGATCCAGACTTCAGCGATGGGGCTTTGGAATAACGAATCACACCAATCTTGTGCTCCCATAGAAGTCTGAACCACCGTCAGCGTATTGCTTGAGCTGCAGTCGAGCGGATATTGACAGCAGCAGTTGAGGGTGGCGTCCGAATCGAAGTTCAAGGCTTCGGGATCCATGCAGCCCCAGTCTTCAACGTTGCCATTTCCGTTGCCATTTCCATTGCCGCTGGATCCACCTGAACCATCCAGGAGGACTCCGTTGCAAGCAGGATCAACACCGACAGCAAATGAGGCGTAGGAGCCTGATTCCATGGTCAGGGGCCCAATCATGATGCCCAGGGCTTCGAAATTCACACTGATCATGCCTCCATTCCATCCGTCTCCAAAACTGTCCATCAGTTCGAGTGTGTAGCACGAATCATCTAGGCAAACAACGGCAATGTCTTCAGAGACGATGTCATAGTTGTTGCCAGTGGCGACAATCTGGTTGTCCGAATCCAGAAGAGACCAAGAAATCTCCTCGGCCCAAGCGCCGGCGATGGTCTGAATCTGGGCTTCGTTGACGCAATCTGTTTGTCCTAAGCTCCATTGAGGAAGGGTCAAGGACAACAACAAAAAGAGGAATGGGGTGAGCTTTCTCATAGAAATGGCGGGTCTGGTAAGAGGTGGATTGAAGTACTGCTACCGAGGCTTGAATTTAAGCTTTTTCCCGAGCACAACAGTTTCGACTCCAGCCAATGAACCTCGATGCCTCGGCAAAAGTTGCACGGGTTGGTTCGGTCGGTGCTCCTTTGTTGTGAGTTGCCGATGGGAGGAGTGGTCTTTTTCTTGCATTTTTGGGCATGGCGTTAACATCACAACCACAGCTTCTTCTGGTCCTTGCTTTGTTGGGGCCGTTTGTCCATTTGAATGCTCAGGACACCGATGTCTGTGCAGACGGTTGGGAGGCAGTGGCTCGGGAACACTTGCTCTGCAGATCGGAGGGGAAATGGGAGGAAGCTGCTGCCCATGTGGTTCTTGATGAGCGAACCATTTGGCAGGAGTGGCAAGAATGGTCGGAAGTGAAGCTGCAAAAGAACTTGGCGGCCATGTCTGAAGAACTTCAGGAGCGACATGACAAGCAGGTCCAGCGTGATCGCGCCCGTTTGGAGGTGTCAGTGATGACTTGTGCAGCGGGTGTCGATGGCGATTACAGGATTCGAGTCGATCCAAATGGACGTTCCTTTCAATTCTTGACGATGCGCCATGACGAGGATCAGGGATGGCAGGTGGCCACCCGAATGGTGGCCTTGGATTTGGAGCAGGAGCAAACGTTGACGTTTTATCTGCAGGCTGTAGACGACAGGAAATGGGAGGAAGCAGAAGCATGGGTGGCTCAGGTCTCGCGCCCCCGATTTGCTGGATATCGGACAGAGGTCGAAATGTTCTTGAGCGCCAATGAGATTTTGACCAACAACAGAAAAAAGGAAGCCGCCTTGAGGAAAAAAGAGTGGCCCCAGAGCCAGTGGCGGGCCGAACGGCTTGCCGACAACATGTTGGAGGTTCACGTTGAATTTCCATCAGCGCCTCCATTGGCTTGTGAAATGGTAGAGGTGGATGGCATCTGGCGGATTTTGCACCGATGAGTGAAGAGAAGCACCGGGTGGTTCAATCTTTCAAGGCTGCTTTGGCAGACGCCCATCAGAGCGCCCAATCAGAATGGGACGAGCTCAAGGCAAGCCTCACGAAAGAAACCAAGAGCACGGCGGGTGACAAGCATGAGACAGGCCGGGCCATGGTGCACTTGGAAATGGAACAGGCAGGGCAGCGACTGGCGCGCATGGAGTCAATGAGGTCGACCATGCTGAGGTTGGATTTGGATTCTGTCAGAAACACGGTGGGCCCCGGGGCCTTGGTTTTGGTTCAAGGCGGAGGCTTTTTGTTGGGTGTTCCTTTTGGCGGATTCAACGTGCCAGGTCTGGGTAAAATCCAAGCCATCTCTTCGGATGCACCACTGGCATCGGCCATGCGGGGGAAGGCAAGTGGAGACGAAGTTTCATTCCGAGAAAAGACGTGGCACCTCTTGAAGGTGGTTTAAGGGGGAGGGAAAGCCACATCAAGGATTTTAATTCGTGGACAAACTCTGGTTGAAGGCCTTCGGAAACGCAAGGGAACCGCTACCTTTGCCCAAAATTTATTGATTTGGGACGATCACAAGAAACGTTCGGTAAGCGGGAGCGTGAAGCAAAACGCGCCAAGAAGAAGAAGGAAAAGGAGCTCAAGAAGCAGGAGGCCAAAGGCAACAAGCGCACTTTGGACAGCCCTGACATGATTGCCTATGTCGATGAATTCGGCAGAATCGTGGACACTCCACCAGACCCCACCGAACGGGAAGAGGTGAACCTTGAAGACATTCAAATCAGCGTTCCCAAGGACGAGGACATGGAGCCAGTGGACAAAACGCGCCACGGAAAAGTGACCATGTTCAATCCAGACAAAGGCTTCGGCTTCATTCGTGACATCAACAACGGTGAAAGCATTTTCGCCCACGTGACCAACATGAAGGAAGAGGTAGAGCAAGGGGACAAGGTGACGTTTGAGGTAGAGATGAGCCACAAAGGACCCTCTGCCATCAAGGTGACCATCGTCAAGTAAGGCTTTTAGGCCGTCGCGATTTCCTGGAGAAGTTTGCGACGAGCAATGGGCAGTACCGTCTGTCTGACGGGTGCATTCCAATCCAAATGGGCGTGGAAGGTAGCCGGTTGTGGCAGGTCTTTGTGCCTGCCAATGAGAGACCATTTCACATTTTCGGGTTGTTCAAGCCGCGACAACCTCCGGGATTCAACGCATTCCATTTTCAATTCGAGAAAGGCTTCCTTTCCGCGAACAATGCGGGATTTGGCATATCGAAAAGCTTGGAGTTGGCGCTGGTTGTTGGATCCAATGGTGACCAACAGGTACCCTTCTGAAACGTGGAAAGGTTGTACGCCAATGGGCAAGAATTGGAGCTGTGAATCCACCAAGTCATAGAGGGCCTTGCCTTCTTCGATGGCCAGGCTTAGGTGGGGCAAGGCGCGACGAATGAGGTCTTGCAAGTAGTCTTCCAAAGGCTCGTTTCTGGATGTAGAGCTCCTCACAATCCGCATCTTCTGAAAATCCATTGCTGTGGCCTCTCCTTGGCCTCGATTGGCTGTCAGCTCTCGCTGAAGGTGCGTGAGCTCTTTGTGCTTTTGAATGATGTCTGCCAAAGCCGGGTAGAGGCGGGTGCTTCTGAACTCAGATTTGAGTTTTTGCAGCCAAGCCAAAAGAACGTATTCCTTGTATTCGGCGTCCCTCAATCCTCCCGCGATCCACTGGTGTGGAAGCGCGATGTCTTTTTGTTCTGGATGACGCCACCGGCTCGAAGACATGCCATTAATATACGTATTTAATCGACATTAATAATTGATTGGTCGATGTAAATAGAGGTTTGCTTGATATTCTCTTAACAATGCCTTAACTTACGGGGGTGAAACGATGGAAAATTGGTGGATTGTTGGTGCTCTTGATGGGTGCCTTGGGTGCAACAGGACAAGGAAGTCCTGTCGGCATTGGCACCGATGCTTCTCTTTGGGCAAGTGGATGGCGCAATGTCCATGTTGCCGTTCCCATCATGGATGAGGTTCGGGTCCACGCAGGCTTTGGGTGGATGCCAGGGTCCTTGTCCAATCAAGGAATATTCCTTCGGCCCAGGCCAGAGCAATTCAATGCAGCCACTGAATACAGCTTCAGTTTACGGGCTTTCCCGTCGGGCAAGTCCGGCCGAGCGTGGTCTGAACTGTTCGGTGCTGAAGTCTCCGGTGAGAGTTACCGTCAAGCGCCCATTGAGCAGGGGCTGACGGAGGGATTCATGAGTTGGAACCGAACGGATGTACGTGTATTCGCAGGCGCCGAATGGAGGATTCACGATCGCTTCACTGCCAGCGCTCACTTGGGCATAGGTCGCACCATTGTTTCAGGCGGTGACGTCAGCACCATCGGCTTTGATTGCTGCAACCATCCGCATTCCAACATGACGCGCATGCTGGGATTCGAGCTGCTGTTTTGGCCTTGAGGGGTCAGGCTTGACCCAGCTGCTTCAGCTGTTGCGTGTGCAACTTCACCGCATCCAAGAAGGTGGTGCTTGACCGATACGGCAATCCAAATTCCAAAGCTGTCTTCTTCACAATCGGAGCAATGTCGCGATAGTGGACGTGGCAGATGTTGGGAAAAAGGTGGTGCTCAATTTGATGGTTGAGACCGCCGCTGTACCATGTCAAGAACTTGCTCTTCGTGCCAAAGTTGCAGGTGGTTTTGAGTTGGTGGCTCAATGGGTCGTCTTCCATCACGAGACCCTTCTCTGAGCCGGGTAACTGTGGTCTTCCATCACGTGAGCGGGTTGGAAAACCAAGGCCAATGTCAATCCACCGATGAAGTGCATCAGGAGCCATCCAAGAGATCACTTGACTGGGCGCAAGTCCGCTGAAGGCCAAAGGAATGCCCACCATCACAGGGTAGTACAAGACCTTTGCCAAGGTGATTCGGAAGAACAGGTTGTTGTAAGACTTGCCCATGCGCTCGAGCAGACCAAACTTTTTGTAGCGATTCAGGGCCACATAGTCCTTAAAAGTGACCCAAATGAAGGTCATTAATCCATAGAAGAACCAAGCGTAAAAGTGCTGGAACCTGTGCCAAGGTTTGTGAGGCTTCAAAGGGGAGAAGCGAAGGAGAGGGCCAGGGTTGATGTCTTCGTCGAGGCCATCGATGTTGGTAAAGGTGTGGTGCAGCACGTTGTGCTGAATCTGCCACATTTCACTGTTGCCTCCCACCATTTCCAATACTCCACCAACCAAGCGGTTCACCGCTTTCTTGGCGCTGGCTGCCCCATGGTTTCCGTCGTGCATCACCGCCATCCCGATTCCAGCCAATCCAAGGCCCATCACAATTTCGGTCACCCAAAACATCCAACCGCCACCGGTGATGCCCGTGCTGATTGCAGCCAGCGCACCAAAGTAGATTCCCACCAATAACAAGGTTTTGAAGAGCATGCGGAAATCTCCCTTCTTGGTGATGCCCTTCTCTTTAAAGTGAGCATCAACCCTTTGGCGAAGGGTTTTGGCGAAACCAGAGGTGTCTCTGCCGAAGCGGACTGTGGGCAATTCAAAAGGAGCTTGCGTCATATAACGTGCAAGTTAGTCGTTCAAGTGCGGGGCTTCACGCACATAATTCCTTAAGAGGTTCACCGGAGGCCGTGAATGACTCAAGGAATTTTCCTGACGCGCAATGCAGCAGGGGTCACTTCCAAGTATTCACTGTCTGCAATCCACTCCAAATACTCCTCCAAAGAGAGCTTTTTGGCCGGTGCAATGCGCAAGCTTTTGTCGCTGCCTGAGGCCCTCATGTTGGTGAGTTTCTTGCCTTTGATCAGGTTCAATTCCATGTCCTTGTCGCGCGCGCACTCGCCCACCACCTGGCCTTTGTAAATGTCTTCGCCTGGATCGATGTAGAAGGTGCCGCGGTCTTGCAACCGGTCGATTTCGAAGGCGCGTGCTTGTCCGGTTTCCATGCTCACCAGAGAGCCGGTCTGCCGGGTTTCGAGGTCGCCGGCATAGGGAGCGTACTCATCGAACCTATGGGTCATGACCGCTTCTCCTTGAGTGGCCGTCAAGATTTGGTTCCTGAGCCCGATCAATCCGCGAGAGGGAATCCGAAACTCCATGTGCTGGATGTCGCCTTTGGCTTCCATCACCTGAAGCATTCCCTTGCGCATCATGACCATTTCGGTGGCTTTGCCAGCATTGGCCTCGGGCACGTCGATGACCAAGTGCTCAAAGGGCTCGTGGCGCACCTCGTCAATGTCCTTGAACATGACTTGAGGCTTTCCAACTTGGAGTTCATAGCCTTCGCGGCGCATGGTTTCGATCAACACCGACAAGTGCAGGATGCCCCGTCCATAAACCGTCCACTTGTCTTCACTGTCCGTGGGCTTTACGCGCAGGGCCAGATTCTTCTGGAGCTCTTGGTCCAAACGTTCACGGATGTGTCGACTGGTGAGGTAATCGCCGTCTTTCCCCAGAAAAGGTGAAGTGTTGATGGTGAACAACAGGCTCATGGTGGGCTCGTCCACGGCGATGCGCTCCATCACCTCAGGGTTTTCGAGGTCGCTCAAGGTGTCCCCGATTTCGAAGTCTTCGATGCCCGTAATCGCACACAGGTCTCCGGCCTTCACATGGTCTACTTTTTCTTTGCCGAGACCGTTGAAGACGAAGAGCTCTTTGGCTCGAACCTTTCGCGTTCCTTCCGCCGTGCAAAGCGCATAGTCGCGGTTGGCGTGAAGGTCACCACGAAACAGACGGCCAATGGCGATTCGCCCTGTGAACCGGCTAAAATCCAACGATGTGATCTGCAATTGAGGGGTGCCTTCCACATAGGGGGCTTCGGGCACAGTGTCGATAATGGTGTCCATCAAAAAGGACATGTCATCCGCTGGGTTCTCCCAGTCTGCGCCCATCCAGCCCATTTTGGCCGAGCCGTAAACCGTGGCTGAAGTCGAGCTGCTCTTCTGTGGCACCCAGGTTGAACATCAGGTCAAAGACCTGCTCCTGCACCAAAGTCGGGGGTGCAGTTCTCTTTGTCCACTTTGTTGACCACCACGATGGGGATGAAGGCCCAATTCCAGCGCTTTGCTCAGGACGAACCGGGTCTGCGGCATGGGCCCTTCAAAGGCGTCCACCAACAGCAGACGGCGTCGGCCATTTTCAGCACCCGCTCCACTTCTCCGCCAAAGTCCGCGTGGCCGGGAGTGTCGATCAGGTTGATCTTGACATCCTTGTAGTTGGCGGCCACATTCTTGGAAAGAATGGTGATGCCGCGCTCTCGCTCCAGGTCATTGTTGTCGAGGATCAGGTCACCGGTCGCTTTGCGCGGGTCGATGACATTGCAGTGGTGGATGATTTTGTCGACCAGTGTAGTTTTGCCGTGGTCTACGTGTGCGATGATCGCAACATTTCGGAGTCCGCTCATGGTGGGCGTCGAATTTGAAGCCGCGAAATTCGGTGCAAACTCGCTCCCGATGGGAGTTTCGGTCGTTTTCTTTTTCATCGGTGTCCGTGAATGGGGTTTTGTAGGTGGCAAACCCAAATTCAAAGCGTGAGGGGGTGGGTGGTTTATGTCGCTGTAATTCAGTGATTTACGCGCTATTCGAGGCGGCTTAAGCCCATGAAGACCAGAGATTTACACATCGTACCCCCAAGGGGTGATTCCGCGTTCGCTCGAATTACTTTTGGACCATTAGAAACCGACCATGCGCGATACCGTCATTGCCAACTTGATTCAAAATGAGCACGACCGCCAGACCCACGGCGTTGAGCTGATTGCCTCCGAGAACTATGCCAGCGACCAAGTGATGGTGGCTCAAGGCTCCGTATTGACCAACAAATACGCCGAAGGCCTTCCAGGCAAACGTTATTACGGTGGATGTGCTGTGGTTGATCAAGTCGAAGACTTGGCCCGCACTCGGTTGTGCGAGCTTTTCGGAGCCACATGGGCCAATGTTCAGCCCCACAGTGGAGCCAATGCCAACAGCGCGGTCATGTTGGCGTGCCTCAAGCCTGGCGATAAAATCATGGGTTTTGATCTGGCACATGGCGGACACCTGACCCACGGCTCACCGGTGAACTATTCGGGCAAACTCTACGATCCTGTCTTTTACGGGGTAGAGGAGGAGACCGGAATCATCGACATGGACAAGGTGGCCGAAACAGCTGAGCGTGAGCGTCCGAAGCTGCTCATCTGTGGCGCATCAGCTTACAGCCGTGATTGGGATTATGCCCGATTCCGTCAAATTGCAGACAGCATTGGTGCCTTGCTTTTGGCGGACATTTCACACCCTGCGGGATTGATCGCGGCGGGATTGTTGAACGACCCCATGCCGCATTGTCACATGGTGACATCCACCACGCACAAGACCCTTCGCGGTCCTCGAGGTGGCATCATCATGATGGGCCAAGACATGGACAACCCTTGGGGATTGACCACGCCAAAAGGGCAGGTGAGAAAGTTGTCTCAATTGCTCGATAGTGCTGTGTTTCCCGGTATGCAAGGAGGACCATTGGAGCATGTGATTGCTGGAAAAGCGGTGGCCTTTGGGGAGGCCCTTGAGCCCGCATATGCATCGTACACCAAGCAAGTGGTGAGCAATGCGCAAGCCATGGCCAAAGCGTTCACCGATCGAGGCTACCACCTGATCAGCGGTGGAACGGACAACCATTTGATGTTGATTGACCTGCGCAACAAAGACATCACGGGCAAAGCAGCAGACGCAGCTTTGGGCGCCGCTCACATCACGGTCAACAAGAACATGGTTCCATTTGATACGCGCAGCCCGTTTGTGACATCCGGCATCCGTGTAGGTACACCGGCGGTGACCACCCGTGGCATGGTCGAATCCGACATGGACCAATTGGTGGAGTGGATGGACGAGGTCATTTGTCATGCAGATGATGCAAGCGTTCTCGCGAAAGTGGGAGATGCGGTGAAAGCGCGCATGACCCAGCTGCCTCTGTTTGCAGAAGGCGTGATCGCCTGACCATGGCCTTGCCTTGCGTTGAGGTTGTGGCCTCCACACCAGAAGATGTCTTGGCAGCGGCAAAAGGTGGTGCACACCGGGTCGAGTTTTGCTCTCATCTGGCATCCGGTGGACTCACGCCGGGGCGGGAATTGGCCATGTTGGCTTTTGAACAGGCGCGGTCTGCGGGGTTGGGTTTCCGTGTTTTGGTTCGCCCACGAGAGGGCAATTTTGTTTACTCGGCGATAGAGAAAAAGGCGATGTTGCGCGAGGCCGAAGGTTTCTTGGCCTTGGGGGTAGACCGAGTGGTGACCGGATCGTTGACCTCAAATGGAGAAATCGATGTGCCCTTTTTAAAGTCGCTCCGCGACAGTGTGGGAATGGATCGCGTTGTGTTTCACCGCGCCATTGACGAGGCGGGCGCAAGTCCCTTGTGCATTCAGCAGCTGTGCGATGCCGGGGCCGAGGGCGTTCTTTCCAGCGGGGGCATGCCCAAGGCGGTGGACGGAGCGAACACCATCCAAAAAATGTGCGCTTCAGGATTGTCTGTGGTGGCGGGGGCAGGCGTTCTTCCGGAGCATGTGCCAGCGTTGGTCGAGGCTGGGGTGGAAGGCATTCATGCCAGCTGCCGAAAATTGGTTGTTGGCCACCCGGGCCGCCTGTTTGATGCCACGCGATCATCGGTTTGTGTGGAGGCCGTTCAAGCCTTGGTGAATTCGGTTCGTCGGGTTGACCGACCTTGAGGCCATGTTCCCAACCCATTTTTCCGGTGCCACATGGATGTGTGTCGCATCCGTCTTGTTGTTTTCCTGCGGGAGCCAGCCACATTTGCCTGCAGGCAGCATTCAAGGGTTGATCCCCGCTCCTCAGTCCCTTCAGGTTGGACAAGGGACGTATGTATGTGAAGGAAGCCTCGGCTTGGCCTGGCCTGAAGGCTGGGGTCAAGAGGCTCAAGTGGTGCAGTCTTGGCTGAGCCAAGCTGGAATAGAAGCCAGCGTCAACACCGCGAAGCCTGGTTTGACCTTTGAGCTGGACCCATCGATGGAAGGATTGGAATCCTATCGGATGCGAGTAGAGCCTTCGGGAATGCGGATCTCTTCTGCCACCCATGCCGGTCTGTTTAGGGGGTGGATCACCCTCCGGAAGACGCTTCCTGTGGCTTGCGAAATCGGTTGTGCAGATGGGTTCGAATTGCCGTGTGTCTCCATTGAGGACGCACCGATTTTGGAACACAGAGGGTTGCTGTTGGACGGTTGCCGGCACTTTCAAGGGGTGGACTTTGTGCTCAAGCAAATCGACCTGCTGGCTTTGCATGGAATGAACGTCCTGCATTGGCACTTGACTGAAGATCAAGGATGGCGATTGGATGTCCCCGGGTTGCCGAAGTTGAGGGAAGTGGCTGCTTGGCGAACCGAGTCGGACGGGTCTCAGCATGGCGGATTTTACACCGTCAAGGAGATTCAAAGGGTGGTGGATTATGCAGCGGCGCGCCACATCGAAGTCATTCCAGAGATTGAAATGCCCGGACACAGTTCAGCCGCTCTTGCCGCATATCCCGAGTTGGGCTGCACGGGAGACAGCATAGGTGTGCCTCACAGGTGGGGGGTGTTCAAAGACATTTACTGTGCGGGCAACGATGACACTTTTGCGTTTTTGGAGAAGGTCATGGACCATGTGGTCTCGGTTTTTCCTGGACCCCGGATTCACATCGGAGGCGATGAGGCCCCCAAGGTGCGCTGGTCCAATTGCCCGAAGTGTCAGCGCAGAATGAAAGAGGAGGGGCTGGCCAATGAGGAAGAGCTACAGCGTTGGTTCATTGGTCGGATGGGGGACCATTTGGCCACGAAGGGCAAAACCATCATCGGATGGGATGAGATATTGGAAGGGGGCTTGCCCGAAGGTGCCGCTGTGCAAAGCTGGCGTGGAATGGAGGGGGCCAAGGAGGCGGTCCACCTGGGTGCCGATGTGATTGTTTCTCCAACGAGCCATTGTTATCTGGATTACCCCCTTCGAAGCACGGACCTCGAAGAGGCTTATCAGTTCGAGCCTCTGCCTGACTCTTTGGCCCATGGCCCAGGTCGGATCTTGGGTGGGGAGGGAAACATGTGGACGGAACACGCTCCTCAAGAAATGGTGGAGTCCAAGGTCTACCCAAGGCTGATTGCACTTGCAGAAGTGTTTTGGCGGGGCCATTCCCATGCAGGAGCCACCGGGGCCTACGTGGATTTTTTGTCTCGCTTAGACCTCCATTACCTCAGGTTGGATGCTTTGGACGTGGCCTATGGTTTAGAGTCCCCACCGTTTGAGTTGAGCACGTCCGCGTCCTCGGAAGGCGAATTGGTGGCGTTGATCCAAGCCAAAGGCCGGGGGGTGATGGGCCGAGGGCAGTGGACAGGAAATGGGTCGGTTTTGGCGTCGGGAGAACCTTTTGTGGTCAACGGCCCTGGGAGGGCAGAAATGGAAGTGGGGCGACGCGGAACGTGGACAGGAACCTCGGCTTCTTATGCGTTGGACGGGCATTCGGCGGTCTATCGTCCCCTCATCTTGGAGTACGAGCCCAGTCCGTGGTACACCGGAGGTGGCCGTGAAGCATTGGTGGATGGACGACTGGGGTCGAATGATTTTCGGGATGGTGCTTGGCAGGCCCGCCAGGGAGGCGAGATGGTGGCCGAGGTTGATCTCGGTTCGGAATTGGAAGTTTCCGCCGTGGAAACGGGGGTGTATTTGTACCAGGACGCTTGGATTTTCATGCCCAAGTCGGTGGTTTGGGAAGGGTCTGTGGATGGTCGCGATTGGCGTGAATTGGCCTCGTGGTCAGGTTCGAACGTCCTGGCGCCAAACGACCATCAAGAAAGGGTGGCCATTCAAGGGGTGATGGGTCCAGCGCTTGGACCGGTTCGCCATGTTCGGATGCGCGTGAACGGTGCAGGGCCATGTCCAGATTGGCACGCAGCAGCGGGCTCCGACAGCTGGCTGTTTTTGGATGAACTCGTGGTGCGCACCAAAGAAGCGTCATGATTTGGGCATTTGCAGCCGCCATTTCTTTTGCCGCCATGGACCTCCTGTGGCGCAGGGTGCTCATGCAGACAGGGTATTGGAAGGCCTTGTTGTTCAGAAGCACGTTCAGCTCTGTTTTGCTTCTGGCGCTGATCGTGTGGACGGGTCAAGGGTTGGGCCAGGGGCTGGAAGAGGCTGTGCCATGGGATGCGAAGGCTGTCATTCGGGTTTTTGGAATCCCGGTTTTGACGGGGGTGGGAGGATTGTTGCTCTTCTCACTTGCGCTGCGGCATGCCCCAGTGCACTTGGTGGCGGCCATTGTCAACCTGACAGGATTGAGCGTGGTCTTTTGGAATGGATGGCTTTACCCTGAACAAATTGAGTGGTCAGGTTGGCTCATCGGGTCTTTATTGACCGCGTTCACGGGGCTCGCCATTTGGTTGGTTCTGTCGTCCAAACTGCAGCGCTCCAATGAAGGCAAAATGGCTTGGGGATTGGTGCTGTCGGTCTTGGCCGTTTTGACTTGGGGGCGAGGGTATGTTCAATATGCCGAGAGTTTGAAGGAGACCGATGCATTGACTTTGGCTGCATCCGTTGAATTGGGGGTGTTCATGATGGCCTTGCTGTTGACCGTGATTTCCCGCAGTCAAGTCATCTCGCGGGCCCAAAGCCAGCGTTGGAATGAAACCCCATGGCGACTCCTCTTTCTGGTGGGGACAGGAGTGGGTTTTGCCGCATGGGCTTTGTGCATGGCCTTTGATGAGTGGCCAGCTTACAAAGTGGGGATGGTGACCCTGTTGACTCCTGTTTTGGTGGTGTCATGGTCGGCTTTGGTGGCCAAAGAAAAACTGACAATGGCCGATGTGGTGGCCTTTTTGTTGGTTTTGGCTTCGCAGGTCCTTTTTGTGTGGTCCGAATGGGATTGAACCAACGGATGCATGCTGTCGCGCCAATGAGCTAAAGTGGCGGGGTCAACAGCCGTCACCAGTGAAGAAAGGGAGCCGCTTGTCTTCGGGGATGGGCTGACCTTCCTTGTCCAATTCAACGCCGTGTTCAAAGCGCCGGCTCCATTCCAATTGTCCGTCTGGCTTCCACTGCCATTGGATTCCGTGCATTCGGCCCACGGGATCATAAAGCCGATCCGACTGCATTTGTCCATCGCGGTACCACATGCGCTGGCTGCCTGAATTTTGGCCCTCGGCGTTTTTGTGCAAATGGTGCAAGACCTGACCGTTTGAATGAAAGGTGACCTGTTCTTCCAGCCAGCCATTTTCGAACCGTTGATAGCAGGCCCGCAAACCGGGCCCCCAATCCGCTTCGCTCAATCCGTCTCCCTCTTCACGGAAATTCTTCCAATTCTGTTGAGGGTCCATTTGTCCCCTTTTGACCCACCCAGTGAAGGCCACGGCGGTGTCATTGAATTGTCGACGTTCAACCTGGTTGGTCCAAACCGGCATGCCTTGCTTGTTCAAGCCGCCATAGGAGGGGACCATGGCCTGTTCAGGAACTTTGGCAACGGACCCCAGCCACAATTGACTGGGAATCGATGGGTGTCGAGAAGCAGATTCCACTTCTGGGCCCGATGTTGAATGAAGGTGCCGAAAAGGCTGAGCTTCTGCCAACCAAGGACACGTGATCAACCACGAAAAAACCACAAGGGATCTGAATGCGAATCCAGGGAGCATGAAGTGAAGTTAATCGAGCATGGGGAACCGCATTGCCGTTCAGGGTTCAGGCGGGCTTTGGTGGGCCTGCGCTGGCTCAAAGACAGGGTGTAAATTCCCGGCATGCTTCGCACCTTGATGTTGGCAGTTTTTACTGCATTTTCAGCCAGCTTTTTGGCGCAATCGGAAACCGAAATCCCACCACTTCGCCGAACGGTGGCCCGAGATTTGTCGCACCATGGTTGCCGCCATGTGCATATGCCATTGGCAGCCCAGTCTGGAGGTGGGGCGGCCTCTTCCGAAAACTTCGACATGACTGGCTCCCTTTCCAGGAGCGACTCTTTTGATGTGGTTCATTACGGATTGGAGTTGGATGTGACCGCTGCATCGTCGCTTCAAGTCACGGGATTGGCCACCATCGATTTTGAAACCACCGAGCCGGGGGCGCAAAACCTCTGGTTTGACCTCATGGGGTCCATGGAGGTTGATTCGGTTCAATTGGAGGGCAGCATTTGGGGGTTTGATCAAGTGGGAGACTCCATTTTTATTGAGGCCCCTGAAGGAGGATGGCCCAGCGTTGGCCCTCAGGCATTGGCCATTCATTACCACGGTCAACCGGGCACGGACCCTTATTGGGGCGGGATGTACCTCACAGGGGATTACATCTACAGTTTGGGCATTGGCCTCACCAGCATTCCCCCAAACCACGGCAAGGCTTGGTATCCGTGTTTTGATCAATTCAAAGAGCGGGCCGCATATACCTATGCCATTACCAGTGCGGGAGGAAAGCGGTTTCACGGCCAAGGAAACTGGATTCAAACCGACAGCTTGGGCGGGGACACCATTCGGCGCGTCTTCGACATGCCGCAGCCCATCCCCACTTATTTGAGTGCGATTGCCGTCGGACAATACGAGGATTTCGATACGGTTCACACCGGCGTCTACGGCGACATTCCGATTCGCCTCACCGCCAAGCCATCCGACCTTCAAACCATGCGCAACCGATTTGTAGACTTGCCGGTCTGCATCGATGCTTTGGAAGACTGGTGGGGTCCTCATGCTTGGGAGCGCGTTGGGTATGTGATCACTGGAAAAGGAGCCATGGAGCACCCCACCAACATCGCCTATCCTGTATCCATGCTCCAGAATTCCAATTTCCAGAACGAGGGACTGTACGGCCATGAGCTGGGACACCACTGGTGGGGAGACATGCTGTCTCCTCGGCTGCACAACCACATGTGGATCAAGGAGGGGTTTGCGGAATACTCCAGCCACCTCTTCGAGGAGATGTTGAGCGGCAGGGAGGAATTTGTGGAAATGGTCAAGGACAACCAGTTGTTTGTGTTGGAGCAGGCCCACATCGATGATGAAGGGTTTTGGGCGTTGTCTCCCATTCCCGATGCTCAGATCTATGGCCGCCACAGCTACAACAAAGGAGCGTCTGTGGTTCACAACCTGCGGAATTACTTGGGCGATGACCTGTTCCGCTCAGGAGGGCAGGCCGTTTTGGCCACGGAGTATGGCCAAGCGCTCGATGATGCGATGCTGGAGGCGGCATGGGAAGCGGCCACCGGGGTGGACTTGACCCCTTGGTTTGATGCCCACATTCGCCAACCCGGATTTTCAACTTGGGTGCTGGACAGCACTTCCACCATGGGACTGGGGGCGCCCACCGGTGCGCTCACCACTTTGCATTTGCAGCAGAAATTGAGGGAGTGTGAGAACCACCACCAGAACGAACCATTGGACGTAACGGTTTGGGATGCCGAAGGCAACAAGGAAGTCACTCAAATTGTGGTGGGCGGTCAATACGCTACAGCAGAGGTGGTCACGGCTCTGGAACCGGTTTTTGTGGCGCTGAATGCCGAAGGAGCCTTGAACCAAGGCCGAATGGACCTCGATTATTGGATCACAGAAACCACGTCACTGCAGAATTTGCCTTGGGTGGACATGCGCATAGGTTGTGACGAAATCAATGAGGGAGACAGCGCGTTTGTTCGCGTTGAGCACCACTGGGCGGGGCCCGACGGGGCAGAAGGGGAAACGCCTGCAGACTTTGCCTTTTACATGGATCAAATCAGCAGCACACACTTCTGGACCGTGGATGGGGTTTGGCCCGAAGAAGGGATGGTGCTTGACGCTCGTTTTACATACCGAGGAGGCGACGAGGATGAGCTGGACAATGACCTCTATGGGTCTACAGAAATCAATGCTTTCCTCGCTTGGCGTGCCGAGGCGGGCGACCCATGGCAAGAGTACCCGGATTATGAAATTCAAATGGGGTCTGCCTTCAATGGGAGTGGGGTCTTCAAAGTCTCTTTCTTGCGCAAAGGTCAATACGCCTTTGCCAATGGCGACGTGGCTTTGGGGCTGGATGGTCCCGAGACTGAAGACCGCGAATCAAGGGCGTCAATCTACCCCAATCCTGCGCAGGCTCAGATGAATTTGACGCCTCCATTGGGGTCGGTTCAGTATGCCGTTTTCGGGCCCCAAGGGGCATTGCAAAGCCGCGGTCGCTGCGAGGCAGGAAGGCCATGGTCCATGGATGTGTCTCTGTGGTCACGGGGAGTGTATACCGTGATGTGGGACACCCGAGATGGAGCAAGGGTAACCTCACGCGTTGTTTTGGAGTAAGGAATGTGACGCGCGCCCAACCCCTCGTTTGGGACGCCACAGAAAAACACGGAATCCTCCATGAACGCTTCATTATTTCAGCCGCAGTATGGGAAGGTCCAGCATGGAACCTGGGCCACTTTGTATCGCCGGCAACGCGACCTGCTTCAGGAGAAAGGAGCGGGGTTGTATTTGAATGCGTTGGACAGCATGACCTCGCTGACTGAATTGGAAATTCCAAGGGTGGATCGAATGGCAGAGGAGCTGATTGAGAAGACCGGCTGGAGCTTGCAGATCGTTCCCGGTCTGATTCCAGTGGATGACTTTTTTGCACTCTTGGCCCAGCGTCAATTTTGCACCTCGACTTGGGTCCGTCAGCCCCATCAGCTGGATTACCTCGAGGAGCCAGACATGTTCCACGACACCTTTGGTCATGTTCCACCATTGATGAACCCTGACTTTGCAGCCTTTATGCAGCGCTTTGGTGAAATCGGTGTGGCCTTGCAGGGCCAAGAACAGAGGGTGTTGGAACTCCAACGGCTGTATTGGTTTTTTGTTGAGTTCGGTTTTGTGGAAGAGCGGGGCGTGCCTTTGGCTTTTGGCGCGGGCATCATGAGCTCACATGGAGAAACCCAACATGCTTGGGCGCTTCGTGATGACCTCAGGAAATTCTCAATGGAAGGGGTGATGACCACCCCATTCACCACCACGGAGATCCAGACCACCTACTTTCTGATCGATGACATTTCAGAAGTGATTCGGAGTTTGAATCATTGGTTTGAGGGCCTTCAGAGGGATTGAACGACATTCGCTGAATGAAGCGGACGACATCTCCCGGGGCTTTTTGGGATGAACGTTTTCGAAATGAAGACATGGTCTACGGACATGGCCCAAATGCCTTTTTTGAGGCCCAGTTGGCCAAATTGTCTCTCGGTCGAATTCTCCTTCCAGGGGACGGTGAAGGCCGAAATGCGACCCATGCCGCAGAACAGGGCTGGTCTGTTCGGTCTTTCGATGCTTCCGCCGTTGGGGTCGAAAAATCGCTGGCTTTGGCCAGAAAAAAGAAGGTTCACATCGAGGCCGAACTCGGAGATGCTGCCGATTGGGAGCCCAACGAGGTGTTTGATGTGGTGGCCCTGTGTTACCTGCATTTGCCCGAGGACTTGCGGCCTCTTTTTCACCGCAGAGCAGCACAATGGTTGAAGCCTGGCGGGACGTTGATTTTAGAGGGCTTTGGCCCAGGTCAACTGGCCTTCCAATCGGGAGGTCCCAAAGCACTGTCCATGTTGTTCACCACAGAGATGCTGGCTTCTGACTTCGCGGGATTGAATCCATCCATGCTGACCACAGAAGAAGTGGTGCTGGATGAAGGCCCTTACCATCAGGGAACGGCCGAAGTCACCCGTGTGGTGGCTCAGCGTCCACTTTGAGAAAAGTCACCAGTCCAAGAGGTTGGATTGAACCCGGCCCACATTGTTTGGACCAGCCAGCCAAAGCCAGCTGCCATCCGGGCTAAATCGGGCGGTGTAAAAGGCGCTGTCAGAGAAATGCCGCCAGTTTTGACCACCGTCATGGCTCAAGTCTATGCCGCCTGGTTTGCCCACCAGTACGCATTGTTGGCCCCGACTTCCGGGGCGGTACTGTACCGATGATGCATAGCCAGGACCCTGTCCTTCCGAGACCAAGGTCCACGTCTCTCCGCCGTTTTTGGTGACGGCACCGCGTGAATGTTGTCCGGTTTTGTCTTCCCAATTCCCGCCCCAAATGATGCCGTGTTGGGCGTCGGCAAAGGCCATTGAAAATCCGCCTGTCATGGTGCTTCCTTGTTGCAGAGGGGTGTCAAAAACCATCCAGCTTTGTCCCCGGTCGAGGCTGCGATAGACCCTCGATGCTCCGCCCCCTGACAGCATCCAAAGGGTGTCTCCTGCCGAGGCCAGGTTTCCATTGGAGGCGGCAAAGGCCGCCTCGCCCTCTTTGGCCAAAGGGACGCCAGGAAGGCCGTTCAAAGCACAGGGGACTTTTGCCCATGAACGACCCTCATCTTCTGATCGAATCACGCACAGACATTCATCGATGGGGTCTCCCATGGCCACAAGGGTCGAGTTGTCCACGGCCAAAATGGCATCCATGAAAACAGCAGAATCTTCCTCCATCCAGGCGCTGGTGCGGGGCAACTTGAGTTTGCCCGCGTCATCAAATTCAGCCCTTCGAATGAACCCTGGCGAAGCGATGACCGATCCCAAAACAGCATGGGGGGTCACCGCAATCCCGCGGTAATGGGGGGCCAGGTTTGAATCAGGAGAGATCCATATGGCGTCTTGATAATGGGCCACGGTAGAATGTGAGCCGGTGCCGTACAGATGCAGCCATTCTCCAGTAGAGCCGGCCAGCCATGCCTCGTTGTTGCTGGTCACCTCCAATGCCCGCCAGCTTCCATTCATTGGAGCGTGCTGGATTCCTTGCTCATCTGTGGTCCACATTCGGGGTCCACAACCCGATCCGAAGAGGGCCAAGGTCAAAAGGGGCAGCGCTGCTTTGCGAAACACATTCGAAGGAATGGAACCCTGAATCATGGAGTGGGGAGTTGAATTCACGTTGGGCAATTTGGCTCTGAATCTTTTGCCTCGGGCATTTCTATTTCGGCCTTAAACTGTGTTTCGGTGAAACAGGCCCACTGATTCCAACGGCATTGATGGCGATCTGCCTCTCGGCCATTGCCCTTTCAAGCCGCTTGGGAGGATGCGGACCGAAGGTGGATTGATTTGTGGATGTGGGCATCCTGGCTTGTCATGTTGCTGGCCTTGCCCAGTGTCTTTTGTTTGAACTTTGAGGCTGTACAACTTGTGCTGTATACTGCCATGTCAATGGGCTGCGTTTTGCTTTTGATGATGAGGGTAGTGGCCTTGGCTCAAGGTAGGGTTCAGTCTTTTGATCAGCAACGACTTGGCAGCGTCCAGGACCAGTAGAATTGAGGAACACCATGCGAATTACAGTGCGACATACTTGGGCATTCACCTTGGTGATCCTGTTGGCGGGATGCACCTATGATGATCTGGAGACGCTTGGGGCACCTTTTGATTGTGATGCCTTTGATGCCAGCTATGGGATGGACATTTTGCCTTTGGTCGAAAACCATTGTCAAGGGTGCCATTCTGGCTCTGCGCCATCAGCGGGAATCGCCTTTGAGTCCCACACCGAAATCGCGCTTTTTGCCGACATCATGTTGGACCGCATGGACCGCGATGAGGGCGATTCACAATTGATGCCACAATCGGGGAAACTCGACAGCTGTTCCATTGCCCGTTTTCGCGCTTGGATTCAAGCTGGTAAACCCAACAACTGATGAAATACCCTGCCCTTCTGCTGTTTTGCGTGATTCTGTCAATGGCGTGTCAAGCCCAAAGGTTTGTGACCCGAGATGCGCAGATTTCTTTTCTCTCCGAGACGCCTTTGGAGGACATTCAAGCCGAAAGCACCGAATCCTCTGTCATTTTTGACATGGCCACGGGCCAATTGGCGTTTCAGGTGCCCATCCTGAGCTTTCATTTTCCGAAAGCGTTGATGGAAGAGCACTTCAATGAGAATTACATGGAGTCTGAGCGGTTTCCAAAAGCGTCTTTTCGAGGCGTTGTTGAAGGGCTGGATCCCAGCAAAGAAGGAGAACAACTCGTAACAGCAAACGGAGCATTGGAGATGCACGGAGTGTCTCAAGACCGAAGCGTTGCGGGTACGATGGTCCGAGATGGAGATTGGTGGATTTTGGAAACCCAGTTTGAGGTGGCCTGTGTTGACCATCAAATTGACATTCCCAAGGTGGTTTCGGAAAACATTGCTGAAATCATTGAGGTGACCGTGAGGGCAGAATTGAAATTGAAATGAGAAGCTTGAATAAGGGGGTGCTGCTTGGATGGGCTTTCGGATTGTTGGCTTCAATGGGCAACGGGTCGGCGTTGGCCCAAGACGACTTGATGGACTTCTTCGGTGAAGACGATCAGCCCACAGTGGTGACGTCGGCATTCAAGGCGGGCCGCATCATCAATGTCCAAAGCCCAGAAACTTCGGGCGAGGGGGAAATGAACTTCATCATCGCTCACCGTTTTGGGCGACTGAGCGATGGTTGGTACGATTTGTTTGGTCTGGACAATGCGCAGATGCGCATGGGTCTCGACTACGGCATCACCGACAGGATCCAATTGGGGGTGGCCAGGTCCACCTTTGGTAAGACCTTGGAGGGGAACCTGAAGTGGCGCTTTTTGGAGCAAATGAAGGGGGGAGGATCCCCTGTGAGCCTCACGGGATACTCAGTGGCCATGCGCGACGGATTGCGCCTGCCAGATGATGGCATTGTGCGCAAGGGGGTGCACCGAATGAGCTATGTGCACCAATTGGTGGTGACGCGCAAGTGGTCACCTGAATTCTCTTTGGCCCTGATTCCCTCGCTGGTGCACCGAAACCTGGTCGATCAACCCGACCGCCCCAACGATGTGTCGACCATGGGGGTGGGCTTCCGTTACAAGCTCAACCGCAGGATGTCGGTCAACGGCGAATACCATTACCTGCTTCCGCGTCCCATCGAGGATGGGCTGCACAATTCACTGAGCCTCGGACTGGACATTGAAACCGGGGGGCACGTCTTCCAACTCCACGTGACCAATAGCCGCGGCATGTTCGAACGCGCTTTCTTGGCCGAAACACCCGGCCGATGGCAGGACGGTGACCTCTACTTCGGGTTTAACATCAACCGCGTTTTTCAGGTCCGAGAGACCCATTGACAGGTCCGCGAATTCAATGGTTCAGTTGCCTTTCTTGGCCTTAGTCGGCTTGGTGCCAGGGCGGTCGTATTTGCGCAGGTCGGCCACCACAATGAAGTGATCGCTGGCTTGCAAGGCGTCTCCAGCCTCAAGGCCATACTGGTTCAGGCGTTCGTCTGACATGGAGGCGGTTTCCAGTGAGAATGACCGCAGGACTTCCGCCACGCCGTCTTGGACCAAGATGTAGTCCAACTTTCCAGCTGGCCATTCGCTGTAGTCGTTTCTCCATGTGTAGTTCATGGCCTGATCGGTTTGGACACAAGGCAACTCAGCCAGCCGCGTTCCGTCCCAGTCTGGGGCAAAGTCAGGGCCGTGTTCAGCCTCGTTGAGGATGTCACCAGTGAGCAAGGTGTGCATGGCCCCACCTGGCCCCACCATGTTCAAGTCTCCTCCGTACACCACAGGGGTTTTGTAGGGCAGGTTGACTTGTCCACCTGGGGTCATGGCATCTCTGAGGAACGCCATATACTCATCGGCTTCGGTCTGGCGCTGATCGGCGCCGTTGCAGCATTTGAGGTGGCTTGCTGTCACCATTAAATCAGAGCCCCAGACGTCTCCGGTTTCAATGACCACAGGGAATTGTCGGTAGACTTCGGGATAACTGCCATTGATGGGCCATCGGCTGGCCACCATCAAGTCCCAGTCGTCTTTTACGACATTCCATGGCCCCATTTCCGTAGGGATCCATTCGTTTAAGAGCTCAGCCACTTGTGTTTCTGAGAAATCTTCGACCTCGCTCATGGCGATGACATCGGGTTGCGTGGCTTGAAGGATTCGCGCCATGGCGGCCCGTGCAGAAGCATCATCTAGTCGGCGGTTCATGTTCCAAAAGGCCAATCGAACGGCCGTTCCATCGGTGCGTTCCAAGGGAGTGCTCATGGCCACAGCTGAAGACTCAGAAAGGTCCACGCCGTTGTCGTCAGAGCTGATTTGCTGTCCGGACGATGAACACATCACGCTCCACTTCAAAGGCTGGTCACCATCGATGCCATTGACAGAACGATCGATGGCGATTTCGTGGTCAAACCCTCCGTAAGTAGGTGCCATTCGCACCTGTGCTGAATTCAGGGATTCGCTCTCATTGGTGCCATTGGACTGGGCCGCACTCACATAGCGGTCTTGCAAGTGAACCACCACATCTGCGCCTGAAAAAGACCCCATGAATTGTCCAGATCCGGGATTGCCGTCCAGGTCAAAAGCGAGTTTGGTTCCATGGGGGATGATCCCTTCGTCTAGAGCAATCAGTCGGTCGTAGGTGAGGCGCAAATAGATGCGTTCCTCGTCGCTGGTGAAGGCCACCGATTCCAAGGGGCCGGTGGTGTCCGAGACTTGGAAGGTCTCGATGCCATTCCAATCGCTAAAGTTGTGGTCGATGGTGATGCCGCCTTGAGCGGTGGCTGAAAGACAAGCCACGCAAAGCAAGGCTGCGGCAGAAAAGGAGGCCAAAATGTGTCGGATGGACATGATGCAGGAGTTGATGTGGCAAATATGGACCTTTGTGTCATGCGATTGCTAGGAACGAAGGTGTGCAAGAAGCACGATCTAGGTGTACATAACAATCTTTTTGGCGGAACCATGCTGAGTTGGATCGATGAGTTGGCCGTGGCCTTCGTCAATGAGGTCTGCTACAGCCCCAACATGGTGACGCTGAAGGTGGAGGAAGTGCTGTTCAAGTCTCCGGTCAAAGAGAACAACCTCATCAAGATTTATGGGGATGTCGTTCGCATCGGCAACAAGTCCATCAAAATTGCCGTGGAAGCTCGAAAATTCAATGTCTACAGCCACGAAGAGACAGTGGTGACCACCACCAAACTGGTGTTTGTGAGGATTGATGAAGACGGGAATTCTCTGCCCATCGCCCAGCACGTCAAAGACAAGCACCCGGACAAGCTCTCTTGACCCGTATTCCAGATTCAGCGTGGCTTACTGATCCAACGTTTGGGCGTCGAAGTTGGCGCGCATCTCGAGGCAGTTCTTGGCGGTCCAGTCGCGCA
>CALSMK010000002.1 GCA_943787435.1 uncultured Flavobacteriales bacterium | reverse complement strand
GGGTATTGGTGGTCCCATTTGGGCGAAACGATGGTGGCGTCCGGCCGAGGGCATCCATCACTTCGAATGGCTCAAGCTGAGGGAAAAACGGAGGGTCACTTCATCTTGCACGAAGCTGTGAGGCCCACGTTCGAAAAGTTGGTTTGGTCGCAACTCAGGTTCAAGTTCCGGGCGTTGGGAACCCACCAGACTTGCGAGGAGAAAATGGCGGTGCGCTTGCGGTCTCGCAATGAGCGTATTGGGTTGTAATTTCGCGGCCGCATTAAAACGGCATCACCCAATAACCCAGCCATGAAGCGGATCAAGGAATTCAAGAAAATGTTTGAGGTGGAAGGTGCCCTTGAGTTGAAACAGCTCAAGAAGAAGTACCGGAATCTGGTCAAGGAATGGCACCCCGATAAGTTCCCGAACGGTGGTGAAAAGGCAGAAGAAGCCGAGGCCATGAGCCGCAGGGTCATCGAAGGGTATCACTTTTTGGTGAGCATGGCCCCAGAGACCAAGGAGGCTCAGAAAGAGGAGTATACAGAGCTCACCACCAACTCCGGAATCCAAGACCTGCAGCACAAAGGGATGCTGTTGGAGATCACCTTCCTCAACGGAGATACCTATGAGTACTTTGGAGTGAATGGCCAGCTGTTCAATAAGTTCCTGAACGCCGACAACCAGTACAGATTTGCCAAGCGCAAAGTCTTCAACTCCTTCACCTACCGCAAGGCCAAAAGCGGCGCGACGGATGATGGCGGTTCAAAGGGAGACGCAGGTGAAAAAACGTAAGTTGCGTTCCTGATTAGGGGGCGGGCACAAATTCCCTGCTGAATTTATGGGGTATTGGGTGTCATAAATTTGTCTTTTCAGGTACTTTGAGGGGACTCGGAAGTACACGCATCGCTTGAAAAAAGGGTTGTAATGGTATTGAATGAAAAGAATTATGCCAGTGGAAACGCTGCCTTAGCAAAGCGGTTCGAATGGACTTGTGCATTCGTGAAAACCCATGTTCCAGGTGGAGGTAAGATTTTGGACCTGGGTGTGCCGAATCCGATGTCCAAAAAGTTGATTGAACGGGGGTATTTGGTTGAGAACGCTTTTTCAGATGATCTTGATTTTGGATGTGACGCTGTCAAACAAAAAGGTTTCGATGTCTTTACCTCTTTCGAGGTGTTTGAGCATATGGTGAATCCTCTTCCTTTGCTTCAGGACATTGAGGCGCCCGTGTTAATTGCTTCGGTGCCCGTTGCATTGTGGTTCTCCCCAGCTTATCGAGGCAACTTAGAAGAGGATCCTTTCGATGAACATTACCACGAGTTTGAACCTTGGCAGTTTGATTTACTTCTTCGCAAGAGCGGCTGGACCATTACCCATCGCGAAAAGCACACTTCTTACATTCCTTGGCCCAACGGTGTCCGGCCTTTTTTAAGGCGGTTTTATCCCCGCTACTATCTCGTTCGAGCAGAAAGAACAGTCAAGTGACGAAAAAAAGACATGTTTTGATGCTGCTTGACGCGGCATATCCGAGTGACATCCGGGTGGAAAAAGAGGCCAATGCACTGATCGGTGCTGGTTTCCAAGTGACCTTGTTCTGCGCGCGAAGAATCGGGGAGGCGATTCATGAAGACATTGGAGGGCTCAATGTGGTCCGCATGCGCATACCATCGGCGAATGACCAGTTCAATAAAAAAGGCTGGCACGATATTTTTGGAGCGATTGACTTTTTCTTTCGAGATGTATTTCGGGAGGCTAAAAAATGGTCAGAAGGAATGACAGTCGATGCGGTTCACGTCCACGATCTCCCACTGGCCAAGACCGCATTAAAACTGGCCCGGGAACTCAATGTGCCCTGTATTCTCGACTTGCACGAGAATTATGCGGATGGTTTGGCCACATGGACCCATTGGCAGGCCAATCCCCTCAAGAGACTGAAGAATCGAATCTTCTTTCATCAAGACCGTTGGCTTAAATATGAGCGTCGCATGGTCCAGGCTGTTGATTTTGTGATCGTTTCCGTGCTTGAAATGCAGGAAAGGCTGCGGCGAGAATGCGATATATCTGAGGCAAAAACCCTTTTGGTGTCCAACACGGAATACAAGGGGTTTCATGACCGATACCCGAGTCTTTCAAAAAAAGAAGTGTTGTCTGAACAACACTTTAACATCACCTACATAGGGGGCATAGGCCCTCATCGCGGCGTTGATACCGCCATCCGGGCGATGGAATACATTCGAGAGGAGATTCCCCATGCCCGATTGAACATCATCGGCCCCGGAAGTCCATCTGTGTTAAATGCATTGTCAGAAATTGTCGATGCCCT
Source organism: uncultured Flavobacteriales bacterium (assembly GCA_943787435.1). Taxonomy (GTDB): domain Bacteria; phylum Bacteroidota; class Bacteroidia; order Flavobacteriales_D; family Sanyastnellaceae; genus UBA8752. The sequence continues at coordinate 62,312 of CALSMK010000002.1, read as the reverse complement.
TCAATTAAATCATTGGGTCAAGTTCTATGGCAAAGTGCCTTTTCATCATGTGTCCAGCTACATGATGCACTCCGATGTGAACATCATTCCCCACAACAGCAACCGGCAAACTGAAGCCGTCATCCCTCACAAACTGTTCCAATCCATGTTGAGCGGCAAGCCGACTTTGGTGAGCAGTTGCGCACCGTTGCGGCGTGTGGTCAAAAGCTGCGATGGGGGGTGGGTTTTTGACGCCGATGACCCGAAATCATGCGCTCAGCAAGTGGTCAGAATCTACAATGCAAAGGATGATGAAATGATGCGCGTGGAGCGGGCGAAGACAGCCTCGGCTGGACCTTTGAGTTGGGAAACCACAGGAGAACTTTTATCGGGTTTTTATCAAAAACTGCAACCATGAGAATTCTCATTTCTGTTGGGACTCGCCCGAACTTCATAAAGGTGACCCGCTTCAAAGCCGTGGCTGCAGCAATGGGCTTGGATGTATTGATTGTCCATACTGGTCAGCACTATGACCACAACATGGCCAAAGTCTTTTTTGATCAATTTGACTTGAGGCCTGATCGATTGATTTCTTTAAAGGCGAGAGGACCGTCTGCTCAAATTGGTGAAATGATCATGGGGCTGACAGACGTGATTGCAGATGTGAAGCCCGACGTCTTGCTGACACCAGGAGATGTCAATTCAACCCTTGCTGCGGCCATTGCTGCGAACAAAACGGGCACTCCTCTGGCCCATTTAGAAAGTGGATTGCGGTCGCATGATCGAACCATGCCAGAAGAAATCAATCGGATTTTGGTGGACGAAATATCGGATCATCTTTTTGTGACTGAAAAGAGTGGGTTACACAACCTCACTGATGTCGTGGATGGGTCGAAACGGATTCATTTCGTGGGGAACACCATGATTGACACTCTGGTGGCGTTCCAGCCTCAGATTCAAGCTTCTTCGATCCTCTCTGAATGCCAATTGGAGGAGGGGAAATTTGTGCTCATGACCATGCATAGGCCAGCAACGGTTGATCATTTAGAAGGACTTCAATTGATCATCGATGTATTGGGTCTGTGTGCGCCTAGGAAAGTATTGTTCCCAATGCATCCGAGGACATTGGCCCGTTTTGAGGAGTTTGGGCTCAAGTCGGCTTTGATGGATGTGGGCCATCTCGTTTTGACTGAGCCTTTGGGATATTTTGCTTTTCAGCGGTTGGTCGAGAGTGCCGAATTCATCTTGACGGATTCAGGAGGGATTCAAGAAGAGTCAACTTTCAAGCAGGTTCCTTGCATCACAGTAAGACCCAATACAGAAAGGCCCATCACCTGTGAAATCGGTACCAATGTCCTTGTGGAGTCCAAGTTGGATTCCATCTCAAAGGCCATTCGTGAGATGGATTGTTCCCATGCAAAAATTCCTGATTTGTGGGATGGACACGCTACCGAAAGGGTGCTTGAGGTTTTCACATGATTCCATAAAATCTCACAGGTGAAATGCCCTGGCGGCGGTTCGGACCCCTGAACGGAGGATATGGCTGGCCAACGAAAGGGGTGGATTCGTTTAGGGACTACTTTGGAAAATTGTATCCTTGAAGCCTGTTGCAGATGGCATCAAAAAAGATTCTTCTGATTACGTACTACTGGCCACCATCTGGGGGCCCAGGCGTTCAGCGTTGGTTAAAGATGACCAAATATCTGGCGCAATGGGGATGCGACATCACCGTGCTCACGGTCAAGGAACAAAATGCGAGTTACCCCCATTTGGATCCTTCGCTCAAAGACGATGTCCACGGAGGCATTCGTGTCGTCCGCACCTCGGCATTCAATCCCTACAAACTGTTCGGCAAAGGCGGGGGGCAGAGCGCACTCGCAGTCTCCAAATCAGAGGGGCAGAAATCGGAAAAGTCCGGTTTTCAATGGCTCCCTTTTTTGCGCAGTCATGTTTTTATTCCCGATCCACGCAAAGGCTGGAACCGGGCGGCCTTGGCTCGGGCCAGAAGGCTCATGAAAGAGGAGAGATTCGATGCCGTGGTGACTTCAAGTCCACCACACTCAACCCAATTGATTGGTTATGAATTGAAAAAGGAGTTTGATGTCCCTTGGATCATGGATTTACGGGACCCATGGACAGACATTTTCTATTATTCCAAGTTGGGGCATTCAAAATGGTCCGCGGCCATCGATCGAAAGTTGGAGATGCAGTGTTTGCGTCAGGCGGACAAAGTGATGGTCGTTGGAAACCAGCTCAAGCGGCTTGTGGAGGAGAAGTTGTCGATTGTGGCAGATAACTCAGCCAGTCCTGTGCATGTGGTTTCCAATGGGTACGATGAGGCTGATTTTAACAATGTCGAGTTCAGGGGGGAAAAGCGAGAAGGCTTCCATATCGCATACACTGGAACCCTCTCGGCATTCTATCAATACGGGGTCATGTTCGATGCGATTCGAGAATGTGCCGCCATATATCCAGGGTTGACCTGCACACTGTATGGTGCCATTCCTTTGGATGTTCAACAAGATTTGCTCGGCCATTTTGAGGCCATTCAGTTCTGCAGTGAAGTCAGTCACACCGAAATCAATGCCATTCAAAGTCAAGCGGACTTGCTGCTGCTGGTGATTCCAGATGTACCCAATGATGGGCTAATCCTCACGGGCAAGTTGTTCGAGTACTTGAGAAGTGGTGTGCCCATCATGAGCCTTGGGCCAGTAGATGGGGACGCCGCATCCATTGTGTCAGAGTGTTCTGCGGGGCAAACGTTTAGCCGCTCACAAAAAGAGGACATGAAGACCTTCTTGTTGGCCCAAATTGAGGCCAAAGCCAATGGCCAAGGCTCGTCCCCTGAGGTGTCACAGAATGTAGCGGCATACTCCCGGGAAAACCTGGCCAAGGAAGTGCTGAGAATCTTGGGTTGAGCTTTTCGAGCTCAGGTCATTGTCACCTCTTGATGAAGCGCAGCCGAACCTGTCGGTTCTGCAGTTGAAGGGTGTAAACCCCAGTGGCGAGGTGTTCGATGTCCGCAGCACTTTGGTTTAAATGAGTTTCGAGAACGCACTGTCCGTGCGCATTCCAGATTTCGATGGGGGCATCGGGTTGAACCCCTGTGACCTTCAGTTCAGTCTGTACAGGGTTGGGGTACAGCTGAATTTCTAAATCCGCGCTTTCTGCAGCGGTGATGCCGCTGGTGGCGCATCCAATGCGTCCCTCCATGTTGTGCTGGCTCAAGGCATCCCAAATGACTTCGTGAGACACAAAGTCCATGTTCCCAAAAGTGCCCGGCCAGTCGTGGTCCCCGCCATTGACCTTATAGTGGAGCAGCTCGTGGCAACCGTCTGAAGATGTCCAAGTGTACAGTTCTGCCGAACTGCCATCGTTGGTGCTGAGGTTGGGGACATCGGTCACCACGGGAGCGCTCTGCAAGCCATTGGCCTCAATCCAGAAGTCGTTGCACTCGTCGTTGCTGTGGTAGTAGAGGGTTCCTTCGTAGACAACGCCATCGTATGGGGATGCGAAGTCGTTGGTCCCCAGAATGGTCACCACAGGGGTGGGGTGAACGACGTCACACTCGGCAAAACTCTCCGCATACATGGTCCGCGCCGTCACGCCAATGCCTGTGATTTTGTGGTTCAACCGACAAGCCAAATCAAAGCTGAAACCGCCACCGTTCGAATAGCCCATGGCGTAAACCCGCGTAGTATCGATGTTGTGGACTACGGCCATCTTGTCGATCAGGGCATCCACGAAATCAATGTCACTGTGGGGGTTGGGATTGGTAAATGGGAGTGTCCCAGAAACCACCACCTGCCAATTGGTGGACCCGTCATCGTTGGGGTCGGGGATGGCATCTGGATAAACCAAAACAAAACCGTCCTGATCAGCGCGGTCGCGCAGGTCAGCGATGTTGAGCTGGTCTTGTGCTTGGCCTCCGCCGCCATGAAAACTCATGACCAGTGGCAGATTTTGGGCGTTGTCAAACCCTTCGGGGAGGTACTCCAAATACGTTCTGGAATCGCCGTCTACGTCGATGGTCTGGGTAGACAATTGCGCGTGAAGTGAGCCAAATCCCGTCAGAAGCGAGACGAATAAACAAGCGAAAATCTGAAACTTCATGTCCCCAAAACTAACCGCTAGCTTCAAGATTCGCTGCGGGCCAAATTCAGGTGGCCTGACCCGGTTGAATTCGCGCTTCAAGAATGAAGGCACAGGTCCATCGAGGGTTGCCGCACCCGCGCTCTCTGGACAGAATCTTGACTTGGGGGTCAGTTCCAAAGCAATGCGCCAAAAGGAGCGCTGGTGGGGTCGTCCTGAAGGCCATAGGTCTGCTTCATCAAAACGGTGATCTCCCGGGTGATGGGGTCGGCAAAGTATTGGGTGTTGAAGTACCCGCTCCAGAAAAAGCGCCCCACGCCTGGATCGCTGTGTTTGACACCAAAGGCCAATCCTTGTTGCCAAGGCCCATCCAGAAGCCCCGGAGTCTGATCGGCCATGATGGTGTCGATGGTGGCTTCTTGCAGCAAACGGCCACGGGGCCCCATGCCACGGTCCAAGTGCATTTGTAGGAAGCGGGCATAATCCGCAGCTGTGCTGGTGAGTCCAGCACCGCCTGAGCAAAGTGGCCACTCGGGGTGTTCCGGAAAGTCAATGCTGTAGGAGGGGTGGGTATGCGTCTTCCAGCCTTGCGCTGAGTCCGCAGGCTCCAAAACATTGGCCAAGCGGCCTCGGTCAGCCTTGGGCACCACAAAATGGGTGTCATACATCCCCAAAGGACGGAACAGTTCCTCCTGAAGAAACCCAGCATAGGAACGGCCAGAAGCCACTTCCATCACCGCCACCAAAACATCGAGGCCCAAGCTGTAATTCCATTTTTCACCCGGAGCGTGGATCAACGCCAGGTCCGCCAGTTTTTGTGCGTTTTGTAGCGTGGTCCGTCCATCGCGAGGAAACAGATCCACGGCATCGGAGCGGGCATACAGTTTTTCGAACCGGGGGTCGCCAATCTCTCCGTACGGAATCCCATTGGTGTGGGTCATGAGGTGACGAATGGTGACAGGATTGTTGCTTGGCAAAGTGGTGAACGTGGTGTCGGCCTGCACCGAGTCAAGGAGCCCCAGGGTGGCAAACTCAGGGATGTATTTGGATACGGGGTCATCCAAATCGAGGAGTCCCCGCTCCCACATCAGCATGGCAGCTGTGGCCGTGATGGCTTTGGATTGGGAGCAAATTCTAAAGAGGGTCGACGTTTCCATTTTGCGCCCAGTCAGCGGGTCAGCTTCGCCGTATGCACGGTGAAGCACCACTTGGCCATTTCGGGCGGTCAAGAGCACCGCCCCAGGGATCGCACCATTGGCCACCGAAACTTGCAATGTGCTGTCCAAAGCTTGCCAGCGGCCAGATTGCGCTGGCTGACGGGTCATGTTCAAGCCGTTCGAATGGGCGGGTGGCGGAGTTTGACATCCGGTGAGGCCAACCAGGCCAAGAACAAATACAGGGAGCAGAAGGCGAAGGAAAGGTGAGGAGAAAAGAGGCATGGTCACCGACGGTCACAGGTGGTCGAAGACGTAATCTATGGCACATTGCCGTTGTCTGCTTCAGGACCTTGATGCATCTTGGCGTGACCTTCATCGTTGAATCCCAAACTGACTTCATTTTGAACGAATTCCTCTCTACTTCCATGACCCTCGGTCATCACACCATCACCGTTTTCGATTTGGTGGAGGTTGTGCTGGTGATTCTGATGTCTCGGATCATTTTGGGTTTGCTGCGCAGGGCACTGAGGCGAGCTGAGCGCTTTTCCACTTTGGATGAGGGCAAGCGTTTTATCGTTCACCGGATGGTGTCGTCGGTGGTGTGGACCATATCCACCTTGACGGTGTTGTCAGTCTTGGGGTTGGATTTGACGGCGGTGTGGGCCGGTTCGGCGGCGCTGATGGTGGGCGTTGGCATTGGATTGCAAGGGTTTTTCAACGATGTGATCAGTGGGTTTGTCCTCATGTTTGAGGGCGGCGTAGCCGTGGGAAATGTGATCGATGTCGATGGGAAATTGGTCCGCGTCGAGCGAATAGACTTGCGCTCTACGCGGGTGGTGTCGACCGATGGAGAGCTGCTGGTGCTTCCCAATGCCAAGGTGGCGGGAGATGCCGTAGTGAACATGAGTCAAGGCGAGGTGTCCACGCGAATCAAGGTGAATGTGGGTGTGGCCTATGGCAGTGATGTGGATTTGGTTCAACGCCTTCTGATGGAAGCCATGTCGGAACAACCCGAAACGTTGGCTTCTCCTGAGCCTCGTGTGTTTTTTCAGGATTTTGGGGACTCTTCGCTTGACTTCAGCGTCATGGGGTGGGTAGAGCACCCTTGGGACAGGATGGCCATACAGAGCCGGATCCGTTCAGCCATCGATGCCAAGTTCCGCTCTTCCGGGGTGGAGATTCCGTTCCCACAGCGCGATGTGCACGTGCTGGAAAAAGGGCCTGTTAAAGCCTGAGTCTTCATGTCACCCCCAATGGGCTGCATGCGCTCGGCACATGTGTAGCCAAGAAAGCGCAAGTTTCGGCGATGGGTCCTTTTTCATGCCGAGGTTTGCACCCTGAATGTCAGACGCACGTTGGAAGAAACACAAGGTGAATGTTCGCAGGGTTGCGTTGACTTTGTTCACCGCGGCATGGGGGCTCTCATCACCCTTGATTTGGGCACAATGTGACATCCAAGTCCAGTCCCAAGGAGGGGCGGTTCCAGGGGCAGTCGTCTGGTCCGGTGGCCAGCCTGTGGGAATGACAGGCAGCCAAGGTTTGTTCAGTTGGACGCCGGATTCTACAGATGGATCCAAGGTGCTCAGGTTGCGGGTGCGGGCTGTTGGATATGAACAGATTGGATTCGAATCCACCTGTCAATCCGGCCAATTGATCCGTTGCGAACTCAAGGATTTGGCGGTGGCTTTGGGAGGAGCGACCGTAGTCGGCAGTTTGACGCCCATGAGCGTGAAGGCCAGTCCCATCAGAACCCAGGTGGTGTCGGGAGAATCGCTGCGCTCACTCAAGGCCCAAGACGTGGCAGAAGCGCTGGATTTCACCAATGGGGTTCGAGAGACGGTGGCTTGTGGTGTTTGTGGGACCAACGACCTGCACATCAATGGATTAGAAGGGGTATACACCTTGGTTTTGCTCGATGGAATCCCGTTGCTTGGAGGCTTGGCTTCGGCCTATGCGTTGGATGGAATTCCGCTGAGCATGGTCCAGCAAGTCGAAGTCGTGCAAGGGCCAGCCAGTGCTCGGTTTGGCAGCCAAGCTGTGGGTGGAGTGGTGAACGTGGTGCTTGCCCCTCTGACACCCGGTAGGTCTGCTGCAAATGTTCGTTTGGACAGCCATTCGCGCTATCAAGCGTCGGCTTCGGCCACGTTTGGAAGACCTGATGCGGCTTGGCAGGTGGGCCTGGACGGATTGAATTTTGAGCGAAGATTGGATGGCAATGGCGATGGATTCACCGATGCGCCAACCTTGCAAAGAGGGGTGGCTACGCTCCGGCATCAGCGGCGGGGAGATGAGCGTGCTGTCCGTTTGACAGGACGCCTGTTTGCCGAGGAAAGGTTTGGCGGTGAGCTGGACTTTGAAGAGCGCGATCGAGGCACCACCAGGAGCTATGGCGAACGCGTCGACCTGCTCCGTTCAGAATGGGTGTTTGGATCGCGCCCAGTCACAGGAAAAGGCTGGACCTACCAAGGCGGTGCTGCATATCACCGTCAGGCCAGCACCTATGGCCTAACCTCATTCAACGCCGAAGAATTCACGGCCAGCTTCGATGCCTACCACAGCGGTTGGAGTTGGCGCGACCACCGAAGGGTCACCGGTGGTGCCAGCTTGCTCTGGGACATCTACCAAGATGAGACCCCGGTGGACTCCGACATGAATGTCTGGATCCCTGCTGTCTTTGCTGAATACAGCGGCGAGTCCAAGGGCGGGGCAGGGCAGGCCCAGTGGTCTTGGATTCATGGTTTGCGCATCGAAAAGCCATCGGACAGGGCCCCGGTTTTGGCCCCTCGTGTCAATGTGAAGTGGTCCCGCAATAACTCAGATGTTCGATTGAACCTCGGCCGGGGATACCGCCGGGTTCATTTGTTCACCGAAGAGCATGCAGCCTTGGATGGGTCACGCACCGTGGTTCAGCCCGAGGAAGGCCTGGACCCAGAATCGAGTTGGAATGCCCACTTGAGTGCATCCAAAGATTTTGGGAATGACCGGTGGACCGCCTCGGCTTCCATTTATGGATTTGCCACCTTGTTCACAGACCGGATCTACGCCGATTTTGACAGCATTCCGGATGCCATTCTGTATCGAAATATCCAAGGGGTGGGGCTGTCTCGAGGGGTGGGAAGTGACGTTTGGTTGACCGGACTTGGTTGGCGCTTCAACTTGGGTGCGACCCTTCTCCAAAGCGAAATATTCGAAGGGTCATCGGGCGCATGGTTAGAAACCCTGCAGGGTCCAGGCGAGGTTCAGCCTTTTGCCCCTTCGCTCACCACAACCTTGGCCATCGGCCGTGACCACAAAGGGTGGGGTTGGAACCTCAATGCCCAAACTGTTGGGGTGATGAGGTTGCCCAACAACGAAGAATTGGGCGATGAAAGTGAGCCTTATGCTCTTGTACATGCTTCAGTCTTTCGGCGTTTCGGATCGAACACCATGCAAAGTCCTTTTGGCCGTCACACCGTCACCTTGGGGTTGCGGAACCTGACCAATTCGACCCAGGTGGCGCCATTGGTGGGCTCCAGTGACCCATTTGGAGAAAACTTTGATGCATCTCGCATTTATGGTCCCATGGAACAAAGGCGCATTTTTCTGGAGTGGTCGTGCTCATTCTGAAGCGCAGATTGACGCTACCTTGACTTCATGTACAAGTGGGGGATTCCTTTTTTGATCTTGGTGTGTGTAGGGTGCACCGAAGAATCTCTAAATGACAGGTTGTCTTCCTATGCAGGGCCAGGTTCGCCGTGTGAAGAGCCTTGGGCAGTCGACGCCAATTCGGGCATTGAATCGCAGATGTTGTCGGCCGGAATCCAAGACAGCACGGCCACTTGGGCCTACGTTTTGGAAGAGGGAGAGGAAGCCGTTTTTGCCAGGGCATGGTTGGGGCAAAATGCCACGAGGTCCATTGACATTCAGTACTTCATCTTCTCCATGGACAATGTGGGAATCATCGCATTGGACCACATCCTCCGCGCTGCAAATCGAGGCGTTCAAGTCCGCATGTTGGTGGATGATTTCATGTTGGATGTGTCGGCTGAAGACGTGGTGGCATTGAATGCCCACCCCAACATTTCCATCCGGGTATACAACCCGAATGAGGGCAAGAACACCTTCCAAAAGGTTCGGCAAGCGGTGACTGATTTTCAAGGCTTCAACCAAAGGATGCACAACAAAACCTTTGTCGTGGACGGTCAAGTGGCCATCACCGGCGGCAGGAACATGGCCGACGAGTATTTCGATTACGACCAAGACTACAATTTTCGAGACCGAGACGTCTTGCTCTTGGGGCAGGGTGCGCAGGACATTCAGGCATCTTTTGAGGCGTTTTGGGCCCACCCTTTGGCTGTGAGCTTTGAGGGAGGCATCAGTCCGAGCGAGGATCCCCAGCGCCTTTACGACCAGATCCATGCTTACGCCTGTGACACCGCCAATTTTTGGCCGGAAATCCGAGCGCTCATCGACGGCATACCCGAGGCGATTCCCCGGTTGATTGAGGCCGGCCGGTTGCATCGTTTGGAGGAGGTCCGCTTTGTTTCTGACCGACCCGGCAAGAACAGCACTTCGGGTTTTTCCGGCGGGGGTGCGAGCACAGATGTCCTGTTGAAATTGGTGTCAGAAGCCCAGACATCGGTGACCATTCAGAGTCCATACTTGGTCCTCACCGAGCTTGGCTTGGGGTTGTTCGCGGATGCGGTAGCCCGAGGTGTGGAAGTGAAGGTCCTCACCAACAGCCTTTGCTCCACCGACAATTTGGAGGCGTTCAACGGATACCAGCGGATCCGAGAAACCTTGGTTGGTTCTGGGGTACAGGTTTTTGAATACCGGCCCGACGCGGAGATTCGAAAGGCCCTGATCACCGCCGAGAAGCAGAAGAGGGTGGGGTATGTTCCCACCTTTGGCCTGCATGCCAAGTCCATGGTGGTGGACCACCGAGAGGTGGTCATTGGGACGTTCAACCTGGATCCGCGGAGCGCCAACCTCAACACCGAATGTGTGGCCATCATGTTGTCTCCAGACATGGCGGCCCAGGTGGAGGCCATCATGTTCGAGGAGTTGCGTTCAGCCAATGCATGGCCTGCCACCTTAGCGGGCAATCCAGACCACCATGCCGGGTGGTCCAAGCGCTTCCAAACTTGGCTGAGGGGGGTGGTTCCCGCCTCACTACTGTGAGCGGATGGAGGTATTTTTGGGCGCGGATGGTGCCCAACATTTGCAGCTGTAATTTCCGGCCATGAAGAAGAAGATTGTGCTGCTCGGCTCGGGTGAGCTGGGCAAGGAGGTGGCCATTTCCTTGCAGCGGTTGGGACAACATGTGGTGGCCGTGGATGCCTATGAAGGCGCTCCTGCCATGCAGGTGGCGGATGAATTTGAGGTCATCAACATGCTCGACGGCGACGCCCTCGACGCGGTGATGGCCAAGCACAATCCAGACATTGTGGTCCCCGAGGTGGAGTCCATACGAACTGAGCGGTTATATGACTATGAGGCCCAAGGCATTCAGGTGGTGCCCTCGGCCAAAGCGGCTCAATTCACGATGAACCGCAAGGCCATCCGCGATTTGGCGGCCCAAGATTTGGGCCTCAAGACCGCTCCCTACCGATATGCCACCACCCTCGATGAATTGGAGGAAGGGGTGCAGGCGGTGGGCATGCCGTGTGTCGTCAAGCCGCTGATGTCCAGCTCGGGCAAAGGGCAATCGGTCATTCGAACAGCCTCTGACATCCAAAGCGCATGGACGTATGGTTTGGAAGGCTCACGGGGTGACCTCGCCGAAGTGATTGTGGAAGCGTTCATTGATTTCGATTACGAAATCACCCTGCTCACCCTGACTCAAAATCAAGGAGAAACGCTGTTCTGCCCGCCCATTGGCCACCGTCAGGAGAGGGGGGATTACCAAGAAAGTTGGCAACCTGCAGCCATGGAGTCTGGGTTGTTGGCCGAGGCGCAATCCATGGCGGCTTCTGTGACATCGGCTTTGGGAGGACAGGGGATTTGGGGCGTCGAGTTCTTCATTCAGTCGGGTCACAATGGAAGCCCGGGGGCCGTCTACTTCTCTGAACTCTCGCCCCGTCCTCACGATACGGGAATGGTCACGCTGGCGGGAACCCAGAATTTTTCGGAATTCGAGTTGCACGCCAGGGCCATCTTGGGTCTTCCTGTCTTCGAGATTGAGCACCACCGAAATGGGGCCAGTGCTGTTGTGCTCGCGCCTTCCGATGTGAAGGCTGGCCAGCCCTTGTTCTCGGGCGTTTTGAATGCGGCTTCGTTACCACAAACCGACCTTCGCCTGTTTGGCAAGCCCAGCGTTCGGCCTTACCGCAGAATGGGGGTGACCTTGGCGTATGGAAGCACATCTGATGACGTGCATGGGCTGGTGGAGCGGGCCAAGAAGGCGGCCTCTGAAATCAAGGTCTCCACTCAGCCATGATCATGCCGGAGTTGGGTTCATAGCGCCATGGAAAAGCCGGCTTCCTATTGCGCCTTTGTTGCGAAGCTTCCAGCGTCGAATGTGCACAGGGTGTACCACGACACTCAGTATGGCTTTCCTGTCGAGAGCGATGATGAGTTGTTTGGCAGGCTCATCTTGGAAATCAACCAAGCCGGTTTGTCGTGGGACACCATCCTGAACAAGCAACATCACTTTCGAAAGGCCTATGACGGTTATGACCTCCAGCGTGTGGCCACATACGGCGATGCTGACATCGACCGTTTGATGTCAGATGCAGGAATCGTGAGGAACCGGCTGAAGATCCATGCGGCGATTTTCAATGCCCAGAAAATCTTGCAGTTGCAGGATGAGTCGGGTTCCTTTCGGAATTGGCTGAGTGATCAGGGGAAGCTGGACGTCCGGGCTTGGGTGGCTTTGTTCAAGCGGACATTCAAATTCACTGGAGGGGAAATCACAAGGGAGTTTTTGATGAGCACAGGTCACATCCATGGTGCGCATGTGGAGGGGTGTCCCTTGTATGATGCTGGGTCAGATTTACAGTTGAAGTGAACTGTCCGAAATGACGGGCTTGGCTGATAAACTGGGGTAAGTCGTGTCCATTGTACACGCTTAAGTCCTTGATTGTGTGATGATTAGGAGTTATTTTTACCCATCATCACTTGCTCCATGAACACCATCAAGCCCCGCAGCCTTAACGAATTGCGTCAATCCAAGGACGCGGTTTATACCCCACCTCCTTCACATGAAGAAAGGTTGGATCAACGTAGAGAAGCATCGGGCTATTTGGTTCTGGATTCCGAGGGGATGCCTTTGGTGTCTTGCGACGACGTTCAATGCGTGATTGATGCCAGACCTGAGCTGAGTCAAAATGCCATTGAATCCCACTTCAAGGGGAACTCTTCGGCGTTTGCATTGAAAGACGGCGGGAGCATTCAGCGCGTCCCACGGCGCAAGAGCAAAGCCTGAACGTTGGGGTCAGGGGGTGGCTTCGAGGCTGGATAAATCAGGGCTTAACAGCCAATTCTCAAGAAAACCGCAGAACTCCTCCCCTTTGTAGTTCTGCTGGCTCAGCTTCAGCATGACCCGAATCGCGGTTACAGAGTTTGGATTCGCCTCCAAATGCGCCTTGATGATGGCTTTTCCTTCTTCCATGCGCCCTTCGTTAAAAGCTGTCATGGCGCGCATGACGTCCGCGTGATTCAATGCAATGTCTTGGGGGTGAAGGGACAAGCAATTCTGCTGAAGGGGCGACCAATTTGTTTTTAAGGTCCCCCGTTGTTGCATCGTTTCGCCCAATGCGTTTTGAGCCACGACCCAGCTCCCCACCAACAGGGAAATGGCGACCCATGTCGAAGTCAACGCGGTTTGCATCCTGGGTGATGCGGGAGACCAATTTGGACTGTCTTTGGGCGGGTATTGAGACTTGAGCCACCAACCCAATACGGCCATGGCCCATAGGATTTCCGCCCGTTCTGTGGGAAAAGTAAAGGCGAGAAAAGGCAGTCCGAGCCACACCCATCTTCCCATGCTTCGGCGGAGGGGCCAACACAGGCCCGCCAAAGCCAAAAAGGGAATCCATCCCAATTCGTAGATCCACTGAAGGAATTCGGAATGGGCGCGCCTTGTCGCCTCCTGACATTGACCAGTGGCCACGTTCACCCATCCTTCTGCATCGTTCCTCCAAGAACCGAGGCCGCCTCCCAGAGGCTCTATGGACCCTGCTGTCCAGGACCACAGTTGAAGGCGGATCGAGGAGCTCTCGGCTCCATTTAAGTTGTACACGACATCCAATGATTTTAGGACGTCTGGTGATTGTGAGAATTGGGCGTAACGTGTTTCTTCTGGCAAGAGGTTCCATCCCACTTGGGCCAAGCAAAACAAAGCGCATGCCGTCAGAAATCCGCGTTTGACCCAGCGCGGAGCTCTGTGGTTTTGCCAGAGTTCATAAAGCATCCAAAAAAGGCTGCCGAGCAATACGCCTCTCACCTGATAGACCAAGGCAAGAACCGTGATGAATGCCCACCAAAGCAGCCACTTTTTTCGCGCCATCAGTCCCCCCAATGTGCACATGAGAAAGATGGACTCCACGGCAATGTTTCGGTGCGCCCAAGGCAATGTCATTTGATATGAGTCGCCGTGACTCCAACCTTCGTTCCACATGGTTTTGAGGGCCAGCCACAACATCAAGCCACCAATGACTGCTCCGAATAAGGGCAGGGCTTTGATGGCAGGCCACGCTTTACTTTGGGTGTTGGGAAAGGTCCATATCCACGTCCAGAGCCAAGCCCAAAACGCCAGCGATTCCCATTGAGAATGTCCTCCTCGGATACCTTGGATGAGCAGAATGGCCAGTCCAATGGCCCAAAGAAGGGGTTTGTAGAGTCGGATGATGCCGAAATAGGAGAACAGCACTGTCCCAACTGTCAGCAGCAACCAAGCTGTGGTCCAATGTTGGTCTAAGGCCTCGCCATAGGTCGCGAATGAGACCATCGCTGTGAAGAGGCCGCCGGCGGTCAGCGGCAGAGCTTGCTTCAAGAGAACAGCCTTTGCAAATGGGGAGTCAAGGCTGTTGGGTGGGTATCGGACTTTTGGCTGGTCATCTCAAAGCAAACAAAGAGGCCAATAAGATAACCCAAGCGACCTATTTTCGACGATTTTTATCAGATTTCCGACCCCAGAATTTGAGTGCGTCGAGTTTTTCTTTTGACACGACGCCGCGGGCCACCAATGCAAACACAACGAGCCAAATCAATCCTTTGATCAGAAAGAACAAGAAGCCTGCGATTCCTATGGCTTTTAGGGATTCCATGTTGGATAAATACAATGCAAAGGTGCAGATTGTGTCAAGGAAGTGGTCACATTCACATAAATCCGCATCCCGATCATGCTTCTCCGCATCTTATTGACTTTTGGCCTGGTTATAGGTCTGTCCATCTCACCGTTGCTGGGACAAAAGGCGAGTAAGAAATCGACCAAGATTGACGTGGTCCAGTTTCCTACAGTGCCGACCGACGCATCCTTTCGCGTTTCGTTGAAGTTGTTTGCTGCCGACGAATTCTTCGCCTTGGAGGATTTGAGGCGTTATGGCGGTAACATGGACTTGTTGAAGTCCAGCGGAGAGAGGTTGAGTGGCATGAAGTACTTCACGGTTGGCCAAAAGGCAGAAGTTGTGGACGTGGGGCCTTCGTTGATGGTCAGTGTGGCCATCGGCCCAGAAAATCAAGGGGTCATGGAGCTGAAGTCGGAGCCAGTCAAAGGGACGGAAGCCTTGACACATTGGGCCAACGTGCCTTGCAGGTTGCCCATGCGCGTGAGTCTCTCATCTCCGGAAGGTGTCATGTGGGATGCCTTCGAGGTGGATGAGCCCCTGCTGATTCGGTATGGAAATGAAAAGGTATCCACCATTGAGCGGCGGGCAGGAGGGGTGACTTACTCGAAAGGCACCTTGAATTTTGACAGCGAGAAGGCGCTGATGGACCGTCTGGCTTCGGAAGAGGGGCGACGGTTTTTTCGAAGGAAGGCTGTTTTGAAGCAGTTGAGCCGGGTCATTGACGAGCTGGAAACCCGGGTGTTCTTTTTGGAAGGAAAGGTGGAAGTCTTGGTATACTCTGGAAAGGGAAAGCACGATTATCCAGAGTTGGATGCTGCAAGAGATGTGGCCTTGGAGTCCTGGAGCACTGGTTATTTTGATGGGTTGGTGAGCCCCATTGAAACTTGGAAAAAAGTGGTCAGAAAAGGTGGATTTCACCGACAAAAAGGCCAAAGTCACCCGGGCAGTTGCGTTGGGGTTGAAGCTCAATTTGGCCCAAGCGTATCTGTATCGAAATGAATTCAACGAATGTGCTCAAGCCATATCCGAAGCCCGTGCTTTGGTGCTTCCAGGGGGAGAAGAGGCCGGCTTCTTGGATGATTTGCAAAGCCGTTTGATGAAGCGGCGGCGTTCTCTCAAGATGAATGGCGATTTCGAGCTGGCTTTGGATGTCAAGCGGGAAAAGGCGCCTGACTTCAAAAACATCATTGGCAAACGCTCTCAGAACAAAGACATCCAGATGGTGGTCCCCGAGGATCGGTTCGATGAGCTGGGAAAACAAATCAGAGAATGGGAAGGTGAGGCGGTTTCGGGCAGTCCAGAGGACATGGCTTCCGAGGCGAGTGAGGTTTCCATGTCCCAAAGGCTCGGCGCTCGCCTCCAGCAAACCATCGGAGGAATGATGCTCCAGTTGTCTCCCCTGACCGACCCCGATTTGGTGGGGGACGACTTTCCCATGGAAATCCTCGATGTCCCCAACTTGGTTTATTTGGACATCAGCGGCATGTTGTTTGGTGAATTGCCAGAAGACTTGGACCGATTGGTGGCCCTCCAGACCCTCATTGTCTCACGGAATGGATTGTCATCACTCCCCGCCGGATTGGGCAACATGACTGGACTAAAAAAGCTGTTCTTGAACAGCAACGAGTTGTCGAGTCTGCCTGCAAGCCTAGGCAGATGTCCTCAATTGAAAACGGTGGACATCAAGAACAACCCTTTCTCGGCTGAAAGCGTGGAGCAAATTCAGCAAATGCTCGGAGAAGAGGTCAAAGTGAAATTCAATTGAGGGGCTTTGGTGTTGCCATGGGGCTTGATGGGCTCAGATGTGCTCGCACTGCTCGACGGTACGGTCGATTTGCCGTCCGCCTGTGTGGTGGATGTTTTGAGGCTCAAAGAGCATGATCCAAACCTCTTCGGTGGTCACGGGTTTGTGCTCAACTCCCTTGGGGACCACGATGATTTCTCCAGGGCCCACCAATACGCTGCGGTCGCGGAATTCCATGGTCAGTTGTCCTTTGACGACTTGAAAAAGTTCGTCCTGCTCATCGTGGCTGTGCCAAATAAATTCACCTTGGATTTTGGCCAACTTCACATCTTGGCCATTGAGCTGGGCAATGATTTTTGGGGTCCACTGCTCCTCAAACAGTCCAAATTTTTCTTCGATGGAAATCGCCTTCATGATGGAAAGGTAAAGACAGCATCAGAGCGGGTCGGGCAGTACCTTGGCGCCGTGTCTCGCAATTGCACATACCGTTGCCCATGATGGGTCGAATGGCGAAGTTGTTCGGGGGGTCTTTGGCCGGCCAATTGGTGGCCTTTGCCGCTGCCTTTGTTCTGGCGCGGCTGTACAGTCCAGAGGCCTTCGCTCACCTCGAGGTGTTCGCCCTTGTGACCGGCATCGCTGCCGCGTTGGGCACTGGGAAATTCGAACAGGCATTGATGTTGCCAAAGTCGGAGAAGGACGCTTTGGGGTTGCTGTGGGCAGGCCAGCGAGCCGTTTGGTTGACGGTCATGGTCATTGCGGTTTTGGCATGGGGAACGGCCCAATGGGTGGCACAAACTTGGTCATTGGAAGGGTGGACATGGGTGGCTTTGGGGTTGCCCCTTTTTGCAGGACTGGCGGCGCATTCTCGCTTGATGGAATACTGGCATCACCGCCAATCCAAGGTGGAGAATGTCGCGCTGGCTCAAGCCTCTGGGCCCATGTTGTCGGAGTGGACAAAATGGATGGTCTCAGGTTGGCTCCCTCTCGGTGGGCTCAGTTGGGGCTCAGGCGCTGGGATTGGACTCCGATGGGGCGTCATGCGCAGGGGGTTGGCGGCCACATGCAGTTCTGCTGCTCCTTGGAAAAAGTCGCCATCGTCAGAAGCTGTGCGCGCCCATCGGGATTATCCCACTTGGGTGTTGGCAGGTAGCGCGATGAATCGCTTGGCCCAATGGCTGCATGTTTTGCTCATCGGCGCCACGATGGGCCCGTTGCTTTTGGGTTGGATGGGGATCGCCCGGCGCATGGTCATGTTGCCGCTTTCACTGTTGGCCACTTCGGCCGCTCCGGTGGTGTTCAAGTCAGCCATGGAACAAGCCGATGGAGCGCCCCTGCGCCGTCTGTTCTTTCGCGTGTTTGCGGGTCTGGCCGCTGTGGCTGTGGCCGTGGGAACGGCGGTTTGGATGGCACCAGACGGCACCACGGCGTGGTTGTTTGGGGAGCCTTGGCGTGGAGCCATGGATGTGATCCGAATCTTGACCCCTTGGTTTGTCTTGAATTTCATTTCGGCCGGTTTGGGTTCCATGTTCCATCGCGTGAAGAAGCCCAAGTGGATCACGGCTTTGGACGCCTTGCATTTGACTGCCGTGGGTGCGGGGTGGTACTTAGGAACCCTCCACCCTGAATGGTTCGGAGGGGGCGAGTGGGGATCCCTGAGGGGCATTGTTTGGGCAAAATGTGCTTATTATTTGGTCAACATGGTGGTTCTGATCACGGCCGTAAACCAGCACCATGATGAGGATCGCTAACGTCGTTCTGAATGACTTTACCCGAGACAATCGGGTTCTGAAGATTTCGGAGAGCTTGGCCGAGAAAGGCCATGAAGTCACCGTGGTGGCCTTGCAAAAACCGAAGGGGGCCGAAGGGGGCGCGGTGCCAAACTCAGAAGAGCGCCCGGGCGGCTGGAACGTGGTTCGGGTGGGCGTAAAATCGGGCCGATTGCCACGTGGAACCGTTTTCGGGGTGATCAAAATGGCTGAGCTTGCACTTCGTCTGATCCAAGGCTGGCGCCATGTCGATGCGTGGCATTGCAACGACATTGAAGCCTTTGTTTTGGGATGGCTGGCGCAACGGTTCAACCCAAAATTGAAATTGGTCTACGATTGCCATGAGTTTGAGGCCGAGCGGAACGGAAAGTCCAAGTTGGAGCGGAAGCTGGTCAGTTGGTTGGAGAGGCGAATGATTCGAAAGGCAGCAGCTGTCATTACAGTCAGTCCATCGATTGCAAAGGCTTACCAGGAGCGATACGCCAAGTTCGGCATGGCGAACGTTCATCTGGTTCGCAACATTCCTTCCCCTCGCTCAGAGCGGGGGCCAATGGAAGGGCCGGGTCCCGATCACTTCCGGGATCGATTCAACATCCCTCAAGAGGGATTCATCGCCTTGTACCAAGGGGCGTTCACATACAACCGAGGTTTGGAAACCGCACTGAGGGCCATGGAAGGTCTTGAGGATTCTGGGGTCCATTTGGTGCTCATGGGTTACGGCCTTTTGCAGCCCATTGTGGAAGAGGCCGCCAATCGACTCCCACATGTTCATTGGCATCCCGCGGTTCCCTATGAGCAAGTGTTGGAGCACACCCAAAGTGCAGATGTGGGCTTGGTCTCGGTTCGACCCACTTGTTTGTCTTACCTCTATTGCCTGCCCAACAAGCTGTTCGAGTATATCCTTGCGGGCGTCCCTGTGCTGTCCAATGACCTTCCGGATTGCAGGGCTTTGATTGAGGAGCATCTAGTCGGACGAATGGTCGAGCAGGACGATGCCCTGGGATGGCGAGATGCAGTGCTCCAGATGAAAGCTGAGGGGACCGCGACGTTTCAACCGGGCTTGAAGCGATCTGCCTCTGAACTTTCTTGGTCCAAAGAGGCCGTGGTGATGACGGGGATTTACGACGAATTGGATCGAGAGTAGAGCGTCAAGAGCTTCATCTGAGACGTAGTTTTGACGGCCATGAATCCATTGAAAGTTGCGCTCGAAGGAGCATTCGAAGCTGGTGTTGCCATTTTGGAGATCTACCACAGCGGCGAGTTCGATGTGACCCTCAAGGGAGACGACTCTCCTTTGACCAAAGCGGATTTGGCCTCTCATGAAGTCATCATGAAGCACCTGTTGCGCACCCAGATTCCGGTGTTGTCGGAAGAGGGGCGAAACATTCCCTTCTCAGAGCGTTCCGCGTGGTCTGAATTGTGGGTGGTGGATCCCATTGATGGCACCAAAGAATTCATCAAGCGCAACGGGGAGTTTACCGTGAACATCGCCCTGGTCCGCAACCAAGTTCCCGCATTGGGGGTGATCTTGGTTCCCGTCACAGGAGAGGTCTACTTCTCTGATGAAAATGGGGCGTTCAAGGCCCATGTGGACATGGCTGGCCCATTGGACGTGGAAACAGTGATGGAGGCTGCTGCTAAGCTTCCCATGGACAAAGGAGAGCGGCCATTCACGGTGGTGGCCAGCCGGTCACACATGTCCCCCGAGACGGAGGATTTTGTGGGACAATTGCGCCAAGAGCACGGCAAGGTCGAACTCATGTCCAAAGGCTCATCCCTCAAGCTTTGCATGGTGGCCGAGGGCAAGGCGGATTGCTATCCGCGGTTTGCGCCCACCATGGAATGGGACACGGCAGCGGGTCAGGCCATTTGTACGGCTGCTGGCTTAGATGTGGTCGATCAAAGCACTGGGGTGACCATGCTCTACAACCGTGAAGCGTTGCTCAACGCATGGTTCTTGGTGCATTGAGCTGAGCTGAGCTGAGGTCGAGTTTGACCTGCGGCCCTCCGAGTGTGCTTCGGCGATGTCCTGGCAGTTTGGGCAAAAGCAAAATTTCAGAAAAGCAACAAGGCCACCCCGAGGGGTGGCCTTGCCATGGTAGGATGTGTGCGTTAAAATCAGTGCTTGAGCACAGACTTCACGGCGCGTTGTCCCTCGGCCTCAATCACGACCATGAACACCCCGCTTTCGAGGGCTGAGAGGTCGATGCTGTTGGCTGGGTTCGAGGTTTGGATGCGAACCCGTCCTTGGGCGTCGAGCACTTGAATGCGGTCGACTGCAATTCCGTTCCAACGAAGAACGTCCGTTGTGGGGTTCGGGTACACTTCAAACAAGGAGGACAAGTTGACGGCCTCAACGCCAGTTGGCAAGCTGAGAACCGCGTCAATCACGTGCACCACTCCATTGTCGGCAACGAGGTCAGCCACGATGACATTGGCATCGTTGATCATGACACCCATTCCGTCGATGCTGACTTCTACGTCTCCACCTTGCAATGTGGCGATCAACTGACCGTCACTCAGGTCTGTACTCAGGGCAGCAGCGCCAACCACATGGTAAAGCAACACTTCGGCCAAGGCTCCAGTGGGGTCTGCGAGCAAAGCTTCGAGGGCTCCAGCAGGCAGGGCGGCAATGGCGGCATCGGTGGGGGCAAAGACGGTGAATGGACCTTCAGCTGAGAGGTCGTCAGCCAGTCCAGCTGCAATGACTGCAGTCTCCAAAACGGTGTGGTCTGGGCTGTTCACGATGATGTCCACCACAGTGGCCGGGGCCGGGGGAGGTGGCAACAAAACGGCGTCGATCACATGAACCACACCATTGGAGCCGACGAGGTCGGCCACGATGACCATGGCGTTGTTGATCATCACAGATCCTCCATCGATGGTGACCGTCACGTCGCCTCCGTTGAGGGTGGTGATGACTTGGCCATCGCTCAAATCGGTGCTCATGACGCTGTCTCCAGCGACGTGGTAAGTCAACACAGCCGCCAAAGCGTCGTTGTCGAGCAACAACGACAAGAGGGTCATTGGGTCAACCGCGTCAAATGCTGCATCGGTTGGAGCGAAGACAGTGAAAGGGCCAGTTCCTGACAAAGCCACGTCCAGATCTGTGCTGTCGAGGACAGCGGCCAAAACGGTGTGGTCTGGGCTGTTTGCAATGATTTCGGCAACAGTCGGGGTGACTTCAGGAGTCGGTGGCAAGAGCACCGCGTCGATGACATGCACCACTCCGTTGTCGGCGGTAATGTCGGCAACAGTCACCGTCGCGTCATTCACCATGACCGTACCGTCCATAATGGTGATGGTCACGTCCTCACCGAGCATGGTGGTGACCATTTGCCCATCGGACAGGTCTGTGCTCAACGCTGTGGCATTCACCACGTGGTAAAGCAGGATGTCACCAAGTCCTTCCAAAGCAAGGAGGTCTTCAGCGGTGATTTCCAGGGCTTCAACAAGGGCCGTGATGGCTGCGTCGGTTGGAGCAAAAACAGTGAATGGACCTTCTCCGGAGAGGGCCTCCACGAGGTCAGCGGCACCCACGGCAGCTTCGAGCAATGTGTGGTCTTCGCTGTCGACGATGATGTCAACCACAGTTGTGGTTTCTGGAGCAGGTGGCAAAAGCACCGCGTCGATGACATGCACAACGCCGTTGTCGGCGGTGATGTCAGCTGAGGTCACAGTTGCGCCATTGACCATAACAGAACCATCCATGATGGTGATGGTGACGTCTGCACCGAGCATGGTGGTGACCATTTGACCATCAGCCAAGTCAGTGCTCAAGGCCGTGGCGTTCACCACGTGATAGAGAAGAATGTCGCTCAAGTCTTCCAGAGCCAGGAAGTCTTCGGCGGTGATCTCCAATGCTGTAATCAGAGCGGTCACTGCATCGTCGGTTGGGGCAAATACAGTGAAAGGGCCTTCTCCTGACAATGCACCAGCCAGGTCGGCTTCGAGCACTGCAGCTTCTAGAAGGGTATGGTCTTCACTGTTGACCACCACATCGACCACGGTGGTCTGGGCTTGGAGGAGGGACCCTGCAAAGAGGAGGGCCAGAAAAAAGGTATGCTTGAGCATGTTTCGGGTTTGTGTGATTGAATAACAGGAACAGAGTCCAAAGGAGTTTGTTCAGGTCGAGTCGAATTCAAGTCCAAAATTCAACCAGCGGCGACCAATCAATGCCCCGTTCTCACCCACCGATCATGAGAGGAGTCACCTCGTTCCCAGCGTTTCAGCCAAGGCGCGCAGCCAAGGCTCCACTTCGCCAAAAAATGCTTTCCCTCGGTCACGGGCGTACCAAAGTTGAATTTGGATCGCCATTTCTTTTTTGGACAAAGGGTTGGGCTTGGCGCGTTCCTTGCTGATCCATGATTGAAGATCACCTGGTCTGGGCCCCCACTGGCCGAGAACTGTTCCGTCCTCACCAGCAATGATCCAAATGGGAATGGATTCGGAGCCTTGGGTCAGGAATTCACGGATGAGTTTGGGTCCAGAATCACGCAAGGTCCAGTTCAGGGTGACCCCTGCCCGGTCCGCCATGGCCGCAATGAGGGGTGTGGTCTGGGCAGCATCCCCGCACCAACTCTCGGTGATGAGTGTCCAATGTTGTTCCCGACATTTCCCAGAATCCAAAAGTGCCATCAAGGACTCCGGCATTTTGCTGGTTTTGGCCACGCGTCTCATCCGAACGGCGTTGAGCGCTGTGAACTCAATCCAAGACGCGGGGTCGGTTCCGCCACTGTGCTGGCTGTTGTTCACCCATTGTTCCATGGCCTGAGCAAAGGACTGAGAATCCATGGCGCCTGAACGCTCTTCTCGCCACCACTTGTCCCAGAGCGGTCGGTTCATTTGGATTGTTTTTGTGGGTGATCCTCTATCCAGGCTTCTGCAGCCACACGACCGGATCTCATCGCGGCGTCGAGGGAAGGAGCGGCGGTGTGGTCTCCAGCGATGTAGTTGCCCTGCGGATTTCTGGGGTTCGCCACATTGGACCTGACTTGCGCCAGTTGAGGCAGTGCTTGCGAAATCTGGCGTTGCCAGAGGGTTTCATTCACTCGAATGCCAGCGCCAAGAAGGTCATCGTGCATGGCATGCAAAGTGGCGTCTGGGGTGCTGCCTTCAGCGATGAGGGCCGTTGCATTGACTTTCCCCTTGCCCTCTTCGCCTTGCACATCTTCCATGAAGTGGAAGTTGGTGACCGCCTTGGAAGCCGGAATGAGTCCAATGATGGGCCGGCCAAAAGGTGCTTGCGAGCAGGCAAAGACCACATTCAGACAGCTGTTCCAAAGGGTGGGCTCTGCTTCAGGCGTCAAGCCGGGAATGGTGACAATGGCCCCCCGGGCTTCCAGGATGGATCCATCGCCCAAAACCAAGTGGTTTTCTGAGATCGATTGAACACGGGTGGAGGTGCGAATCTCCGTGCGCGTGAGTTTGCGTTCGAGCTGATCCACCAAGCTGGCCATGCCCAGTCGTGGTCGAATGACGTCCCCAGTGGCCAGCATTCTGAATGTATAGCAGAACTGGGCCGAAGGGGGGGCCAACGACCGGTTGAGAAAGATTCCAGAGAAGAACGGAGCCAGGAATCTGGAGATGAAATTGTCTGAGAAACCCCTCGTTTTTAGAAACGACCAGGTCGTGCCTGGGGACTGTTGATTTTGAATCGACAGGGCCGTTCCGCGCCGGACATCCCTGAGCAAGGCCAAGATGCGAATGTGGTCTCCAAAGGTGCCCAAGTTGCTGGTCAGGGTCTGCAGCAAGAGTGAGGGGGCCCTCAGTGGGTCTGCCACGGTTTTCCACCGTCCGCGATGATGGACCTTGGCTCCGGGCACAAATCGGACGGGGTCCAACGCCCCGATGTCTGCCCATTTCTGGAGTTCAGGGTAAGCGGTAAGCAGGATTTGGAAGCCCACATCTACGCGTGTTCCATCGGACATGGTTTCGGTTCGCAATCTTCCGCCAAGCCGATCATCAGCCTCCAGCAACAGAGGAGAGTATCCCGCTTTTTCAAGCGTCAGACAGGCGATGATTCCGGCGGCACCCCCGCCCACAACAACGGGGCGTTCAGAGAGGCCCATCGTTGGTCTTGCTCGACTCCTCCAACAGGTCTTGAAGCGCCTTGAGTTCTTCGGGCGTGAAGTCTCTCCACTGCCCATTGGGCAAGTCCAATTGCATGTTCATGATGCGCATCCGCTTGAGTCGAACGACCTCGTATCCCAAATGCTCACACATCCGGCGGATTTGTCGGTTGAGGCCTTGGGTGAGGATGATTTTGAACTGACGTGGCGCGGTTTGAATCACTTCGCACCTGCGGGTCACGGTACCGAGAATGGGGACCCCCCCAGCCATGTCTTCAATGAACGCGCCTCGAATGGGGCGATCCACCGTGACGTGGTACTCTTTTTCGTGGTGATTTCGGGCCCGCAGAATCTTGTTGACGATGTCCCCATCGCTGGTCAGGAAAATCAATCCTTCACTCGGTTTGTCCAAACGGCCTACAGGGAAGATGCGCTTGGGGTGGCCAATCGCGTCCACGATGTTGTCTTTTTCCCGCTTTTGGTCCGTGGTGCAAACAATGCCCACGGGTTTGTGGTAGGCGATATAGACATGGTCTTCGGCTTTTGTGGGCTGTCCCACCTGCTGACCATCTACAGCGACGGTGTCTCCGGGCATGACTTTCGTCCCCAACTCAGGGACTTGACCATTGATGGTGATTCGCCCCAGTTCGAGCAGCTTGTCTGCAGCCCGGCGGGAACAATGCCCCACCTCGCTGAGGTATTTGTTGATGCGAATTCCGTCTGACACAGCGCAAAGAAACTCCATGGAAGGCTGAGCGCACGCGAGGCGGTCAGGATTCAGTCCACTTTGATCAATTGGAATCGGCTTCCGTCTTCAAGCAATACTGAATACGCCCCGGCTGGATGTTCGTTCAAGCACACCCCTTTTGCGGCCGAAAATTGAGCAACGGGCTGGCCCAATCTGTTGAATACAGATCCTGCGCAAGCCGAGCCTGACCATTTCACGCAGGACGAAGTTGGGTTGGGGCCGAACCGCCTTTGCTGGATTCTTTCTTCAGGCCCGTCCACATCAAACACCACAGCGTAGTTGTTGGAGTAGTCGGCCGTAGGTGTGGCAAACCATACCCAATAATCGGCGCCGTCAGGGAGTCGGCCCAAGCTGATGTCTTGCTCGGAAAACCCGAAGATGATGAAGTCCAAGATGATCCAAACTTGGCTTGCTTCATTCCATTCCAGCAAGGCCAATTCTTCTCCCCCCGAGGACAAGGTGAAGGGTGCGTGAAGGGCGCCTTGTTCTGGGTCGTTGTCCAACCAATAAAACGCCCAGTCGCCCGCCGCAAGAGATCCTTCCGGCAAGGCGTATTTGGAGGGGTCGTTGAGGTTGTCTGTGAGGAATTTCCCCCCCAAAGAGACCGAGGTGTTGCCACCGTTGTACAGCTCGACCCAGTCCTCGAATTCACCAAACACATCGGAGACGTTATTGGAATTGGCGCTCATCAATTCGTTGATCACCAAGTCCGAGGGCGAAGTGCCCACCGTCACGGTCACGGGGTTGCATGGCAGCCAGCGTTCCAGACCAGCTCCAGTGGTGGCTTGCACATGGTAATCAACCGTGGTCCAGTTGTTGGCGATGGGCACCTTCACCCCCCAGGTTCCATCGCCGGCTTGGCGGTCTCCGCTTTCACCGTCGTCGTACATCGGGAACGCTTGAGCGCCATTGCCCGGGTTCACCCAGCAAATGACCTCCACGTCGTCAGCTCCACCATCCACAATCGCCCGAACCCTCAGGGAGTCGAGAACGGGAGCATTGTCTTCCAGTTCGTGCATCACCAGAACTGGAGCTTCAGGGTCCATTTGATTGTCCAAAGAGGCGAGGCGCTCCGACAGCCAAGGGAAAATGCCCAGTTCGACGTGCCCTCCTGCGGGATAGATCAAGGAGTATTCAAACGTGGTCAGGTCAAACCCATAGGACAAAGGATAGAATTCGTCTTGCTCAATCTCCGGGTTGAGCAGGTTCATATTTGGAATCAGAAATTCCTCAATCGTATCCGGGTGGGCATGGGTCTGGCTCAGCATCCGCAAATAATGCGTGTACCATCCCTTGAACTCCGGAACGGCCATGAGGCGATCATACAGCGGGCGGTCCTCTGTGGGCCAAGCGTATGGGTCACGGTTTTCCCAGTCTTGATCGACCCAATCAATTCCCCATGTGTTGTCCAAGTCATAGGGGATGTAGTCAAACAGTCCTGTTTGAGGGTTGTGATACAGGTAGAAGTTGTTCTTGTTGCCTGCGTATCCATCCCAATTGCCACTGATGACATCCAGGGCCATCACCTTGAGGAAGTCGGCCACATTGAAGACCTGTTCGATGGCGCAAGGAAAGTCTTCATCAGAAGTGTTGTTCAACACATCAATCAATTCTTTTAGGTCAGAATAATCATCGGCCTCCTTGTTGGTCTTCAGGTCATAGGCCCTCCGGCCATTGACTTCAAACTTGTAGTCATCGGGGTTGTCTCCCAAAAATTCGAGGGGCGCGGGCCAGAGGCATTTGTAGAAGTTGCCGTTGTCTTGGTCGTAATACTCCTCCACAAATTCTTCGTCGAAATGCTCGGTGTTCACATAGGCCCCCATGTTCTGTCCATTGATGGAAACCCGGGCGAAGCTCGTTCTGGACCCTGCCAGGTTCATTTCGCGGAGGATGTGCCAGCTCAATGCCGCCCGCAGGAGGGAAGGGTCATTCTGATTGGCATTGAGGTTGATTTTTTCGAGGTCGGCCAGTTTTTGGCCTGGAACGAAGGCGTTTAGGTCGATTTTGAAGCTCTTCTTGGGCGCAAAAACCGAAGTGTTGCCGCGGAGACGAAAGCCCAATGAATCCAAGACGGTATCGAGGGCGCTAGAAATGAAGTGGAGTTCTGCAGGAAATGCGTTGGAGGAAGCGTAATCCAGGTCTCCATTCAGCAGGGCATCTGCACTGTCCGGGTCCATGGTGATGTCAAAGCTGGAGACTTCTCCTTGAACGTAAAGGGGTCCAAAAGGTGGGATGTCGGTTTGAGCCAGACCGTCAAGTCCAAATGAAAAACAGCCCAGAAGCAAGAACCAACAGCGAAGAGGAAAGAGATGACTCACGTTGCAAAAATAAGCTTTGAGAAACCATGCGGTTTTAGTTTCGCTCCGGATTGATGCTCAGAGAACACAGGTTGTCCAGTTTTTCCCGTGTCGTTGTAAAGCACGGAGGGGTCGGTCTCAGGTTTGGGCCCGAGCAAAAGAACCTAACTTGTCGGGATGAGGACTTGTGGCTTATCCGTGCCTCTTCTGACCGTTTTGATGGGGGGTCTTCTATTCGGGGTGCGCCCCCATGGAGGATGACGTCGGTGTGCCGCTGCACTCCCTGCCCAGCCTGCCTTCGACTCCATACCCGTATTCCCAAATGGGGTTCCCAGAGCGCTGGAATCAAGATCCATTTCTGTCCTTGCTGGACGGGATTGCTGGAAATCCTGACATCACCGATGAGGGCGCCACTCTGGGCCGTGTGTTGTTTCATGATGCCCAATTGTCGATCGACAACTCAGTCTCCTGTGGGACTTGTCACCGTCAATCTCGTGCTTTTTCAGACGATGCCCCGGCTTCTGTTGGGGTGTCGGGGAGTCCATTGCACAGGAACACACCGGGGCTCTTCAATTTGCAATTCCACACGCGTTTTTTCTGGGACCTGAGGGCACCAGGTTTGCCCAATCAGGTGTTACAGCCCATTGGACATCCCGATGAAATGAACATGTCCTTGGAGTTGTTGCCCGCCAAGCTCCAAGCGCTTCCATACTACGGCGGGTTGTTCGCCGATGCGTTCGGTGACTCCACAGTCCATTTGACGGGCATCACCGACGCCTTGGTTCAGTTCTTGCTGTCCTTGCGGTCTTTCGATGGCCGCTATGACCAAGGTTTGGACTCTGACTTTGAGAACCTCTCAGAAATAGAGGCCTTGGGCAAATCGGTGTTTTTCCGAGGGGACACCCGCTGCAATCAATGCCACAGTGGACTGAACTTTTTCTCACCGGGCCCCACCATCAATGGCCTCGAGGTGGATTATGAATGGGCGGGTGATGGAGGGGTTGGGGAGCTCACGGGTGCGGCAGAAGACGACGGGAAATTCAAAACAGTGTCGCTTCGAAATGTGGGCGTTACTGCCCCCTACATGCACGATGGCCGCTTCGCAACATTGCGCGAGGTCGTGGATTTTTACAGCGACAGCATCCAGCCCCACCCTTTTTTGGATGGTCGATTTTCTGAAGATGGAGTTGGACCGTCCGGTCAAGCCCCATATAGGCTGGCCTTGACGTTGGAAGAAAGGGAAGGCTTGGTGGCTTTTATGCACACCTTGACAGATTCGAGTTTCATCGTCAACCCGGCTTTTTCTTCCCCGTTCTAAAGGCGATTAGGCTGGCAATGTGAAGCTCACTTCAGTCCCTTGATGGAGTGTGGAGTTGATGGTCAATTGGCCACCGTGTTCCACAACAATTTGCTGAACCAAAAACAGCCCCATTCCCAATCCGTTGGCTCCTGTATTGAACCTTTTGTAGGGCATGGTGGCCATTTCGATTTGCTCCTTGGTCATGCCCATTCCCGAGTCTTTGCATCGAATGGTCCAGCCTTCATGGGCATTTCCTTCGCTTGAGATCCAAACTTGGTTGCTTGTTCCCGGTTTGCCATGTTTGAAGGCGTTCTCAATCAAGTTCTGAAGCACGGTTCTCATGCCCCATGGACCCGCATGGACGACGGGGAGATTGCAGGCCTTCATCAAGGACGTGCCATTGTCATTCTTGGCTGGGCAGGTCAGGTCGTGTTGGATGTCCTCAACAATGCGGTTCAAATCCACCTCAGTTTTTGACTCGTTCTTTCCCTGCAAGGACAGCTTCAAAATGGCTTCTATCATGTCTTGGGCCCGGTCTGCACTTTCTCTGAGCCAACCGCAAAGGGTGGCTTGGTCCAAGCCTACATCGGTTCCTTCATTCAACTCAGCCAACAATCTGGCGCAGCTCGACAGGTTTCGAATGGGCTCTTTCAAGTCATGGGCAATCCGCGCCGAAACCTTTTGCCATTGGTCTTGCTGCGAGCGCGACTCTTCAACTGGGGCAGCCAGAACAGAAGGGTTAAATTCAATCATCTAAAGCAGGTTCGTGACGAATGTATCGAAGCCCACTTGCATGCGGAGTCAGGTCGGGCATAGGGTGGGGGTGTGTGCCGAATTTTGGCGGCGAAAAAAAGGCCTAATACAATGATTTACATGGGCTTGAGGGTTGACTACGCCTGTCGTCCGAAGTCGCGGTAAGATTCGGCCCACAAGCCGTCAATGGGTTCTGATGGCGTTTTGAACTTCGCATGGTTTCATGGTGTAACCTTGCGCCCTTATGGTCCGTAGGAACAACGTGCGAGGACAAAGGACATATGACACCTTGGTGCTCGAGGGTGGGAGCCTTCGGTGTGCATTCACAGCCGGTGTTTTGGATGCTTTTTCCGCTGTTGGTTACACCCGTTTTCGAAGAATGATCGCAGTCTCTGCGGGCGCCATGGCGCTGACGAGCTATCTGTCTGGCCAGCGCAAACATTTCATCGACGTGGCCACCGATGTGGCCGAAGACGGTCAATTCATTCGGTTGATGTCGGCCTTGAGCGATGAAGGGGTGATGAACCTTGCCCATTTGTTTGATCACGTCCGGCGCAACCGGCCTCTGGATTTGGAAGCGGCTGCATTCAATGCTCGGCGCAAACACATCCGGTTTGTCACCACTGACTTTGAGACAGGCCAACCCCTGTATCTGAATCCGGTGGCTGGGAATTGGTTGCGAATCCTGTGGGCATCGGCGACCCTTCCCATGGTCACAAGAGGTAAAATCAAGGTGGATGGCCAGTGGATGTTCGACGGGGGAATCTCAGATGCGCTGCCTCTGCAGGCCGCCATTGACGCTGGAGGTAAGAACATATTGGTGGTTCGGACCCGTCCTTCTGGTCTCCACTACCGACAAAGTTGGATGGATGTGTTCGCCACGTATTGGTACAAGGAAAATCCAGCCATCGTTCAGCTTTATGAAAAGGGCCATCACAGGTACAATTCGGTTGTAGATCGATTGCAAACCGGGGGTGAAGGAAGGTTGACATGGAAGGAGATCGCGCCTTTGCATCCTTTGCGATCCGATGGGTTTCGCGTTCAAAAAGAAGATTTGATCTCCGACTATCATCACGGCTTGGACCGTGGGTTGGACTGGTTGGCCGGGCTGAGCAAGTGAGCGGTAAGCCTTGTGATTGCTCGGGTAGTTCCGGGTTGTGGATTCGCGGGGCATAAAGGAAATGGCAAGCGTGGCTTTCGCCTGCTACATTTGCGCTGATTCACCACAACCAACATCATGCGCAAGCTGCTCATTTTGGCCCTCGCGGCCCTCTCCACTTCGGCCCTCACCGCCCAGTGCAACGAACTCTTCATCTCCGAGTACATCGAGGGATGGTCCAACAACAAAGCTGTCGAGATTTACAACCCAACAGGGTCTGCCATCGACATGTCGGATTACCGCTTGGAGCGCTACTCCAACGGGGCCACCGCTGCTCAAGACAACCAGAAGGTTGACCTCTCTGGAACCATTGCCCCCAACGACGTGCTCGTATACGTGTTGGACAAGCAAGATCCTGACGGCGTTGACTTTGAGGCGCCCGTGTGGGACGAACTCGCAGAAGTGGCCGACATCTGGCTTTGCCCAGTCTATGAGGAGAACAACACCATGTACTTCAATGGCAACGACGCTCTGGTTCTTCGCAAAATCTCAACCAACAACCCAGTGGACATCTTTGGCCGCATCGGCGAGGATCCGGGTTCAGCTGGATGGGACGAAGTCACCCAGAACCACACTCTGGTGCGCAAGTCTTCTGTGACCCAAGGGGACACCGACGCCATCAATGAGTTTGACGTTTTCTCGGAATGGGATTCCTTGTTGGTCAACACCTTCGACCAACTGGGCAGCCACGCATGCGATTGTGTGACGTCTGTTGAAGAGCAAGATCAAGCTGATTTGCGCGCATTTCCCAATCCGTTCACAGAGCAGCTCGACATTTGGATGAGCACCCCCATGAAAGAGGTGATCATTCGCAACCTGGCTGGAACCGAAGTCCGCCGCATTCGTGCCAACAGTGCCCTGCGCATGACGTTGGATATGGGTGACGTGGCAACGGGGGCCTACTTGTTGGAGATTCAGTCCGTCGATGGACGAAGCGTCTTCCGCAAGGCGGTCAAGCACTGATTCCACTCAGCCCTTTTCCATGAACCGTTTTTCCTTGCTCGTTGCGGCTATGGCCGTCGCTGGACCACTCTTGGCGCAAAATTGCGCGGTGTCCGGAACCGTAGAAGATGGACTCACAGGCGATCCTTTGATTGGCGCCTACGTTCAGTCTGGTGATTTGATCACCGCGACAGACATCGATGGCCGCTTTCAATTGTCCATGCCCAAGGGAGATGCGACGCTTGTGGTGTCCTACATCGGATACGCAGCCAAGGAGCAAGCGGTTCAATTGACTGGAGACACGTATTCCCTTCGCGTCAAGTTGGAATCCCTGGTGATGGAAGCCGCGGTGGTGGCTGCAGACTTGGCCATTGACCGAAAGACACCTGTTGCCTTTACCAATGTCCTGCCTGCTCAAATCCAAGAGGAGCTTGCGGGACGTGACCTTCCTCTGATCCTCAACTCCACTCCAGGTGTTTATGCCACCCAACAGGGGGGGGGAGACGGAGATGCGAGGGTGACCATCCGTGGATTCGACCAAACGAACCTGGCGGTCATGGTGGACGGTGTGCCCATGAATGACATGGAAAACGGGTGGGTCTACTGGAGCAATTGGGCCGGTCTGGATTTGGTGGTGAGAACCACACAGGTTCAGCGGGGTCTGGGTTCGAGTAAGCTGGCCATTCCCTCTGTAGGCGGCACAATCAACATTTTGACGGGTGGCGATGAAAGCGGCAATGGCTCGTTGACCTTCCTTTCTGAAATCGGCAACTACGGGTATACCCGAAACAGTTTGGCCGGTGTCTTCGGAAATCAGGAGAAAGGGTTCATCCACTTTGTGGGTTCTTACAAGGACAACCAAGGTTTTGCAGAAGGCTTGGAGTCCAAGGCCTATGCCTATTACGTCAAGGCGCGCAAGACCATGGGGAACCACAACTTGAGCTTCACCGCTTTTGGCGCGCCACAGCGCCACGGTCAACGGGCTTACCAGATGCAGGTGTATGAGTTTGACTCAGGTTTGGCTGAAGAGTTGACCAACGCTCAAGGCCAAACTGAACTGCAAAATGTGATCACAGGACTGGACGAAAACGCCATCGTTTCGCGGGGCCGAGGGTTCAACGAGTTCTTGGTGAATTACGACGAGGTGTACTACAACTACAACGAGGCGACGGGTCAGGTGGACACCACCTACGGTGAGTCGCGGCGCTACAATTCTCGTCAGAACGAATACTTCAAACCCATTTTCACCCTTCGTGATGTGTGGAGCATCAGCGACAAGTCCTCGCTGATCACCACGGCCTATGCGAGCTTTGGAAAAGGAGGTGGCGAGGCCTTGAACAGCACCCCGGGAGCCCGGCTGTCCGATGGGACAGTGGACCTTCAGGGCACTTGGAACGCTCATCAATTGTTCGAGTTTGGTCCCAATGGCCTGAATGTGGACGACAACGGAGAGCGCAAAGGGTCGAATTTCATTCGCATCGCCCACAACGACCACCGTTGGTTTGGAGCGTTGTCCAACTACTCGACTCAGCTTTCAAAAGAGCTCAACTTCAGCACGGGTGTCGATGTGCGCCATTATACCGGCAGCCACTACCGCACCATTGGTGACATGTTTGGAGCCGACTATTACGACGCCCCCAACGACCGCCGTGACCAGAATGCGGACTTCGACACCCCGCTTCGGGAGGGCGACAAGTATTACTACCACGACGATGGTCAGGTGGCATGGGCGGGCACTTACTTCCAGTTGGAGCTCGACAAGTACAATTACTCCGCTTTTGTGAACGTGAGCGGAGCCCAAAGTGGTTACCGCGGAATTGACTATTTCCGGCCCAACGTGATCACCCTCGATGGCACGACCTACGAAGTGAGGTCCACGGACGAATGGCGCGTTTTGGGGGATACAGATTGGTCCACTGCCCCCTTGGCAGACGGCACAGTTCTGACGGCTGACAACCCCGGCCTTGAGACCTACTCTACAGACTGGCAAATGCTCAACAGCGCCACCATCAAAGCAGGCGGCAGCTACAACCTCAACGAGTGGATGAACGCCTACACCAATGTGGGTTACTTGAACCGGGCTCCTCTGTTCAACTCCGTCTTCGACATCAACAACAACGTCATCGAGGGTTTCGAAAACCAATACGTCAAGGCCGTTGAGGTGGGCCTGAAGTATGCCAAAGGTCGGTTTGCATCCAACATCAATGCCTACCGCACAGGATGGGAGAACAAGGCCGTGAATCGGTTTTATGGCGTTTCTAACCTGTGGCAAGACCCCAACCTGTCCGTGTATGCGGACACTTCCAATGCAGCGGGCCGCCAAGACCTCTTGGTGTTGGCCGAGGATGACCGATTGATTGAAGATGTGGACTGGGCCACAGAAAGCAACAACATCATCGAGAACGTAGACCGGAACTTGGGTTACAACCTGCTCAATGCCGATGCCGTCCACTCGGGAATCGAATGGGACTTTGCCTACGACATCAGTGACAAACTGGATGTCCAAGGGGTCTTCTCTGCCGGCAACTGGCGCTGGACCAGCAACGAGCGCGTCGACTTGGTCAACAGCACGACCAATGACTTCATTACGCGGCTCTCAGATGGAGCCGTAGCCGACACCTTGGTGAACCTCGATGGGGTGAAAGTGGGAGATGCTGCCCAACGTCAGATTTCTGCATCCATCAGCTACCGCCCTAAACGCGGGACGTACATCTCCATCCGAAACACCTGGTTCTGGCAGCACTATGCCGACTTCTCGCCAGGAGATGTCATCACGGGTGGCGCGCCCAAAGATGTGTGGGTCACACCTGCCTACGATTTGCTCAACATCAATGCAGGAACTGCATTTGAAGTGTCGGACAACGCCCTGCTTCGCATTCGATTGAGCGTGACCAACGTTTTCGACAAACTGTACATCGCTGACGCGACCAACAACTCCCAATACGCCCCCAACCCCTA
Organism: uncultured Flavobacteriales bacterium; assembly: GCA_943787435.1. Classification (GTDB taxonomy): domain Bacteria; phylum Bacteroidota; class Bacteroidia; order Flavobacteriales_D; family Sanyastnellaceae; genus UBA8752. Next base: position 28,077 of record CALSMK010000002.1, on the reverse strand, counting down.
TGGATTGGAAGGTGGAAGCGGACGAGCCGAAGTTTTTGTGGGTCCACCCCGCATGGTTCGACTCAGTGCCGTACTCGAGCTGAAAGGCCTCCAAAACCGTTGAACATCATGACCCTTCGTCTTCTTTTCTCTGCAGCCGCTTTGACGGTGGCCCTCGGCGCTCAAGCGCAAGACAACATTCTAGATGTCCGTGACAACTACGCCATCGGTGACGTGGTGACGGTGACGGGTGTCGTCACCAGCGACGACAACCTCGGCTCAGTGCGCTATTTGCAGGACGCCTCTGCGGGCATTGCGCTCTACCCTGGTGCGGATTGGTCCGATTGGGACGCGAGTCCTGCCATTGGTGACTCGTTGACCGTGACTGGCGAAATCACGGAGTTCAATGGTCTACTGGAAATCGGTCCCAACCTGACAGCTGTCATCTTTGAAGGAGCTGGCATTTTGCCCACCCCGCAAATCATAACTGCAGGCTCCATGAACGAGTCCATGGAGGGCGAATTGGTGCAAGTCAATGGCGCCACCTTCCCTTTGGCAGGTCAGGAAATAGCGGGGAACAACACGTATGACTTCACCGCAGAAGGCGAGACGGGCATCATTTACGTGCGAACGAGCAACAGCTTGGTCGGAGAGACGCTGACAGGCTGTGCAGTGGATTTGGTGGGCATTGTGTCCCAGTTCTCATTCGACGGTTTCGGGGGGTACCAATTGCTCCCCAGAGGGCCTGTAGACTTGATCCCAGCATCGGGCATTTGTTACACCACGCCTGTGGTGCAGTCCAACATGTCGACCAGCGGGTTTACGTTGTCTTGGTCCACGGACCTGGCATCAGACGGGGTCGTGGAATACGGCCTCACTGAGGCATTGGGGCAAACTGCTGCAGGGGCCTCAGGGTCCTCTGACCACAGCGCGGACCTCTCTGGCCTGGAGGCAGGTCAGATCTATTACGCTCGGGCCATTTCAACCTTGCCTGACGGTGAAAGCGCCGTTTCTCCCATCCGCCCTTACGCCACAGTCTCCGCATCATCAGGCGACATTCATGTTTACTTCAACGGGCCTGTCGACACAAGCGTGGCCACGGAAGAAGATGCCCTGTCCTTGGGCACGGACATGAACGACACCGTGGCTGCTTGGATCACTTCTGCGCAACACACTTTGGATGTAGCTGCATACAACTTCAATGATCAAACCTTGGAAGATGCCTTTAATGAGGCCGCCTCGAACGGGGTGGAGATTCGCTGGATTTATGAAGGACAGAACGCCAACATTGGTCTCGGGAACTTGGACCCGGCCATTGTGACCCACCCCAGAACCGATGGAGAGGGGAGTGGCATGCACAACAAATTCATCATTGGAGATGCTGAGTACACCGAGGATGCTTTTGTGCTCACAGGTTCCACCAACCTCACCACGGGCAACCTGGTGCAAGACTTGAACAACGCCATCGTGTTTGAAGACCAGAGCTTGGCTCGGGCCTACACCATTGAGTTCGAAGAAATGTGGGGGGCTGAGGGCATGGAGCCCAATGCTTCCAACGCCAAGTTTGGTGCCGACAAGAGTTGGAACACTCCATCTGAGTTCTTGATTGGTGGGGCCGAGGTGGAGCTGTATTTCTCACCCACCGATGGAACCACAAACGCCATTCGCGAGGAGATTGAAGCTGCAGATTCTGAATTTGCATTTGCCCTATTGACCCTCACTAGGGATGACCTTGGTGATGCGATTGCCACTCTGGGTGAGAGCTTTTTCGTCAATCCCATTGGCGCCATTGAGCAGGTCAATACCACAGGAAGTGAATATGAAAATTTGCTTTCTGCTGGGGTTCAAGTGTACCAGCACGACATCAGCAATGACCTGCACCATAAGTATGCCATTGTGGACTATGCCAGCCCATCTTTTGATCCCGTGGTGATCACGGGTTCGCACAACTGGTCCTCCTCTGCGGAGAACGTCAACGATGAAAACACCGTCATCGTGCACGATGACCGCATTGCCAACTTGTACCATCAGGAGTTTCGCGCCATCCTGATTGCCCTCGGTGTGGTTCAGTCTACAGAGGACCTCGAAGGAGAGGTGCAATGTTTGCTTTACCCCAACCCCGTTCAAGAATCCCTCTCTGTAGAATGGCTTTCTGATGGGCAGCCTGGCGTTTTATGTCTGCGTGACATGTCGGGCCGTGTGGTGCTCAGTGAGCGACTGGCCCCCGGGGTCAGTCGATTGTCCATGCAGGGCGTTTCTGCAGGGGTGTATGCGGTTTCAGTGGACGGTCAGGGACTTCCCACCCGATTGATCGTAGAGTAAGCTCCGGGCGGCAAAAGCCCGTGGTTGAAAAAAGGGAAGACCTCATGAAGGTCTTCCCTTTTTTTCAGCAGATTGAATTCGCGATGACAGCGAGCGGTGAAGGGTTGGAACCGGAGTCGCGTAGGAATCTTGGTGAAAAGGGTGAAGCTTGTGGCTTTGTTGGGGAGGAACTCTGCCCAAACGTTATCTTGCCCGTGAAACACAACTTAATCATGAAAAAGTGGATTTTTCTTGGGGCCTTGGCCCTTGTTGCGACCATTGAGACAGCAGCACAAGAGTACAAAGTGGTCACCGTCGTCGAGAGCATTGTTCCCGGTGGTCTGGGTCGTTCACGAATCATCGAAGCGACTGAATCAGCCGATAGTGAAGCTGCGACAACTGAGCGCGTTGATGGCAAAAAGAGCGATCAAGGCAAGGTGAAGCGCGGAGATCAAAAGATTGGTGGATTGAAAGAAACCAAGTTGCTGAATTTCTTCAGTGCAGCGGGAATCAACTTCCAGAACATTGCGTCCAACGACGCTTTGATCACCGACAAGATCAACAACCTCGTCGCAAGCGGATGGAGCCTTGAGTTCGTCGTGAGTGGAGTGGAATCGGACGCCGGAAAGCAGGATGGCAACGGTTTGTACGTCACTCGATTGATTTTCAAGAAATAAGGAGATATTTCGGGATGACGGAAAACGTGTTGTCACGTTTCTCTGCTTGTCCTATCTTCGCTTTAGCTATCGCCGTTATGGCGATTGGCAAGTAGATTGTTAGGAAGGAAGGGCGCGAAGGCGCCCTTCTCTCTTTGCCCAAGAATTTGAAGGGCTAACTTTGATGACATGCCTCGATTTTTTCCGATTCTTCTTCTTGTGTTGGCCCTGTCTTCTTGCAATGAACCCGATCCCATCACCCGATGTGTGATTGACCGTGTTGAGGTTCTTGAGGTGGATGAGAACTACTTCGATGACACCATTGATGAGGGCGCTCCGGATTTGTTTGCAGAATTGCGCGTGGCGGACACCCAGGCCATTTTGTACACTTCAGGGGTTGCCGATGAGGCCGTATTGCCGATTGACTTGGATTTTGTCGCCGTGAACATCGAGGCAGAAGACTTTGAAACGGTATATGAATTCACGGTTTTTGATGAGGATGTGGCCACCACTCAGGACTTCATTGCCGTAGGATTGACCTTCAAAGTGGGGGACCACGTTGCTGAAGAAAGCCCTGAAGTGGACATTACGGATGGTGCGACAACCATCCGGGTTCATTTGATTTGGTACTGATGGTCGTGGGCATGAAAGCCTTTCCTATATTTGCCCCCCTTTAACGCGCAAGCATGGCGAACCACAAATCAGCCCTTAAGCGAATCCGCTCCAATGAGACCAAGCGTCTCAGCAATCGTTATTACCACAAAACGATGAGGAATGCCCTTCGCAAGTTCCGTGCATCCACGGATGAAAAAGAGCTCACAACTGACCTTCCCAAGGTGTCATCGATGATTGATCGATTGGCCAAAAAGAACGTCATCCACAAAAACAAAGCGAGCAACCTCAAAAGCTCCTTGGTTCGCCACATGGCTTCAGTCAAGTCTTGAAGACCTTGGCCGCATGGCGGTCAAAGCAACGATTTTAAAAGGGCGCATCAGCGCCCTTTTTTTGTGCACCTTCTCGGGTGCTCAACATGAATTGAAAGCCCTTGAGCACTTCAGATGAGGCCTCGCGAGAAGGCGCTGGTTCATGGGCTGGGGTGTTTGTCGAATGCAGAGTTGCTCGCTGTTTTGATTGGCAGTGGTGCACCGGGAGAGGACGCCTCGGAGGCAGGACAGAAATTGCTGCTTGGGTTCAATGGTGATCTTCATGCCTTGGGCCGGGCGTCGATTTCTCGCTTTTGCAACCACAGGGGCATTGGGACGGCGAGGGCGGTTCGGTTGGCGGCTGCCATGGAGCTTGGACGAAGGCGAATGGAGCAACCTGGAACAGCGGGGGACCGAGTGACCAAGGCCATGGACATCGTGAAGCGTTTCAGGCCGCGACTGCTGGATCGCAGTGAAGAGGAATTTTGGGCCTTGGCCTTGACCCGTGCGAATACGGTGATTGCCGACCTCATGGTGTCTGTTGGAGGTCAGTCGGGCACCGTGGTCGATCCAAAAGTGGTGTTCAGTAAGGCCTTGACGGTTCGGGCTTCTGCTTTGGTGTTGGTTCACAACCATCCATCCGGGAACCCCAGGCCGAGCGAATCGGACAAACGATTGACCCGCGACATGCAGAGGGCGGGGAAGGCCTTGGATTTGCCCATCTTGGATCATGTCATCATTGCTGGCATGCATCACTTTAGCTTTGCAGACCATCAACTCCTTTGAATCCATGAACACAAAGCCGGTTCTGTTGACTGTGACTGGTGCACGTCCTCAGTTCATTAAGTCTGCGGCGGTCACGAGAGAATTGACCAGCAGCGGGTGGAGGCAGTGGTTGGTTCACGCCGGGCAACACATGGATGATGGGATGGGGCTGGACTTTCTATCTGAACTGGAAGTTCCCATGCCCGATGCGCGTTTGTACCCTTCTCAATCTGGCCGAACGCCACGTTTGGCAGACATGATGGTCGGGTTGACCAAACAGATGGATGAGGTCAAGCCCCACGCAGTGATGGTCTATGGAGATACAGACGCCACCTTGGCAGGAGCCTTGGCGGCCCATCATGCTCAGTTGCCCTTGATTCATGTGGAAGCTGGCCTCAGAAGCGGAGACCGTGGAATGCCAGAGGAGCACAACCGAATCCTGACCGATCAATTGTCTGATTTGCTCTGTACAACGGGGCCCACAGCCACTGCTCAACTCATCCGGGAAGGGGTGGGTCCAAGCCGATTGACAGAGGTGGGAGACGTGATGCTGGATGTGGCCCTTGCCGCAGGAAATCTGGCCAAAGCGCGGCTGCCGAAGGGGTGGCCCGAGCCACCGTCTTTGGTGCTTGTGGTGACATTGCACCGTCCTGCCACAGCAGATGACCCAGTCAAGTTGAAGGGCGCTTTGGATGCGATTGAGTTGTGGGCAAAGCGAACGGGTGGAACGGTTTATTTCCCTGTACATCCCCGGACCAAAGGCTGCCTGGAGCGATATGGCTTGCAGCTTCCAAACTGCGTCATTGATGCAGGGCCCATTGGATATCTGGACATGCAGTCCGCCCTTCACCATGCAGATTGTGTGCTCACAGATTCTGGGGGCGTGCAAAAGGAGGCTTGGTTTCAGGGATCACCAGCCGTGATTTTGCGCAACACCACCGAATGGACTGAACTGCTTGAAATTGAAGCCTCTGAGCTGTTTGATCCCGATCTGTTGGTGGATTCAAGTGGGGTTGAGGCATTGGCTGGTCGATTGCAACTCAAGAGAAGCGTCCCATCTGTGGTGGGGTCCGGATTGTTTGGAGAAGGCCTTGCAGCCCAGCGAATTTTATCGGCATTGGATCGCTTTTTGGCATGAGCTCTTCCCGCATCCATCCCAGCATGGTCGTTCGGGTTCACGCCCCGGACAGAACGCCAAGGCACGAGGCTGCATTTGATTGGGTGCTGACGTCTGTGTTGGGCTTGGCATGGCGATGGGAGGACAGCATCGATGACTACCAAAACGATGTGGAGGGCATTCGATGTCATTACGGAGCATCTCTGGATTTGCCTGGGGCGGCATTTCCAGCAGAAGGGCTTTTGTCAGAGCTGGGACAATTGCGCCCCAAGGCCCCAGAGGTTGAGGGGGAAAAGGCAGACTTGTTTGCGGCGGCATTCTGGATGGGCAGCCGAATGGAGGAGTTTTTGCCCCAGGCATTGAGAGATGACCATGGGCGATTTGACCCCTCGGGTTCCGAACCGGCACAAAAAGGATGGCTTACGCGTCCCGTTTGCGAAGAGTGGGCCTTTCGAATCGGGGAAAAATTGCTGGGAGAAGTGGCGTGGCCTGCCCATCGGAAAAGGCTTTTAGAAGCTTACCGTGTCGAGCCCACATTGGATGTGGACAGCGCCTATGCATTTCGTGGAAAAGGGGCTTATCGCACCTTCGGGGCAACGTTTCGGGATCTCCTTCGCGGAAATTTGAGACATGTTTTGCGACGCTGGGCGGTGATCATGGGGCAGTCGAAAGATCCATACGACACCTACAACTTGGCCAGCCAATGGCACGACGAACATGCATTGAAAATCAGGTGGTTTTTCTTGTTGGCGGACTTTGGGCCCTTCGACAAAGGGCTGCCGTCATCGAGCCCGCTTTTGGCCCGTCTGATGCGGACCTTGGAAGGGCAAGAGGCCAATGAGGTTCACTGGCATCCGGGTTATCAATCCGCTTCAGATGGCGCTGCGCTGAAATCGGAGTTCAAGGCCTTCGAGCGCATCATGGGGCGGCCACCTCAGGCTTCTCGACAACATTACCTGCGCTTGGAGCCCACTCATTCTCGGCGCCGCTTGTTGGACCTCGGCGTTCAACAAGACCACACCGAGGGTCATGCGAAGTGCGTAGGGTGGCGTGGCGGCTTCGCCAGGCACAGGCGCTGGTATGACTTGGAGGCAGAAACCCTGACCGACTTGGAGCTGTATCCCTTTGCCGCCATGGATGCCACGTTCCTGCGTTACATGAAGGTTCAGCCAGAAGATGTTCCCCAAGAAATGGGTGTTTTGGCCGATGCTGTGAGGAAGACTGGAGGGCCCTTGAGGTTTCTTTGGCACAATGAGAGCTTGTGCCCAGAGGACCAATGGCGACATTGGGGGCAGGTGTATCCGGCTGTTTTGAGGTCGACATGCGGAAGGTGATTTCGACATTTCGACCCGCGTCAGTCTCATTGTTGAATGCGCCTGTGATGGAGCAACCATGGACGTGAACCTCATTCCCCTTTTGGAGGCCTTGGGCTGGATGGCACTGAGCTTTGTCAAGTTCTTGGTGACGCCGGCCACAGCCATCATTGCCGGTGTGGACCCTTGGTTTGTCTTTGCTTATTCCGCCACAGGTGCGGCATTGGGACTCTCCTTGATGCGCCCTGTTTCCAATGCACTCTTTCGATGGCGCACCCAAAGGCGGAAAGCCAAGGGCAAGCGCACCTTCACTGCGGGAAGGCGTCGGTTGGTCAAAATCAAACGTAGGTTTGGCCTTCTTGGCATTGCCATCATAGGCGGCGTGGTGGGCGTTCCTGTGGCGGGTTTGGTGGCCTTCAAATACTTTGGTCACCGCAAGACCACCCTGCCCGTTTTGATCTTGGTTTTTGCCCTGTGGAGTGCGTTGCTCACTTTCGTGGCGGCTTCTGCTGTCCATTGAATCCATGACCACCCATTGATGACCACCACTCAGGTTCTCTTTTTTGATCTCGACCGGACCCTTTGGGACTTTGATCGCAACTCACTCGAAACCTTGAAAGGTTTGTATCGAGATTTTGACCTTTCCTCGTTGGGGGTAGAAGGGTTTGATGCGTTCAATGGGGTTTACCAGGAGGAGAACCGCAAGTGTTGGGTGGATTACCAACGTGGATCCATGACCAAGGCGGTTCTGAGGGGAGAAAGGTTTCGCCGGACCTTGGACTTGCTCGGCATTGAAGACCCAAAATTGGTTGCAGACTTGGGGGGTGAGTATGTGGCCCGAGGTCCCCATCAGAAGTTCTTATTGGATGGTGCATTGGAGGTGTTGAGCGCTTTAAAAGAGAGGGGGCACGCCCTTCACATCTTGACCAACGGGTTCAAGGAGGTGCAGCACATTAAGGTGAAGAACAGTGGGATTGGGGAGTACATCGAGGCGGTATGGACGAGCGATGAGATTGGACACCTCAAGCCAGCAAGGGCTTGCTTTGATGGCGCTTTGTTGGGGGCGGGTGTGCGTGCAGATGAAGCTTGGATGATCGGAGATGACCACGATGCCGACGTGGTCGGTGCCCACGAAGCAGGTTGGAAAAGCATCCATTTTGCACCCAATGGAGGGACGCCTGAATCATCGCCGGCCGAGGCCAGTGTGCAGCACCTCCGGGAATTGTTGGCATTGCTCCCATAGACGCCTGTGCTGGGTAGGTTAAATTGCACCATGAGCCAAGACAATCAAGGCAAGAAGCCAAAATTGAATATTGAGTTGCCGGAAGACGTGGCAACCGGTGTGTACTCCAACTTGGCTGTGGTGACCCACAGCCAGACCGAGTTCATCATGGACTTCATTCAAGTCATGCCGGGCACACCCAAAGCCAAAGTCAGGTCTCGCGTGGTGATGTCACCGCAGCATGCCAAGCGCGTGATGAAAATGCTGGTGGACAACGTCAGCAAGTTCGAGTCGCAACACGGTTCCATAGAAATGTCAGGTCAGCCAGAGCCGTCTTTTCCCATGAATTTTGGAGGGCCGACAGGCGAGGCTTAATGCTCACCCGTTCCAATGGGCGCCCTTGGGCGTCACCACGCCAACCACTCCTCCTTTGAGGAAAGGCGTTTGGGCGTTGTACACCGTGTTGGGGGCTTTGGACAGCGAAGGGCCAATTTGAGCTTCTGCTGCGAAGAAGGTGACGCCTGTGGAGGCTTGGGATTTTGCACCCGAACCTTCCGCTTTGTTTCTCAAAATGTGCCGGGGTCCTGAAGCCAGCAATCGCGACATGGCCGCCAAAGAATCTTCTGTGTTGGCTCCATAACCAGACAGGGCTCCAAAGACGGCTGGACCCACCGCATGGATTCCTGCAATTCCGTTGGCCACCATTAGGAAGTCGGCATCGTGTTCTTCGGGCGTCCTGGGGCAATGATCGGAGACCACCACGTCCAAGGTTCCGTCCAGAGCGGCTTTCAGGAGTGCATCTCGGTCTGTTTCGGATCGAATGGGGCGTGACAGCTTCAGGTCGCTGTTGAAGTTGTCGAGGTTCTCATCTGTCCAGCACAAGTGATGGAATGTCGTCCCGCAAGTCACCTGCAGGCCCTCAGATTTGGCAGAACGAATGGCCGAGATTCCAGCGGCTGTGGTCACAACAGGGATGTGAAGCTGGCCTTGGGTGTACTTCAAGATGTCCAAGTCGCGACGAATGCGAAGGGTCTCTGCTTCTTCTGAAAGGCCGGGCAATCCCAAACGGGTGCTCACCGCTCCTTCGTGCATGATTCCTTCAGGCTGAAAGCTCGGGTCGTGGGCTTCAGAAAATACCGGGGCCCCGAGGGGTGCTAAATACTCCAGTGCGCGGCGCAACAATTCGGGCCTCTGAATGGGGGCGTTGTCGCTGAATCCCATGGCGCCTGCCTGAACCAAAGCGTGGGCCTCTGTCAGTTCGATGCCCCCTCCATTCTTGCTCAGAGCCGCCAAAGGAAGAACGCTGGTGATGCTGTCTTGGCTCTGGTGTTGCAGCGCGCGAATGTCTGCAGGTTGATCCCGAAAAGGGTGGGTAGATGTCACTGGAGCCACACTGGAAAACCCGCCTTGAGCGGCCACCTTTAACCCGTGGTTGAGTCCTTCTGCGCGCTCAGTTCCGGGATCGCGAAAGTCCACTTTCAAGTCCCACCATCCGGCAAAGGCGAAAGCATGGCCCAAATCACGGTCTCCATCTTTTTCATCCAATGGGACCGAAGAAGATGGCTGGATTTCAATCGGTTGTCCTTCTTGATGAAGGATGTCCACCGATTGACCGTGAAGCGGATGTTCCGGTAGGATCAATCGTGCAGCGCGGTATCGGGGCATGGAGTGGAGTTTGCGTAAAGTTCCGAAACAAGCTTCAATCGGCCGACAAAGCTTTGGGTTTCGCTGATTTTCGCTTGAGCAGGATCATTTCGACCAGCAAAAACACGAGGGCAAGTCCCACCAGGATCAACCACAAGGGGCTGCTTGAATCTAGATTTTGGACAGCGGCGACGACGTCTTGGGAGTCTGAGGAAAGCACCTGACTGCGTTTCCATCCTGCCGTGATCAGCGCTTGCTGCCACAGTTCGGGATCCAATGTTTCGAGGTCGCTCTCCGCGCGATCTGGATTGATGCCCAATGCCATCAAAACCACTGAAGAGTCTGGGCCAGAAGCTTCTGGCGTATTGACAATCTCGTAGTCTCCAGGGCTTAAGTCTCTCAAGGGAAGGTCAATTCGGATGCCTCCTGGGACGGCTTGTGATGAGAGCAACACAGAACGGTCATTGCCCAATGCCGACTGAAGTGAGTAGGCATCTGATGCCTGAGCGCCAGCCGATGCGAGGAGGACCTCTGCATTTTTACCAGCGGTGAATTGGTGCAAGCCAGAGGCCCGAGCCGATTCAGCCATTCTGAGCGCAATGGGCACGAGCAGGGCGTGTTGGGCCAAGTTGGTCCATTCGGATGCAAATGGCGAAGCCGACAGGTAGAAACGCCCCAGGCCATGCTGACCTGCTGTCACAAAGGGGCGTCCGTCGGAGAAGGAGAGCAAGTTCCTCTCCCTCAATCCTGGTTTTGGACGGCTGTGCCAGCCTCGAGCTGTGGGCAAGTCGACCCGATTGGGAGGGCGGCTAAACACACCCGAAAAAAGCGGGTGTTCGTGGTGGAGTTTGCCCAAACGGGCAGGGGCCTCCAAAGACATCCATTGTCCTTTGTTGCCAGCACCCAGTCCTGTCAGGAGTTCGTCCCATCCCTGGCCCAGCTCTTCTGGTGGAGGGATGAGGAATAGGCTTTGGCCGCTGGTCACTTCCCGCAGAAGGGCGCTCACCAAACCGGAGGATGGAGACTGCACACCTTGCATCACCAGTAAATCACCAGTGGAAAGCATGTCGTAATCCAAAGATGTGGCCGACATGGGCACCAAGTCATGAAGAGAAGCATCTCCGAAAAGCCTCTGGAGAGCCACTTGCTCGGCGGCCCCCGCTTTTGCGCCTTGAATCAACACCACTTTCACCCGGTTGGCCACTTCATAGCCAAGGTGGAGGACGTCATCAAAAGTCACTGGGGCATCTTCCGTGCGCACCACAGCATGAACATGCCCTGCGTTTTCGTGCCTGAACCGAAGCGTGGTGTCTGTGACCATCCCTGGTTGGAGGTCATAAGACCCGATGGCGGTTTTCCTTCCATTGATGTCCAGGCTCAAGGGGAGGTCATCTACAGGTTTTGTCGCATCGTGAACAAGGCGCACGTGCAAGACCTCACTTCTTCCCGCCAGCCGCATGGGGGAATCAAACCATGCAGAGTCAATCCGGACATTGACCTTGGGTTGGATGGGTTGGGTGACGAATCTGACCGAAAGTGAAGAGTCAATCAAAGCGCCCATTTCACCATCGATTTGGTGGCTTGAAGCTTGCAAGTCAGTGAACAAGTAGGCACTGGCGCGTCCGGCATCGACTTCGGTCAAGGCGTCTTGCTGCTGCAGCAACACATCGGCAATGTTGGGCGCTGCGTAGCCAGGTTGAATGGAGGCCAGCCTTTCTAGGGCTTCTTCCTTGGTCCGAATGCGCCGGTCCTCAGTGACAAAGTCGGAAGTCACAATGTGAAACCGGTCCGTTGGTCCGTAGGATTCGACCAAGTTGATCGCCCCCACTTTCGAAGCCTCCAACAAAGGTCCGTTCGGTCCTTCCAGTTCCATGGATGGGCTGGTGTCGATATAGATGGACAAGGCAGATCGGCCATCGTCCATTTGGCCGCCTTCGGCTTCCGTGAGTGGTTCTGCAAAAGCCAGAATGATGCAGGCCATGGCCAGAAGCCGCATCAACAGAATCAGCCAATGGCGGATTTGATTCCTTGAACGGCTTTCCTGCTGGACTTCCCGCAGAAATGCAGTTTGTGAAAAGCGGATTTTGCGATGCCTGCGGAAGCTGAACAGGTGAACAATCACCGGAATGGTCAGCGCAAAAAGCGTCCAAAGGACCTCGGGGTGGGCAAACTGCATCGTTGTGCGAATTTAGCCATCGAATCGTGCCCAATCCTCGTCCCCATAGAAAGTCCGCTCCCCCGAAGCGGCGACGTCCCACACAGGCCAGAATTGAGCAGTGGCGCGAATGGCTTGACGAAGCCGCGGACCGGTTCGAGCGGCCCGATTTTCTGGAGGATGATCCGCTGGGCATTCCCCACGAATACTCCGACCCAGAGGACATTGCCATCGCTGGTTTTTTGGCGGCCACGTTGGCTTGGGGCAATCGGAAGTCCATCATTCGGTCATGCAGGGACCTTTTGGACCGCATGGATTGTGCCCCCGCCGACTTCATTCGCCATGCCGAGGAGGAGGATCTGGCCGGTTTAAATGGCTTTGTTCATCGGACCTATCAGGCGGCAGACGCCCAAAAGTTTGTGCTGTGCCTTCGGTCATTGGAAGAAGATGGGGGGCTCCAAGGTGCCTTCGAAAAAGCATTCAAGGGCGCTCCTGATGTCCCGGGATGTCCAGGGGTCCCCGATGCGGGATGGGCATTGAACGCATTCAAGTCTCGATTTTTTCGGGACCATGAGGCAGGCAGGACCAACAAGCATGTGGCCGACCCCCTCAAGGGCAGTGCCGCCAAGCGTTTGTGCATGTACCTGCGCTGGATGGCAAGACCGGCAGAGCGCGGTGTGGATTTTGGGCTTTGGGCGGGAATCCAGCCGAGCGCACTCCGGTTGCCGTTGGATGTGCATACAGGCAATGTGGCCCGTGAAATGGGGCTGCTTCAGAGAAAAGCCAGCGACTGGCGTTCGGTGGAGGAGGTCACCGACATCCTGAGGATTCTGGATCCAGTGGACCCCGTCCGCTATGATTTTGCGCTGTTTGGATTGGGCGTGACTGGCGCGCTCAAAAAGCCGAAAACTTAAATCAGAAAGCGGGTCAAATCGAGGTTCACAGCCCGGATTTAAGGGTGCTCAATGCATCCCGGTCAACCTCGAAGGAGAGGTCCTCTTGGGTCACGGAGTGCAGTGGGGTCCATCGAAAGGATTCCACATTGGGGGACGGGTAATCAAAGGGTTGAGCCGAAACGCGAAAAGCGGGCGGCTCCTTTAAAGTCGCCAGATAATACTGGCACAAGACCTGTTCTTCACCTCGCCACGAGGAGCGCACAAAGTTCCCAGTGGCATGGATCAATGGACCCAGGCAGATGTCCTGCCCCAACTCTTCCAGCGCTTCTCTGTGGGCACAGTCTTGGGGGCCTTCCCCAAACTCAAGTCCTCCGCCTGGCCACTTGGTGCAGTTTTTCCCCGATAAAAATTCATCGCTCAGCAAAACTTGACTTTCTGGATCGGGCCGATTTCCAATCAGAGGACGGTCCAACAGAAAGAAGTACACACGAACGTTGAATCTGCGCAAAACCATGTCCTGCCAATGCGGGCGGGTGGCGCGAAGCATTTCGCGCTTTCCTGGGGGGCCGGGGCGCCTCTCCACCTTGAATCCGGCCTCCTCCATGGCCCGTCTGACTGCACCTTTGGCGCAATATGTCACCAAAACACCACCAGGAGTGAGCCACTCAAAGGCCTCCCGAAACCGATCGATGTTCCACAATTCAGGCTGGGTGTCGGGCGCAAAGGCGTCAAAATAAATGACGTCAAAAGGCGCCCGAGACTTGCCGCGCCTGTGGTCTTGCCAAGTGCACCGAACCCTTGTAAACCGTGCGTTGGGTGCCCAGTCCACCTTGTGTTGGTCCTTGTCGGGGTGGAGGTGGATGTCGGACTCGGTGGCCCCATCGATCACCTGTTGCATCTCCAATCCTTCGCGCTCCTTTGCAGACAATGGGAATGGCTCGAGTGCCACATAATCCAACTTGGGCTGCTTGTCTTGGGTCAACCCTTGCCAAGCCTTGAGGGTGAGAAGGGCATTGAGACCAGTACCCAGGCCCAGTTCCAGTACCCGAATGGTGTCCGAAGAAGACAGGCCCGTCACTTGGTGGTGCCAGCCTGCATTCAAAAAGACATGCAAGGACTCGGTGACAGCGCCATGTCGGCTGTGGTAGGTTTGGTTAAAGCGCTCAGAATGAAGGGTCATGGAGCCGTCTTTTGTCGGCTGCACGGTTCGTTGATCAGGTTGCGCACGGGGCATGTCGGCAAGTTAACCCTCGGTGGATGTGTTCATGGTGTTAATGGGGTTCTGATGGGGTAATTTCCGCCTTCATGAAAGGCATTTTTTTATGGGTTCCAGTGTTGGCTTTCTTGGCCGCAGGTTGTGCCAATGATTCAGCTTCAAAGTCCACGGATTTGGCAGCTGTAGAGGTCAATGAATGGGCGCCTTTGGGGCGTTACGTTCAAGAGAGGTTGTCCGAAGCAGACATGATTTCGGAAGCCCGAAAAGGGGAGTTGAATGCCTTGGCTCAGTTTGTGTCTGCGACCAGCGACACCGGGGAAGTCAAGCTCGTGTTCATCTGCACACACAACAGCCGCCGCAGCCATTTTGGTCAGGTTTGGGCGCAGTTGGCGGCCCATCACTTTGGATTGGATTCAACGGTATCCTCCTTCAGCGGAGGAACTGAATCAACGGCCCTCAATGAACGAGCTGTGGGTGCATTGCGGAGGGCGGGAATGGACGTTCATCCGGCGCAGTTGAGCGACAACCCCAAGTATGCCGTGCATTATGCTTCCGATCGAAAGCCCTTGGTGTGTTTCAGTAAGAAATACGACAACCACAACGAGAATCCCTCGGCGGGTTTTGCGGCCATCATGACCTGTTCAGATGCCGACAAGCAATGCCCATTGGTCTCGGGTGCAGTGGCCAGGTTCAGCCTTCCTTATTTGGATCCAAAAGTGAGCGATGGGACGGATGAAGAGTTGGCCACCTACGATGAACGCTGTGCTCAAATTGCACGTGAAATGCTATTTGTGATGAAGCAGGCTTCCCTGAGGTAAGGGCTCCAGATTGTCAGCCGACTTGTCCGATTCGGTGCATCACGCAATCGTCAATCCGTTGATACAGCTGAGGAGGGCTGAATGTCCGCCATCCCATTTCCTGAAGTTCACCCCCCAGGACGAAGTAGTGGTCCAAATCCGCTGAGCAGAGTTCCTCCACCACGTGCTCACGGAAATTGAGCAGGGCGATCCAACCATCGACATCGGTGACCTCGTCAAACCACTCTTCGTAGTAGCAATCATCGCTGGAGTGGAAATTCAGGACATTCTCCCCAATCAGGATGAAGCGCTCGATGCCCTCGGCCATCAAGGGTTCGATCACATTGCGCTTGAGGGTCATGACGTCGTTGAACAGGGTGTCGTTCCACTCACCAATGAACTCCAGGATCGCGAACCGCTCGTCGTAATCGGCGAACAGGATTTTCACGAACAGCGTTGAGCTCCCCATGTTGTCCCATTGCGGATGGATGAAGTGGTTATAAATCCGCTCCGTGTAATGCGTTTCGCTGTACACCCTTTCGTGAAAAGGCGATTTCACGTCGTCGCTTGCCACGTAAAAATTGCGCCAGTTGTAAAAGGGTTCCAGGTCGTGCATGGTGCGGGTTCAATCGCGTGTGGCAAAAGTATCGATGGCTTTTCGCACGGATCCTGCGTCGGTCAGGAGTTGCCGAGCTCGGTCCATGGAAACGTCGAGCGCCTCAGCGACCATCCTTGCTCCGCGTTCCACCAATTTGGCATTGGCCAATTGCATGTCGACCATGCGGTTCCCCTGCACATGTCCACACTGAATCATGATCCCGGTGGACAGTTGATTCAAAATGAGTTTTTGAGCGGTTCCCGCTTTTAAACGGGTGCTGCCGGTCACAAACTCGGCTCCTGTTTGGGGCACCAAAGCCATGTCTGAAATCAGGGCCACAGGCCCTTCGGCATTGGACGTGATGCCCATGGTGAGCATGCCTTGACCCTTGGCCCATTCCAGCGCGCCGGTGACGTAAGGGGTCCTGCCGCTGGCGGCGATTCCCACCACCACGTCGATTTCTTGAGCGCCGTGCCGTTTTAAATCCAGAACGCCTCCGCTGAAATCATCTTCGGCACCTTCCACCGCTTGTCGAATGGCGCCGTCTCCTCCGGCGATCAAGCCCACAAAGACATCGCTGACGCCAAATGTTGGCGGGATTTCACTGGCGTCAAGAACACCCATTCTACCGCTGGTCCCGGCACCGATATAGAACACCCGGCCGCCCTTTTTGACCTGTTCTGACGCGGCATCGATGGCGTCGGCGATGTCCTGGCCAATGGAGGCCACGGCCAATTGTGCTTGGCTGTCGCATTCAGCCATGGCCGCGACAATTTCACCAGAAGTCATGGACTCCAAGCGATCCCATTGTCCGGATTGTTCTGTTGGGGAGAGGGGAGATTCAGGCTTCATGTGACGCGAAAGTCGTCAATCCAAGGGACAGGCGATGGGGAACCGTTCAAAAGCAAAAAAGGGCAAGGGGTTCCGCCGGATCCCCTTGCCCTTTGTGCGGTGATGGAATGCTTCATTCTGAGGTGAGGATGTCCATGTCGTTTTTTGATGAAATGGGGCGGGTCGTGGCGAGGGCCACGCATCCCAGTGGGGTGTAGGCGCCACTGGCCTTTTCGGATTGAATGTGGATGATGAGGTCGCCCTGTCCATCAGATTCCACAGAAAGGCGTTCGAGCTGTCCTTGTATGGTGCCGTCTTTGTAGAGTCGGCCTTGCGTATCCACCACGCTGTATTGGACGGTGCCAAGATCGGGGTGTGTGCTGATGATGAGGTCCAGCACACCAGGTGAACGGACTTCGATCACTGTGGCGGCACTTTCGCCGCGCCCGAGGGTGCCGGCTGCCACTTGGTCGAGCATGATGTTTTTGTCCAAAGTGTTGATCACCCGCTGGCGAGTGAAGCGTTTGCATTGGGCGTCAGCTGTGGCGAAGGTCAGCAGAGAGATGCTGGTCAAGAAGGGGAGGATGAATTTGTTCATGGCAAAGGGGGATTTGAGTCAGTGGGGTACTTGGCGAATGTGCCCCCTCTCTTTCCTCTGCCCATTGAGCGTCGTCAAGGGCTCCCTTGACAATTGTCATCCGAATGGGATCAGGCTAAAACTTCTGCGCCGCGGATTCGAGCCACAGCTTGGGTGGCGTGATGGATGCAATCTTCGGTTGTCAGCCTGCTGAATGAGAACCGAATGGAACTTCTTCCGTCCGCCTGACATCCCAATGCTGACAAAACATGAGAAGGCTGTGTGCTGCCGCTGGAGCAAGCACTGCCACCGGAGCAGGCCACTCCGTCTAAATCCAGCAAAAACAGCAGCATGCCGTTTTTTTCATGCTTGGGGAAGTTGACGCTGAGTACAGTGTACAGCGATGCTTCGGTGTCGGAACCTGCGTTGAATTCAACACCAGGAATGGAGGCTCGCAATTCCACAACCATTTGTTCCTTAAGCGAACGGATGTGAGCGGCGTGTTCTTCTTGGTGCTCCATGGCCAGGTCAAGCGCCTTGGCCAACCCGATGATGCCGATGAGGTTTTCAGTACCCCCGCGCATGGCCCTCTCTTGGCTGCCGCCCATGATGTGGGCGGAGATGCGCAGACCGTCTCTAACGTAGAGGAAACCAGCTCCTTTGGGGCCGTGCAACTTGTGCGCACTGCACGCGGCAAAGTCCACTGGCAGTGAAGAAAAATCGAGGGGGTAGTGGCCCATGGTTTGGACCGTGTCGGTGTGGAACAACGCGCCGTGTGAGCGGCAGCAGTGGCCAATGGCCTCCAAGTCCTGCAGGATGCCGACTTCGTTGTTTCCATGCATCACAGAAACCAGGGTAGGGATGCCGTCTGAAAGCGTGGCGTCCAACGATGGGATGTCCACTTTTCCAGAAGAGTCGAGGGCGATGAGTCCGAATGTGACATCAGGCGACTTGGCCAAATGCTGCGCCGTTTTGAGCACAGCA
This sequence comes from uncultured Flavobacteriales bacterium, assembly GCA_943787435.1. Taxonomy (GTDB): domain Bacteria; phylum Bacteroidota; class Bacteroidia; order Flavobacteriales_D; family Sanyastnellaceae; genus UBA8752. Next base: position 10,103 of record CALSMK010000002.1, on the reverse strand, counting down.
CTGTGTTCAGTTGCACAAGTCAGGATGCGCTTGCAGCCCAGCTGCTCTACCCCCGCATGCAATGCCATGTTGTCGGCCTCGGTGCCGCCACTGGTGAAGCAAATCGTTTTTGGGGCTACGTTCAGATGGGATGAAATCCGCCGACGGGCTTGCTCGATTGCAGTTTTGGTTTTGCGGCCAAAGGCATGTGTAGAGGATGGATTGCCAAAGTGGTCCCTCATGAAAGGGAGCATTTCGTCAATGACCTCTGGGAGCATAGGGGTCGTGGCGGCGTTGTCGAGGTACACGTTCATTTCGTGGGGTCACTCAAATGCAAAAAAGGCAACTGCAAAATACGCCACAAGGCTTGGATTCTGGTCTCGGTTGCAAACGGGTCAGGCCAATGCGAGCAATTCACTGCGGAAGGTTTCGACCAATTTCATGGCTTCATCATGGGTGGCTGCCTCGGCATACACGCGAATGATGGGCTCTGTATTCGACTTTCTCAGGTGCACCCAGCCCGATTCCAGATCCAGTTTGACCCCATCCACCGTCAATGGATTGAGGTGGGATTTTCGCTCTGCAAAACGCTCCATGAGCGCATCGGCATCCCAGCTTGGATCCAAATCGATTTTGGCCTTGACCATTTCATAATGGGGATAAGAGGCCCTCAGTTCCGACACCTTTCCACCACGCTTGGCGAGCAGGGACAAAAACAAGGCAATTCCCACCAAAGCATCTCGTCCGGCGTGAAGCGTGGGGTAAATGACTCCGCCATTGCCTTCCCCGCCGATGATGGCATGTGTGTCCTTCATTTTGGCCACCACGTTGACCTCGCCCACGGCACTCGCCGTGTAGGACTGCCCATAGCGCGCGGCCACGTCCCTCAATGCTCGGGTCGAACTCAAGTTGCTGACCACAGCACCAGGGGTATGCGCAAGTACATGGTCTGCAGTGGCCACCAGCGTGTATTCCTCACCAAACATGCTGCCATCCTCCGAAACAAACGCCAAACGGTCCACATCGGGATCCACGGTGATGCCCAAATGACAGCCCTGTTCTACGACGGCCTGAGACAGGTCTTTCAAGTGTTCGGGTCGGGGTTCAGGGTTGTGGGGAAACCGTCCATGCGGCTCACAGTACAATTCCACCACTTGGTCGATGCCCAAGGCAGCCAGAAGGGCAGGCACTGCGATGCCTCCAGTACTGTTCACGGCATCCACAGCAATTTTGAACCCAGCTGAGGCAATGGCCTCTCTGTCCACGAGTTCAAGCTCAAGAATGGCTTGGATGTGGGCGTCGATCCAGCCAGTCAACGGTGTCACTTTCCCCAATTCTTCGACCGGCGCAAAATCCAGTGTGGAGGTGGACCGGCGGATGACTTCGGCTCCAGCTTCAGCGGAGATGAATGCGCCCTGTCCGTCCAGCAACTTGAGTGCGTTCCATTGAACGGGGTTGTGAGAGGCCGTCAAAATGATGCCGCCGTCTGCATTTTCACCCATCACAGCCATTTCGACAGTGGGTGTTGTGGACAAACCAAGGTCCAAAACGTCAATGCCCATGCCCATGAGGGTTCCCGTGACCAATCGCTGAACCATGTCTCCAGAAGGCCTGGCGTCTCGACCCACTACGACGACAGGCCTCGGACGATGCTCGGAGGCACGAAAGGCACTCCAAATCCAGCTTCCATATCCCATTGTGGATCGAACCACATCGGGAGGGGTGAGGTTGTTTCCCTCTTCTCCACCAATGGTTCCTCGAAACCCAGAAATGCTGCGGATGAATGTCATGGGGCAAAATTAGGCGGTTCTGAAGCGCCAACGATTACGAAATCAAAGGAGGTGGATGGGGTTTCTTCGGGATCACGGACCATCTTTACCTCGTGGATGGAATGGTGCACGGGTGTTCAAAACCCAAGGCTCCGAAAGGGCGCTCACCGCACATGCACGAGTAGATTAGTGGCGATTGATGCACGACGAAGAACCAAACGATCAGGACGCACAGGAGATTGCAGGCATTGTGGAGCGCTACGAGTCCATGATGGCCAACAATGGCTCTGCTTTCTTTGATTTGATGGAGCTGGAGGCGCTGATTGAGCACTATCTGCAACGCGGCCGACACAAGCATGCCCAAAAGGTGTTGCAGTATGCCAGCAAATTGTACCCAGAGAGCTTGTCGCTTCAGTTGCGGGAAGCCCAGTTGATGGCCGGTTCAGGAGACGTGAAAACCGCCATTCCTCGGCTTCAAAAACTGTTGACTTATGAGCCCTCGAATGACGAAATCCATTTGACGTTGGCGACCCTTTATTCTCAGGTCAATCAGCACACAGAAGCCATTCATCACTACCGAATGGCCCTGGAGCTGGGTGACCGGGTTTTTCGAGGAGACCTCTTCATCGACATCGCTCTCGAATACGAGAACATTGGACATTGGGAGCGCGCCATTTCTGTTTTGAAAGAGGCCCTTAGGGAAAACCCAAGCAATGAAACAGCACTCCACGAGCTGGGCTTTTGCTTCGAGACCATTGGCAGACACGAGGATTCAGTCGAAGCATTCAAAGCGTTCATCGATTTGCACCCGTACAGCTGCCCTGGTTGGTACAACCTTGGAAATGCCTTGCAGCGCACCCGGAATTTTGAAAAGAGCATAGAGGCCTATGAATATGCCTTGGTGATTGACGAAGATTTCAGTCCCGCTCTCCTTCAGAAGGCTGCAGCGTTGACCATGATGGAGGACTACCAAAAGGCCCTTGAGTGCTACCGCGAGTCCATCCTGATGGATGCTCCTCAGGCCAACACTTACACCTTGATGGGGGAGTGCATGGAGCGCATGGAGAAGCTTGACGAGGCTTCAGACTACTACTACTGCGCCCTGGAGTTGGACGGTGAATTTGCCGATGCTCACGTGGGTTTGGGGGGTGGTGGCTGAAATGCGCCAAGATTGGCCAGCAAGTTTGAAATGCTTTGAAAAAGCGATGGAGTTGGAGCCAGGCAACGTGGAATACCACTTGTTGTTGGGCGGAATCCTCCGCAAAATCGGCATGCACGATGAGGCCGCACTGATTTACATCAATGCTCTTCGTTTGGAACCTGAAAATCTCGAGGTGTACATCGAAGCGGCTGCCAATTTGCAGGAAGATGAGCGCTTTGAAGAGGCCTTGACCTTGCTCCATCAGGTGCCAGAAGCCTCTCGGGTTGACCTGATTGTGGTTAGCCGCACGTTCATCAGTCTTTATTCTCTCGGACGTCAGCAAGCGGGTTTTGCTTTGCTTGATGCCGCAATGGCTCATACGCCTGACATTTGCACCACCTTGCTGACCTTGTTCCCTTCCATTGAAGAGGACCCATCGTTTGGTTTGCGAGTTTTGAATGCCCCTAAAGCACAATGAATTTCCCCTTGCCTCATATGTCAGAGCGCACAAGCGCTCCGAGAACCCATGGATTGACCATGGTCATGGACAAAGGACTCAGCATTCGCGAGGCCGAAGACCTTGTGAGCATCGCAGATGACCGAATCGACTTTTTGAAGTTGGGTTTTGGCACAAGCTTGTTCACCCCAAACCTGAAAGAGAAGGTCAAAATCTACCGCGATGCGGGGATGGATGTGTATTGCGGGGGCACGCTGTTTGAAGCGTTTCTTGTTCGGGATTGTCTGGACGACTATCTCCGTTTTATTGATGACATGGGCATAGGCTGCATGGAAATCAGCGACGGTTCCATGGTCATTGACAATGACTACAAGTGCGAATTGATTCACCGGTTTTCCAAGGACTTCAAGGTCCTTTCTGAAGTGGGTTCGAAAGAGGAAGGCATTCTCATTTCTCCTGCCAAATGGATCCGGATGATGCGCAATGAGCTGGATGCGGGTTCCGTAAAAGTGATTGCAGAAGCGCGGGAAAGTGGAACGGTAGGCATTTACCGCCCCAATGGATCGGCCCACACCCAACTCATTCGCAAGATTCTGTCCAAGGTGGATCTGAAAGACATTTTGTGGGAAGCGCCCAAAAAGCCGCAGCAGGTTTGGTTCATCAAGCAGTTTGGCAGCAATGTCAATTTGGGCAACATCGGCCCCAACGACCTCATTCCTCTGGAGTGTTTGCGCGTTGGCCTTCGCGGGGACACCTTTTTCCACTTCTTACCAGAAGAATTGAAGCAAGGAGTACAACCCCAAGAAGTAGAGCCTGAGTCATGAAAGAAGTCGATGTCAGTGAGCTCAAGCAGTGGCGTGACCAAGGCACGGATCACCAGTTGATTGATGTGCGCGAGTCGCATGAGTTCGAAGTCGGGAACCTGGGGGGGACCCACATACCCATGGGCGAGATTTTGGATCGTCTGGACGACCTCAGAAAGGATGTGCCAGTGGTCATGCAGTGCCGCTCGGGTGGACGTTCAGCGGCTGTGGTTTCGGCATTGGAGTCCAAGTTCGGCATGGACAACTTGTACAATTTGAAGGGTGGAGCGCAGGCTTGGTCGACGCACGTCGATCCGAGCATGGAGGTGGCCTGAGTATGGCGCAGCGAGATTCAAAATCTTGGTTGTCGCTGGGTTTTCGGGGCATGGCCATGGGTGCAGCTGATTTGGTGCCAGGCGTCAGTGGAGGCACCATCGCCTTCATTACCGGCATTTACGAGGAGTTGTTGTCCACCATTGGTGGGCTTGGGTTAGAGACCGTCAAGTCCCTGTTTCAGCGGGGTCCGGTGGCCACATGGCGCGCCTTCAATTTGGGTTTTCTCGGCGCTTTGGGCGCGGGTATTTTGGTGTCTGTGGCAGCGTTTGCAGGCTTGCTTCACCATCTCCTGTTGGAGCACCCTGTCTTGCTCTGGGCTTTCTTTTTCGGCTTGGTGGCAGCGAGTGTTCCGTTGATGCTCCGAGAGGTTGAGCGCAGTCAGGTGGGGCCAGCCGGGGTGGCGCTGTTCTTGATGGGAGGAGGTTTGGCTTGGTGGTTGACTGGTTTGCCACCGCTCGTGCGAGGAGACGCGCCCTTGTTCTTGTTCTTTTCTGGGGCAGTGGCCATTTGTGCCATGATTCTTCCGGGCATCAGCGGCTCCTTCATCTTGGTGTTGCTCGGTGCATATTCTGCAGTGATAGGCGCCATCAAGGGCATGGATGTGATCCGTGTGGGCGCTTTTGGTGCAGGGGTGATGACCGGGTTGATCGGTTTCAGCAAAGGGTTGGGCTGGGTCTTCCGCAGGCACAGAACCTTGGCGATTTTGCTCTTGAGTGGTTTTTTGATTGGCTCCCTTCGAAAGCTCTGGCCTTGGAAAGAGAACGTGTCCGCTCTGTTCACCCATTCGGATGGAAGGGTGGAATTCCTGCAGGCGAACATCCTTCCCGCTGAACATGCCAATCCCCAAATCACGGGGGCGTGTTTGTGTGCCGTTTTCGGTGCCCTCCTCGTGACGGGTTTGGGGCGCTTGGGCAGAATGGGACAAACCACTTCCGCCCGTGGTTGATTCTGACACCCGACATTTTGGGTTGATTGGACACCCTGTCTCGCACAGTTGGTCGGCCATCCATTTCGAGAATAAGTGGGCCAAACTCGGCATCGAAAATTGTCGGTATTCCCTTCATGATTTGTCATCCTTGGACAACATCCAGGCGCTGTGGGACAGCCGAAAATGGTCCGGCATGAACGTGACCGTTCCACATAAACAAGGCGTCTTGGGATTTTTGGACGGGCTCAGTGCCGAAGCCGAAGCCATTGGGGCAGTCAACACCATCGAGTTCACCACTGAGGGCCGAATTGGCCACAACACAGACGCCCTAGGGTTTCGTCAATCCATCGCTCCATTTTTAGAAGGCCACCATGACAGGGCCTTGGTTTTGGGCACCGGTGGCTCCTCGGCGGCCGTCGTGTATGCGCTGCGAGAAATAGGGATTAAGGTCACGCGCGTGAGCAGAGATCCCAAGAGCCATGTGGACATTGGTTACGGTGACATCGCGAAGGAAGGTTTGGCGGCTACTCCCCTTCTGGTGAATTGCACTCCGGTGGGCATGCACCCGAAAGAGGGCGAAATGCCACCCTTTTCGTCGGAGGCATTGAAGGGCTTTGGTCCACAACATTTTGTGGTTGACCTCGTCTACAATCCAAGGGAGACAGCCCTGATGAAAACCGCTTCTTCATTGGGAGCCAGAACATTGGGCGGAGAATCCATGTTACACCTTCAAGCGGAAGCTGCTTGGGAAATCTGGACCGGCGGCGAAGCCCTCCATTGAACACCATCCTACGGCCCCTCGACCGCTTGGCGGATTTCTTGTTGAGTACCAGCGCCCGAAAAGCGGTGGAGCACGGGCTTGTCCGGGCCTCTATGGTCCTGTTCCTGCTCCATTGCATCTTGTTCGCCATGCACGAAGCGGGCTGGCTTCCCTTCCGGATGCCAGAGTCATTGTTTGGGCATCCATTGCACATCCTCTACACACCTTTTTCGGCCATTTTGGTGGCCGAAGTCTACCTTTTGGTGTTCCACCTTCCGTCTTCGTTTGCCAGGTCCATGGGCAAGCAATTGGAAATCGTTTCTTTGATTGAAATTCGCTCAGTCTTCAGGGATTTGTCTGCCTTGCAAGAGGGGGGTGCCGGCCAAGCCACCATGCCTTGGCAGGATCCATTTTTTCCCCACATCGTTGGCGCCGTGATGCTGGGGGCGGCATTGGTGGCCTTTTACCGAATTCTTCCCCGCAGAAAGGCGCGAATGGAAGAAGTCGATTTGGCTCGGTTTATTCGGTTTAAGCGCCACTTGGCAGCCATGCTGTGCGTGGTGCTTGCGGCCATTGCCATGTGGAGCTTTGGCCATTGGTTCACCGACCTTCTGTCTTATGCGCAAGGGGGGAGTGCCGACCCGATAGATCCCAACTCCGTGTTTTACGGTGACTTCTTCACCGCATTGATTTTCGTGGATGTGGTTCTGTTGGTGACCTCTCTCCGGTACCTCTCCGATTATGGCCTGATTCTCCGGAACTCGGGGTTTGTGGTGGCCACCATTATCCTCCGCCTTTCATTTTCCTTGGAGGGTTGGAATGCTGTGGCGCACGAAGTCTTGGCCGCCATTCTGGCCCTGGTTCTCCTCTTGCTCCAAGCCGGATTGAATTCGGGAAGTCGGAGGTTTGGGCCCGAGGGCAAATGAGGTCTTTCCCAAATGGAATTCCATCAACACTGTAACGGCCTGCTCGCCGAGCGAGAGCCATCTTCCGCAGAGGCTTGCATCAGTGTGCTCAGCGCCCGTTCAATTCCGGACCATACGTACAATCCTTCCGTCAGCTGAGCGCAACAGGGACACCCCTTTGGGTGCGCTGAGCATCAAGGGAGATTGTTGCGCCGTACCACTGGATATCCACCGCCCATCCGCACTGTAAAGCGTCCATGATTGGCCGATGAACAGTCCGTCAATGGCCATTCCTCCATCGGTCAGGCGCCAAGTGAGTTCAGGTGTCGACCCAGGGATGTTGTGCACAGAGGTTGGGCTGCAGAGGTTGGCTTGCCCATTGATCCAAACCGTGCCCCCAAGGATGGCCAACAGCGCGCAGCCGCCATGGTTCAATGCGCCACCATTGACGGTGGTGACCCCTTCGGCACCATTGTCATTCATCCAGGCTTCGGCCACCAATGCATTGTCATAGAAGACCTGCTCATCCAATGTGCAGTAGTACATCTGCAGAGGACTCTCGGGGACCCATTGGTACAGATCGTTGTCCTGGGCAGCGATAAAGAACGGGTGGTCTTCGGCCATGAGTCCTTCAAGTGCGCCCGGCTGGACGATGTCCAATGTGGGGCCCGCGAGGTATTCGTTGATCATTTCGCCGGAGGTCTCGCCGTCGAACATCGCGGGCAGTTCCGATGCATAGGGCTCTTGGAAAATCTCGCCCAGATCGACGAAGAGGTTTCCGTAGGTCTGTTGCCAAGCCAGAAGGGTGTAGGCCAAGTATGCAGGGTTGGAGTACTGCTCTTGAGCCATGCCCATGGGCAATTGGGTGCCTGACATGTCATAAGGACCACTCATGGGCGCTGCTCCAGCCAACGGGAAGCCTGCATCGGCATCCTCTTGCATGCGCTTGGCCATGGCCATCGAGGCGTGGCCACCCTGAGAATAGCCACTCACAAAGTGCTGGCCATTCAAGCCAAAACCCAACTCGCTCTTGAAGGGCAGTCGCGGCAGCCAGCAAGGCCATGCCCGATTCGGCTTCAGAGTCAGCGTGAACGTAAGGGTGGAGGACGTCTTCGCTGCCGCCGAGCCCAAGGTAGTCGGGCATCAAGGCCACGGCGCCGCTGGTGGCCATGAGGTAACCCAGTTCACCTTCAAATCCACTGTAGGAAGGGGCTTCCTCGCGGAGGAAGATCGTACCGTGCATGTAAGTGTGGGTCGGCATCGCGCATTCGATGGCATTGCCGCTGTCATCTACAGGAACAAACAAGGCGCCGGTTACTTGATGGACCTCACCGAGGTAATTCATCGGATAGGTCACCCGGTACTTGGCCACCCCGTAATCCACAGAAATGGTCTCATTTGGGATGCCCAATCCGGTAGACAATAGTTGCACTTGGAAGGCCTGACGGACGTCGAGAAGTTCAGAGGTTTGGGCTTGCGTGGGGCCATGCAGAAAGAGGAAGGCCAGAATGATGGCCACACGGTTCAAGTGAATCAACATGGGCCCAAATTAATTCAGACATCCTGAAAATCGTTAGGCGCAATGGTCCAAGGAAATGAGCGTCATGAAAAGAGCATTTGCGCCTGAGTTGGAGTTGCTCCTTTGCGCGAGACTCACGTAGAATGCTTAAATTCAGGGGTAATTCTTGTCTAGGCATGACCGGTGAGCAAAGTGAAGATTGGAGGGGGGCGCTTGTCCGAGGCGGAGACGAGAGAATCGAGCCGAAAGAGCGCTCTGCCGGGCGGAATCGATACAATTTGAATCCTTTAGACCCCGAGGGGTTGTTTTATCGAGGGTCCTGCACTTGTGGTGTTTTGAGCGAGGACACGCTCAACACCATGGGGCAGCTCTATGAACGTTTCATTGAGGACGGGGATGAGGACATCTGGGCGGATGAACAACGTTCAAGAATTCAAAAAATCATGGATCCCAGTGGGCGGTCAGAGGTCTTTTTTGGCCCTTCTGGAACGGACCTGCTCTATTATCCACTTCTTTTTGCCCGGTCTTTTTCGAGTCGGCCCATTCTCAACATCTTGTCTTGCCCAGAAGAGTTGGGGAGCGGTTCGCGGCTGGCTGTCGCTGGAAAAGGGTTTTCCCTCAAGACCGCTTCTGGCGCGAGCCAAGACAAAGGGGCGTTGCTTCATCCAGATTTGGGCGGAGAGGTGGTTGAGTTGCCTGCGAGAACCCATGAAGGCCACATCCGAGATCGCAAGTCAGACATTCGATCGCTCATTCAGCTTCACTCCGACAAGACCGTCATCGTTCACTTGGTGTTCGGCAGCAAGTCGGGAATCAAGGATGATTTGGACGTGATCGAGTCACATCCGAATGTGATATGGACAGTGGATTTGTGCCAATTCAGAGCCGATCCGGAGTTGATTGAATCATTGCTCAGCAGAGGTGCCATGATTCTCATCACGGGGTCGAAGTTTTACCAAGCTCCTCCGTTTTGCGGTGCACTTCTGGTGCCGAAGACATGGGCAGATTCCTTGAATGAAGTGTCGAAAGATGCGGCCGCAGGGTTGTCAGAGATTTTTGTCAAATCGGACATTCCCGGTCGGTTTCAGTCTTTCAGGCATTGTCTCAAGTGGAGCAAGAATCCTTCGAGTCGAATGAGGTGGGAATGCGCGCTGACAGAAATGGAGGCTTGCCATTCCATTTCACGTCAAGAGATTGATGCCACCATTGATGAGTGGAATCAGGTCGTATGCTCGGCCATTGAGCAGCACGACCAGTTGGATTTGATTCCCGATCAGGCCAAAACCAACGCGTCCATTGTGTCTTTCCGGGTCCGCGACCAACGTGGGTTTTTGGGGGGTCCAGCATTGAAGCAGCTGTTTGACCGCTTAACCATGGGGAATTGGGAGGCTGAACTGGGGTACAAACGGCTGTTCATTGGTCAACCCGTGTGTTACGGAGACAAGTGGTTCATTCGAGTCGCTCTGGGCTCCAGGAGTGCCCGCCTGGCTTCCGGCCGTGCAGAGA
>CALSMK010000001.1 GCA_943787435.1 uncultured Flavobacteriales bacterium | reverse complement strand
GCTTAGGTCCATGGGAACCTTGGCGTCGATGCCCAATTTTTGGCAGGACCACCTCGTCCAAACGTTCTTCTTGCATCAAAAGAGGGACGTCGTAAATGGTCTCTGCATCAATGGATTGGATCACTGCGTCTGAATCAACATTGCAGAACCTGGCCATTTTGTTTCGGATGGACCGAGACAGTTCGTGTTCGGTTCTGCACACAAGAACATCTGGGCTGAACGCCGAACTCCAAGAGTTGCTTAACGCTGTGCTGCGTGGGCTTTGTCTTCAGCTCTCCTGCGGCCGACAAATAGGGGACGAGGGTCAGGTGGATGACCAAGGTGTCCTTGGGGTTGCTCCCATCGCATTTGACGCACAGCCTCGATGTAGGGCAGGGATTCAATGTCGCCTACCGTGCCTCCAATCTCTGTGATCACAAAATCATAGCGGTCCCCTTCGCCTAAAATTTGAACGCAGCGCTTGATTTCATCTGTGATGTGGGGGATGACTTGAACGGGTTCTGCCCAAATATTCGCCCCTTCCGTTCCTTGTCGATCACACTCTGGTAGATGCGGCCGGTGGTGATGTTGTTGGCTTGGGACGTGGGGACATCGAGGAAACGCTCGTAGTGCCCCAAGTCGAGGTCGGTCTCGGCTCCATCGTCGGTGACAAAGCACTCACCATGCTCGTAAGGATTCAGCGTCCCTGGGTCAATGTTGATGTAGGGGTCCAGGTTTTTGGATGGTCACCTTCATCCCGCGCGCCTGAAGCAACTTGGCCAGAGAAGCGCTGATGATTCCCTTTCCCAAACTGGAGGAAACACCCCCCAGTGACAAAAATATATTTGGTGGCCAAGGCCTTTCCCGTAGTGTCGTGCATACGGGGTGAAAAGGTACAAAGACTCGTCCGGATGACGACGAATATTTTGGACTCAATTCCCCCCTCTTATGGAACACAATCAAAGTTGGTCGGTCAAAGACTGCACGACCTTAAAGTCACTCAGGAATTCCTTCGCCAACACTCGAATCAGCGAATAGGCCGGAATGGCGAGCATCATGCCGGGTGATGCCAGCAAGGCTGCCAGCAATGGAAATCAGCACAAAAATCTCGAGGGGATGGGCCTTCACACTGCCGGCAAAAATGACGGGGCTGTGTGAACAAGTTGTCGACCAGTTGGGCTGAGAAGAAGACCAGACCGGCCTTGCCAATCAGACCACTGAGCTCAGGCGCCTGAAGGTGGTGTGAGGTGAGAATGATGCCCAAGCCAAGACCGGCTCCAATGAGCGGGCCAACGTAGGGGATCAGGTTCAGCAGCCCCGCGAGGAATCCAATCAGGAACGCATTGGGAACCCCGAGTAAAAACAGCCCGCCGGTGATCACAGTGGTGATGATCGCAACTTGCGCGGCAAGTCCCAGAAAGTAGCGGGTCAACAGACGCGAAGAGTTGTCGAGAACCCGCTGTACCCTCTGCATTTGATCATCGGGAGTCATGGCTTGAAGGATGCTCGGGAACAATTGTCGGTCTTTCAGGAAAAAGAAGGTCATGAAGGCGATGCTGAATACAGCAACCACCAGACTGCCTGCCACAGAAAAAAGGCGGCTCAATGCGCCTCCAATGCCGTTAGGGCCCAACAATGTGGCCAGCCCTTTGCTCAGGGTTGTGGTGTCCAGCCATTCAAACGGAGAACCGCCTTCAGGAACGATCAGGGGGATCAATTCTGAGCCGGCAATACGCAGTTCTCTGGCAATGCCTTCAAAATCAAGCTGGGAAAGAACCTGTGCCTCTGCAGCCACGAGCGGAGCAAACAAGCTCAGAAGCAATGAAAACCCAATGAACATAAGGGTCAGGGCCACTGTGGCTCCGGCCGTGGGGCCTATCGGCTTTCCCAGTATCCGAATTCGATCGCACAACTGGACAATGGGCCGTCCGATGAAGCTCAGGGCGATGGAGATGATCAAATAAGCCGTGAGGTCCGAAAATCGAATCAGGGCCCCGAAAAAGAGGAGACTTCCCACCGTTCCAGCGATCCTTTTGATGGTCCAGAAATCGGCCCGAAACGGCCGCATTCCCATGAAGGTCAAAGGTTCTTTTTCAGGTGCTTCCATGCGGCCAAATTAATGCGTTCGTCCTTGGTGATGGCCAAGCAATTGTCCGCTGGAAGGGCCGATGTCTAGCCAATGTTTCAAATCCAGTTGAATCTCTGCGATGTCTGAAGTCCCCATTCCGACGTAGGCCTGGGTCAGGTGAAAGGCCAATTCGCTGATGCCGGGGTTGTGTCCAATGACCCAGAGGCGAGCAGTGTCGTCGCTGGTCATGCCAACAAGGTCCGTGTAAGACTGAAGGTCAGCCAAGTAAGCCTTCGTGGACAGGGTGAATGTTGGGTCGAAGTCAGGGGAATGGCTGCGCCAATGGTCCATCAGGATTTGAGCTGTTTGCTGGGTGCGCATAGCGTCGCTCACCAGCAGAGTGTCGTTGGGCTTTGGGGCAAATCGATGGGCTTGTGCGGCCGTTTGGTTTTTCCCGAATTCAGTGAGGCAACGGGTGTGGTCGCTTTTTGCGTCAAAAATGGATTCGGCCTCTCCGTGCCGCATGAGCATCAAATGTCTCATTGATTTTAAGTCTTGTCTCGAAACTTAATCAAGATGATCTGATCAAAATTTTAGGCAAGACTAAAAATTAAAATATACCAGCCTAAATTTGTCCCATGCCGACCATGTCCGTGGAGAATTACTTGAAGGCCATTCTGTCCCTTCATGAAGAAGGCAAGCCTCAGGTCAGCACCACAGAATTGGCCCGCCGCGTGGAGGCCACCCCGGCCAGTACCTCTGCCATGCTCAAAAAGTTGGGAGAGAAGGGATGGGTGGAGCACAAGCTCTACCATGGAGTTCACCTCACGTCATCCGGCCAGCGGATTGCCATGGACATTTTGCGGCGTCACCGACTTTGGGAGTGTTTTTTGGTCGAGCATTTGGGCTTTGATTGGGACCAGGTCCATGAGATCGCCGAGGATTTGGAACATGTGGACAGCAAGGAGTTGACCACCCGATTGGATGCGTTTTTGGGGTTTCCGAAGTTGGATCCCCATGGAGACGCCATTCCCGGACCCAATGGGCGTTTCAGGTCAGTGGCAGCCCGCACCTTGTTGTTGGAAGCACCCAGAGACCTCGAGTTGATTGTGGTCGGTGTTGTGGACGGCAGAGATGCTTTTTTGCGCCACTTGGGTGTACTGGGCATAGCCCTGGGAACCCGCATCACCATTCGAAAGCGACATGCATTCGATGGCAGTTTGGAGATTCAATTGCACGGGGAAGATGAGCTTCAAATCATGTCGCCCTCGGTGTCTGCTCGCTTGTGGGTGGATCAGAACAACAGAACACCGGTGATTGTCTTTCCCGAGCCCGATGAGGGCTGAACCCATAATGAGAAGCAAATGCAAGCCATAGAGGCATTTTTCATAGAGGCAGGGCCGATTTTGGCTGCGTTGATTGCGACGACCTTCACTTGGCTACTCACGGCTGCAGGAGCGTCATTGGTGTTCTTCTTCAAGGAGCTTCACCGCAGGATTCTGGATGGCATGTTGGGCTTTACAGGAGGCGTTATGGTGGCGGCCAGTTGTTTTGGGTTGCTGATTCCGGCCATCGACATGACGGGAGAGGAGGGCTTGGCCGGTGTGATGCCAGCAGCCATTGGCTTCTTGGTGGGTGCTCTGTTTTTGTTTGCGTTGGACAAATTGACGCCGCACCTCCACATCAATTTTGACCGCAGCGAAGCCGAGGGGCCTCAAACCGATTGGCACAGAACGACACTGTTGGTGATGGCCATCACCTTGCACAACATCCCTGAAGGTCTGGCTGTAGGGGTGATGTTTGGCGGAGCAGCGGCGGGCATCGAAGGGGCCACAATTGGTGGGGCCATTGCGCTTGCATTGGGCATTGGCATTCAAAACTTCCCGGAGGGCATTGCCGTGAGCATGCCCCTCAGGCGCCAAGGGGTTTCCCGCGGGCGGTCCTTTTGGTTCGGTCAGTTGAGCGCCATTGTGGAGCCTGTGGCAGGTGTGGTGGGGGCTGTGGCCGTCTTAACCATTCAACCTTTGCTGCCCTATGCGCTGGCTTTCGCTGCAGGTGCCATGATTTACGTGGTCGTGGAAGAGGTGATTCCCGAAACCCAGCGGGACAAATACACCGACGTGGCCACATTGGGCTTCGTGCTGGGTTTCGTCCTCATGATGGTGATGGACGTTGTGCTCGGCTGAGGCAATGGGTCAATGATCGCTGCTGTTGGGTGCGCCCGTGGACAGCAATTCCACAGCGTCCAGTCCCATGAATTGCCCAGAGCTCATCAGAAGAAATACGGTGTTGGCTCCTTGTGCCGCGCTCAAAGCCGAGGCGACCTCCGCGGCCGAAGTGGCCACACTGACCTGATCGTTGTCAAAGGCCTGTTTCACAATGTCTGCCGACAAAGGCGGGAGTTGTTTGTGGGCCAGGACATCAGGCGAATAGCACACCCAGGCTTCGTCTGCCGCATCTAAAGCGCCTGCGTAGGTGGGCAAAAAGTCGGGGTTGAGGCTGCTGAATGTGTGCAATTCCAACACCGCAATCAGTTTTCGGTTTGGGAATTGAGCGCCTACGGATCGGGTGGTGGCCAGCACTTTGGATGGAGCGTGAGCAAAGTCCCTGAACACTGTGGATTGGCCTTGGGGCCAACTCAAGTCCAATTTCCGCTCAAGTCGTCCAGCTGCGCCCGTAAAGTCTTGAACTGCAGTTAGAAAGTCAGCCTTTTCAACGCCCCATCGCAACGCCAAGGCCATGGCTCCAGCCAAATTGAGGGCGTTGTGAGGGCCCACAAGCTGCAGTGGGGTTGCCCCTTCATCGGTGTGCACTTGCAAGGTGCCGTCGACGATGCTGTATTCTGGCGTTTGGTATGGGACCCATTCCACGTCAGGGCGTTCCGGTTTGACTTCTTCAATGGCCTTTTCAAGCTCTGGATCTTCCTCGCACCAAACCACGCAGCCATTGGGCTCCACGCGTCGCAAGTACTCGGTGAATTGCGCCCGGTAGTTTTCGGGATCGGGAAACACATTGATGTGGTCCCAAGCCACGCCAGTGATGATGGTGAGGTGTGGTCTGTACCAATGGAATTTGGGCGTTAAATCAATGGGGGAGCTCAGGTATTCGTCTCCCTCCAGAAGCATGTCTTTTGCTTGGGTGATTTGGACCATCCGGTCAAAGCCAGTCAATTGAGCGCCCACCATGAAGTCGGGCGTCCTCCCAAGCTTGTGCATGACATGAAGAAGCATGGCCGTGATGGAGGTTTTGCCATGGCTGCCTGCCACAACGACCCTGCGCTTGAGCTGCGCGGCCTCAAACAGGTATTCGGGATAGCTCACCACGGGAAGTCCCAATGCTCTGGCTTGGGACAACTCGGGGTTGTCTGGTCGGGCGTGCATCCCGAGGATGACCGTGTCCAAGTTGCTGTGGATGCGTTCGGGGTCCCATCCCATGTTTGGCGGAAGAAGTCCCGCTTTTTCCAAGCGGCTTCGGCTGGGGTCATGAATGGCGTCATCAGATCCGGTGACGTGGTGGCCCAGGTCGTGAAGGGCGAGGGCCAGGTTGTGCATGGCGGCTCCTCCGATGGCAATGAAGTGAATGTTCATGGAGTGCGGGTCGGGGCAGAAGAAAAAGTGAGTTTGGCGGCAGCGGCCGTGCAAGGAATGGGCCCAATCAGGGCTGCGACAATGGGGCCGATCAAGGGGATGGCCATCAACAGGGAAAAGACCATGCCTATGCCCATCAAATGGCCTTTGCGGCTCCATCCTTCACGCAAGGAGCTGCGCCAATTGATTCCTTGTTGCTCAAAGACAGCGTCAAAGACAGCGGCCCCGTAGAAATAGGAGCCCACAGCCCAGCTCAATGCAACCAAGACAGGGGAAAGGATGGCTGCGACAGGAGGTGCCAAAAAGAGCAGCAACAGACCAAAAATCGCCAGAGCGATGGTCAAGGTCAGTTCCAACAAAAACAGAGACAACGCCGTCCTCAATCCCCTCATAACATCGCGAATCAATCCAAATGCAGTCAGGGGAGACGATTGACCTGTTTCCCGAAATCGAATGGCCGCAGCCAAGAGGCTCATGAACGGCGCAACCAAAGTCAAAAGCAGATACTTGGTGATTTTGAGCTTGACCCAGAACATCAAGAGCACGATCCCCCACTCGAGTATCCATTCCATTTGGGAGACGGCCCAAAGTGCAGCAGAGCTAGCCCAGCTGTCGCTTTGCTCCAACGACACAGCATCAAATCCAAAATGCGTCAGCCCTTTTAAAAGTTGGTCTCTGGCGGCTTGACGGATGGCCTCAGAAAAAACCCAGCCGCCCCAAGTGATCAGAAGGATGGCCGACGGCCCCACCCAATGGTAGGCCTGCAAACGCTGCTTGCGCAGGTATGCAAATGCGAATAGCCAAGCCTTCCAAGCTGCGGCAAAATCTTTCAAGGCATTGCGCTTTACACTGCTTTGTGCAACCATGGCCTCAATTTCGGGGGCTCAGGCTTAAGCTCGACCGAACTCTGCGCCAACTTCCGACAGGTCGTCGAAGAAAGCGGGGTGGCTTTTCTCTACCGCCTCGATACCCACGATTTCAATGGGTGCACCCGCCAAGCCAAGAACAGCGCCAGCCATGACCATTCGGTGGTCACCTCTGCCATTGAACGTGCAAGGGGTCACTTCGCCGGGGCGGATGGTCATGGTGTCTTCAGCGGGGTTCAATTCCACCTGGATCCCGGCTTTTGCGAACTCTTCGGCAATGGCTGCGCCACGGTCACTTTCCTTGTGCTGCAAGCGATGAAGACCGCGGATGGTCGAGGGCTTCTTGCAAAAGGCGGCATAAGCGGCCAATGGGGGAAACAGATCCGGACAATGGGTGGCGTCAAATTGAAAGCCTTTCCTCCGTCCACGGTCCACGCGAATTCCAGTTTCGGTGCGCATGAGTTTGGCTCCGCTCAACAAAAGTGCACCCGTGATGGCTTGGTCGGCCTGGGTGGGGGAGTTGCCCAACCCGTCGACCTCTAAGAAAGGGTCGCCGGTCAAAGCGGCGATCACCATGAGAAAGGCGCCGGCGCTCCAATCGCCTGCCGTGGTTTGGTCAAAGGCTTGGTAAGACTGGTTGCCGGGGATCTCGAACCGCTCGTGATTTTGATGCTGAACATCGATTCCACAGGAAGAGAGGACATCGAGGGTCATGTCCACATAAGGACGGCTCTTGAGGTTGTCGACCGTTACAATGGAATCTTGCTGTGCGCAGGGCAAGGCCATGAGCAGCCCAGTCAAGAATTGGCTGGAGAGGCTGCCGTCGAGGTGGATTTCTCCGCCAGATAATGGGCCTTGGATGTGGATGGGAGGACGGCCTGAACTCAGCTCAACCTTCACGCCTGCCGCATTCAGTGCATCTGCCAATGGGTGCATGGGGCGCTGGGTCAGGGTGCCTTCGGCTTCCAAAGTCAATGGCACTTGGGTCAAAGCGGCAATTGGGGCAAACATCCGAATGCCGAGGCCACTTTCGCCCATGTTCAATGCGCGACTGCGGGGATTCAAGCCCCCTTGAATTCGAATGGCATCAGATCCCACTTCTGCATCGGCTCCCAGCCCAGCTGCAGCAGACAAGGCTGCCCATCCGTCGGCTGCATCAGAAGGATTGCGGATCCAGCTTTCGCCATTGGCCAGCAATGCCGCAGCGACAAGGCGTTGCATGTGGCTTTTTGAGGGAGGGGCGGTGATTCGACCTGAGAGGGACGAAGGGCGAACGACGAGGTTCATGATTTTGTCACCACGTACAGGGTGGCGATGCCGCCTGTGAGGGGGTGCAGTTCACATTCAGCGAACCCGCATTCATTCAGGATGCGCTTCATGTCGTCTCCTTCCGGAAATGCCTTCACGGACTCGGGCAGGTAGGTGTAGGCCGAAGCGTCTTTGGAGAACCATTTTCCCAAAGTGGGCATGATG
Source organism: uncultured Flavobacteriales bacterium (assembly GCA_943787435.1). GTDB lineage: Bacteria > Bacteroidota > Bacteroidia > Flavobacteriales_D > Sanyastnellaceae > UBA8752. Next base: position 66,684 of record CALSMK010000001.1, on the reverse strand, counting down.
TAGCGGAAGTAAAGCCAAAACAGCTGCTTCATTGGAAATGAACGGGGCTTTGAAAACTCCAGGATGTATCCTTTCCCAGCGCTGCGCAAGGTCCTGTGCATCTCTTTCAAACCGGCTTGCAGGTTTTCGAAATTCCGAACGCCAAAGGCCACGGTGAATGCGTCGAACCTGTTGTCGTTGAAGGGGAGTTTCTCGCCATCGCCAAGGACCAGTTCAACCCGCCCATCTTGTCGTGCTTTTGTGACTTTGGTGCGGCCAATGTCCAACATCCCTGCAGAAATGTCCACCCCTACAACTTTGAGTTCGGGAGACATTCGAGCGGCCTCGATGGCAAAGTCAGCGGTGCCCGTGGCCACATCGAGGACTTCATCGGGGTTCTCTGAAAGCAGCATTCTGACGGCTTTCTTACGCCAGAGCTTGTCTATTCCGAGAGAGAAGAAGTGGTTCAGGAAATCGTAACGGTGCGCGATGTTGTCAAACATTCGTGCGACCTGCGCTTTTTTGGCGTCATTTCCGCCGTAGGGAGTAATTGGAGTGCCCATATATGGCGCAAGTTCGGCATCAACCAACCATGGTGTGCCCTTGGGGGTATTTGTAGTTCCTGCTCACAACTGAGCGTGTAAATGCAAAGGCAACTGTCAAGGTTCCGACGCGGCCAATGATCATGCTCGCAATGAGAATGCCTCGGCCCACAGGGCTGATGTCTGCTGTAATTCCAGTGCTGAGCCCCACGGTTCCAAGGGCGCTCACTTGTTCGAACAGCAGGTTCAAAAACCCCCGATTTGCAGTCAATAAATGTGGCTCGCTCAGGGTCAGAGCGAAGGTTCCAACGAGGTTAAAGAGCAAAAAGAACATCAAGATTCCCCATGCGCGACTGCGCAAAGTCTTTCCGATGGTTCTGCGAAACAGGTGTGGATGCTGAAGTCCTCGAATCGTGCCAATCAAGTCTGCGAAGACCACGGCAAAAGTGCTGGTTTTGATTCCGCCTCCTGTGGATGAGCTGGACGCTCCGATGAACATCAGTACCGTCAGCAGGAAGAGCATAGGGGTGCCAATGGCTCCGATGTCCACGGTGTTGAATCCGCTGGTTCGGGTGGCGCTTTGGAAAAAAGCGGTGGTGACTCGGCCAGTCCAACTCATGTTTTCGATGGTGCCCCCCGGGCCACACTCGAGAAGCAAATAGGCCAAGGCCCCGAGGCCAACAAAGGCCAGGGAGAAGTACAATGCGATTTTGGTGGGGAACCCAATTTGCCGCCATGGGTTTTTCATTCGTTCTCGCAAGGAATCTCGCGAGAACAGGTCGAAAATGGCCACCATCCCCAATGCGCCAAAGAACACAAGAAGTGTCACCGTCCAGTGCACGAGCCAGGCATTGGCCACTCGCAGGTCGGCCAGGCCACCAGAGAAAAGGGAGATTCCTGCATTGTTGAATGCACTGATGGACAAGAACAAACTGTTGAACATCCGGTCACCTGTGGATTCAAACAACCCACCGGGCCAAAACAAAAAAAGTGCAAGAGCGCCCACCAATTCTATGGCTATGCTCCATAAGATGACCCTGCCCAATGTGCCTCGACTGCCCAGGATGCTGCCTCGGTTCACGAAGTCTTCAATCACGTCATGCTGACGAATGCCCACCCCAAATCGGGCCAAAAGGGACAGGAGGGAGCCAAAGGCGATGATGTTCAGGCCGCCGAGTTTGATCATCACCATGAGCACCACATGGCCTTTGTGGCTAAAGAAGGTCTCGGCGTCCTCAATCATGAGGCCGGTGACGCAGGTGGCGCTGGTAGAGGTGAACAAGGCGTCAAAGAAGCCCATTCCGTGACCGTTGGTGGTCATTTCTGGAAGCATCAGAAGCCCGGTTCCGGCCAAAATCAAGAACAGAAAGGAGAAAATGAAGAGGGTGGCGGGATGAAACCTAAACCTCGGCAGGGTTCGGGCCCTTTCGGAGATTTCCATGACCACAATCACCAGGAAGTAGGCTTGAACGAGCCAAACCGTCCAGTCTTCGACCGATTCAATGCCAAGGGGATCCAAGGCCCGACCCAAGAAGACTTTGCCTGTGAACAGGTCGCTCACGCCTTCCAAGATCAAGATGCCCATGAGGATGGCCTCAAAGCTGTTCTTTCTCAAAAATTGCAGCGGGTGGTAGTCAAAGAGCCACTTCACAAAGAAGTGCACCACGTAAAATCCAAAGCTGAGTTTGATGACGCCGATGAGGCTCCGGGCAATGTCGGACTCCAGCGGATAGCCGTAATAGGCGATCAGGCTGGCAAAAGCCGACAGAGAGACCAAAACATTGAGGGCCTTGAGAGAGGAGAGTACACGCTCTCTGTAGGGATGGATCCCTACGTTGATGCGCTCCCTGATCTCATGTAGACTCATTCGATGGGGAGCCTGAGGATTTCTTGCCGAAGCAAGTTGGGGTCTATGGGGACCACCCCAGGCGTCTCACACACCAGCCCTCCAGACAGGTTGGATACAGCGGCCAGAGCCGAAGGAGAGACCCCGCAGGCCAGAAGCAGGGTGGCCACTGCGATCACAGTGTCACCTGCCCCAGAAACGTCCAAGATCTCTCTGGGGTGGGCAGGGTGGTGAATGTCTTGGCCAGAGAATCGGATGCGAACTCCGAGCTCACTGAGCGTCAGGAGAATGGCGTCCGGCTGAATGGACTTTTCCAAAGCCGTGAGCCCATTTTCAATGCCTTTCATTTTGGCCCCATGGTCGTCCACTTCCCATTGAAGCCCCAAGCCTTCTTTGAGCTCTTTGAGGTTGGGCTTGAACAGCGACACCCCCTGGAACAGGTCGAAATGCCGAAACTTTGGGTCGACGCTCACGGGGATGGCCCGCTTTTTGGCTTCTTCAAGGATTCCGGCAATTACGTCAGGAGACAGCACTCCTTTGTCGTAATCCTCCAAGAGAATGGCGTCGTGAGGCTGGGCGTCCAAACAGGCTTTGATGGCCCTGAGTAGGGGTTGAGAGTCGGCGCGGCTCAAGTCGGTGTCGACTTCTTCGTCCACCCTGAGGAGGTGTTGACCTCCGCTCATGATTCTGGTTTTCAGGGTGGTGGGCCGGCCTAGATGGGTCACGATGCCTGGATTGTCGATTCCTGAATTTTCCAGATTGGCCAAAAGGTGTTGGCCGATTTCATCATCGCCAATGATGCCAGAGAGGGTCACTTTGCAGCCCAATGCCCTCAGGTTGAGTGCGACATTGGCTGCGCCTCCGGGTCTCCGGTCTCTCTCCGTCGCCCTGAGAATGGGAACAGGTGCCTCGGGGCTGATTCGGTCAACACCGCCGAGCAGGTATTGGTCCACCATCAAGTCACCCACCACCAGCACGCGCAGTTCGGGGGCCCTGTCCAAGGCCGAAAGTGCGCTTTCCTGGTCCTGTTGGGTCCAAGGGGATGAGGGGGGAGTGGGCTGGGTCATTCGCTGAGTTCGGCGATGGCTTTTCCAATTCGGCGAATGGCTTCTTGGAGTTGAACTTCAGAGGCAGCATAGCTGATGCGGATGCAGTTTGGAGATCCAAATGCGTCACCTCCAACGGTCGCCACATCTGCTGCTTCCAGCAAGTACATGGACAAGTCTTGTCCGCTTTGGAGGGTTCCGTTGGGGTGGGATTTTCCGAAAAGGGCAGAAACATCTGGGAAGATGTAGAATGCCCCTTGAGGCACGTTGACCTCCAAGCCATCAATGGCTTTTAGCCCTGCAACGACCATGTCCCGTCTTTCCAAAAAGGCGGCCTTCATGTCCTCTGACAGGGAGCCACCTCCTTGCATGGCGCGTTCGGTGGCTTTTTGAGAGATGCCACTGGCCCCACTGGTGAATTGGCCCTGAAGCTTGGTGCAGGCCGCAGCAATCCACTGGGGAGCGGCGATGTAGCCGATTCTCCATCCTGTCATTGCAAACCCTTTGGACACACCATTCACCGTGACTGTGCGGTCCATCATGCCGGCTTGAGAGGCCAAGCTGGCGTGGTCTTCCGTGAAATTGATGTACTCGTAGATTTCGTCTGAAATGGCAACTGCCCGCGGGTGTTCTGCCAGGACAGCTGCCAATTCGGCCATTTCCTGCTCGGTGTAGACACTGCCCGATGGATTGTTGGGGGAGTTGACCATCACAATCCGCGTTTTGGGCGTCAAGGCCTTCCGCAATTGGTCTGCGGTCATTTTGAAATCTTGTTCAATGCCGGTGTCCACGGCAACCACTTTTCCTCCCGCCAGGTTGGTCATGTCGGCGTAGCTCACCCAGTAAGGCGCTGGAAGAATCACTTCATCGCCTGGGTCGACCAGGCTCAACACCACATTCATCAAGCTCTGCTTGGCGCCGGTGGAAATCACAATTTGGTTGGCAGTGTATTCCAAGCCGTTGTCCCTCCTCAGTTTGTCGCAAATGGCTTCTCTGACGTCTGCATACCCTGGCACTGGAGGGTAGTGGGTGAAGTTGTTTTCGATGGCCTCGATGCCGGCAGCTTTGATGGCGTCGGGAGTATCGAAGTCAGGCTCGCCCAGAGACAGGCTAATGATGTCCCGGCCAGCAGCTTTGAGTTCGCGGGCCTTTCGGCTCATGGCAATGGTGGCTGATTCGCTGAGTCTGCCGAGCAGATGGGACGTTTGGGATTCCATGTGTGTCTTGTTGCAGAGGCAAAATTAAGCCTGCTGTTCCTCCTTCAGCTTGATTGTGGCCATCAACGATGCACCGCACCATGTCAGGAAGCCGTTGACGGGCAACAGAGCAAAGCCAAAACTGAAGCCATGTGAGGTGGTCCATTGCTCCAGTAGCCAGCCTAAAACGGGAGCGGCCACTGCAATCCAAGGGATCCACCGGTCCAATGACAAGGGGGTGGGTTTTGATCGAAAGAGGGCAAAGGCGAACAGGCCCAAAAGAGGACCATAGGTGTAACTGGCCACCTTGAACAAGGCGGCGATCACTGAATTGTCGTTGACGGCATGAAACACCAGAATCAAGGTTCCCACCATGACCGAGACCAGCAAATGGATTCGTTGCCTTTGTCGGGTGTCTTTGGGATTCGAAGCGGTTTCATCCATGCCAAGGAAGTCTACACACACAGAGGTGGTGAGTGCGGTCAAGGCAGAGTCTGCACTGGAGAGGGCCGCAGCCATGAGCCCCAAAAGAAAAAGAATGGGAAGTGCCCATCCCATGTTTCCTTCGAGTGCCACCGTGGCAAAAAGAAGGTCGGCGCGCGCCACTGAAATTCCCTGAGACTCTGAGAGCATGAGAAGCAATGCTCCCAATCCCAGAAACAGCAGGTTGACAAAGACCAGCACGACCGAAAAACTGCCCATGTTGAGCTGGGCATCTTTGAGGTTTTTGCAGCTCAAGTTTTTTTGCATCATGTCTTGGTCTAATCCAGTCATACACAATGCGATAAATGCACCAGATACAAGTTGTTTTGCGCTGTGATTTGGGGCGCCAAAGTCCTCGAAGAACCACCATCGGGCATGTCCAGATTCTGCAATGGCGGAGGGAATTTCCAGTATGCTCAATCCCAATTGTTGGGCGATCAGGACGAATGCGGTTCCAGCTGCCAAGAGCATAAATGCGGTCTGCAGGGTGTCGGTCCACACCACTGTTGCAATGCCGCCACGTCGGGTGTAGGCCCAAATCACGGCGAGCAATCCCGCTACCAAAAGTGCCAGGCGGAGCCAAGATGCGGCTCCTGTGGCTTCGGGAAGGACCGTTTCGTTCAAGACCAGGACCACCAAATACAGCCGAAAGGACGCTCCAATGCTGCGCGACACCAGAAAGAATCCTGCGCCTGTTTTATAGGCCACAGCACCAATCCGGTCGCCCAAAAAGCGATAGATGCTGGTCAATTGAAGTCGGTAATACAGGGGCAGCAGTACGAACATGATCACCGCGTAGCCGAGAACGTAGCCCAGCACCATGGGCATGTATCCAAATTGCTGATCTCCAACCCATCCAGGCACAGAAAGAAAGGTCACGCCGCTGAGTGATGTTCCAACCATTCCAAAGGCCACGGCCCACCAAGGGCTTCGTCTTCCGCCAAGAGAGAAGTCACTCATGCTTTCGCCTTTTCCGGTTTGATGGCCAAGGAAAAGGAGCAGGCAGAAATAGCCGATCACGGCCACCAGGGCCAAGAGTGGAGTTTCCATGGCAGCAAGCTACGTCGCCGCGTAACTTTGGCTTTGTGGAGATGCCATCACGTCTGATTGACCGAGCCGTAGATCAAATCGCGGGTTTGCCTGGAGTGGGCAAGCGCACTGCGTTGCGGCTTGCCTTGCATTTGCTGGGAAGGAATGAGGAGGATGTCAAGCGCTTTACCGAAGCCATCCAGGACATGCGCGAGGGTGTGAAGGCCTGCCGAACATGCGGGAATTTGGGGGAGGAGGAGGTGTGCAACATTTGCATGGATCCCAAGAGAGATGCGTCTCGAATCGCAGTGGTGGAGGATTTGAGGGACTTGTTGGCCATCGAAGGGACAGGCCACTTCAAAGGACGGTACCATGTTCTTGGAGGGGTGATCAGCCCCATGGATGGAGTTGGTCCAGCAGACTTGAGGGTGGAATCTCTGATGAACAGGGCCAAATCGGAGGGGTGTTCAGAAATCATATTCGCCTTGCCAACCACGATGGAGGGAGACACCACTGCCTTTTATTTGGACAAGCGAATGCGTGGTATGGATTTGGAAATCACCACATTGGCCAGGGGTGTTGCAGTTGGAGATGAGCTTCAATATGCAGACGAGTTGACCTTGATTCGGTCTTTGCAGCAGCGACTGCCTTATTCCTCCACAACTGGGGACTCTTCGAGCTGATCATGAAACTGTCCATCATCGTTGTCAGCTTCAATGTGAAGGGCCATTTGGGCCTTTGTTTGGATGCGGCATTGAAAGCCATGGATGAGATGGGGTCGGTGCAGTCTGAATTGATTGTTTTGGACAATGCAAGTTCCGACGGAACAGTCGATTGGGTGGCTTCAAATTACCCAAGAGTCAAGCTGATATCATCTCAGGAGAACCTGGGCTTCAGCAAGGGGAACAACCGGGCTTACCAAGAAAGCAGTGGGGAATGGGTGCTGCTGCTCAACCCTGATACGGTGGTGGCAGAGGATACATTTGCTCTTGTTCTGAGCCATGCAGAGGCCAACCCCAAGATTGGGGCGATCGGAGTTCCCATGTATGACGGTTCTGGACGCTGGTTGCCGGAGAGCAAAAGAGGAATGCCAACCCCTTGGGCCTCGTTTTGCCGTTTGAGTGGGCTGTGGAGGCTTGCGCCGCGGAGCAATGTGTTCAATCGGTACTATTGGGGTGCTGTGGATGAGGATTCGACAGCTGAGGTTGAAGTGTTGAGCGGAGCCTTCATGTGGATGCGTCGAAAGGCCTTGGATGAAGTGGGAATGCTGGATGAAGCATTTTTCATGTATGGAGAGGATATTGACCTGAGCATCAGGATAAAAGAAGGGGGTTGGGTGAATCATTATTTAAGTGAAGCTCCCATCATCCACTTTAAAGGAGAGAGCACCAAAAAGGGCAGTCTGTCTTACGTTAGGGTCTTTCATGATGCCATGAGGATCTTCAGCGAAAAGCACTTTGCTGGTGGGCAGGCCTTGGCCATGAGGGTGATGATTCGGTTGGGCATTCAGGTCAGGGCGGTTTCGGCCTTCATCAATGGATGGGCCTCACGTCAATGGTTAACCTTAATGGACATGGGGGTTGCAGCATTGATGGGCACCCTTGTTGTGATGGGCCATGCGAAAGTTTCGGGCATTGATCATCCGGCTTTGCCTGTGTCCATTTTGGTTGGGGTGGGTGCGTTGTCTGCGATGTTTGCCAACCGGTGGTTTGGTAGCCATGATCACCCTTTGGTGAGAACGAGAACATTGATGGCCGGATGTGCAGCTGGAGTGGTGGCCATTGTGCTGTATTCACTGCTTCCAGAGCAATTTCGGGTAAGTCGAATTGCGGCTGGCCTTCTGTCGTTGAGCTTGACTTTTTTGCCCCTCATCATGCGTTGGGCTTTGGTCGCCGTTGCGCCGAAGCGATGGAGGTGGAGAAGGCCAGGTGCTTCGGTGGGGTTATTGACCACACCAGAGAGGGCAGAGGAACTTTTAAATTGGGTCGAGTCATCTTATGGTAGCTCTCTTGAAATAAACATGATAGATATTGATACCTCATGTGATTTAGAAGATGATATTCTGCAAAATGAAATGGTGTTGTGTGATGCGGAAATTGGAGGAAGACAAGTGATTTCTTGGGTGCGCAAAGCGGGACGGTTGGGGCTGGACCTTCGGGTGGTTCCATCGAACATGTTGTTGGCCCTTGGCGGCCGCAAATCGGGTTCAGCTCCAGGTGTGCAACTGCCATGGGGAGCCGATGGATTGGGACGAATCGAGAGGGCAAGGGCCAAAAGGAGGGTGGATGTGTTGTGGTCCCTTTGGATTCTGCTGGTGGGCAGTGGACGGGGATCTCGGTCAAATGCTTTCAGTCGGGCCAATGCCAGAGATGTTCTGGCGAGGCGAAAGACTTGGCTGGGGTTCCATTCGGGCTGGGATGGAGATGAACGCTTGCCCAACATGAAACCCGGAATCTTTTTCGTGGGAAAAGGGGACAGAGCTGAGTCTTCAGAAGAGGCCAAAAGACTGGACCTCAGATATGCATTCGATTTCGGCTGGATTCGAGATGTTGAATTGTTGATGACCTTGAGGATGGATTGACGAAAAGGGGAGGCATCTGCTGCATTGCCTCCGTACCTTTGTGGCTGTTCAATTTCCCCTCCGGGCAATACATCCATGGAGATTCTTCTACCGAAAATGGGCGAGAGCGTGGCCGAAGCGACCATCATTAGATGGGCGATTGAGGAAGGTCAACGTGTCTCTGCCGACGATTCCATCATTGAAATCGCCACTGACAAAGTGGACTCAGAAGTCCCTGCCCCAGAGGACGGGATTCTGGTCAAGCATTTGGTGGCTGAGGGGGATGTGGTCCAAGTGGGCCAACCCATTGCGATTTTTTCCGTGGAAGGTGAGGCTGGAGACGGCGCCACTGTGCAGCAAGAAGCCGCTGCCCCGAAAGAGGCAGCCCCGTTGACCCCTGAACCTGTTGTGGATGTCAAGCCTGATGCCGCAACCTTGGAGACTGTGTCGGCCCCATTGGCAGCGGCTGTCTCGGAGAATGGAAAAGTATCCCGTTCGAGTGGTGGACGATTTTATAGCCCTCTTGTCCGCAGCATTGCTGAAAAGGAGGGAATGTCGCAAGCAGAATTGGACGGAATTGGTGGTTCGGGCAAAGATGGCCGCGTGACCAAAAAGGACATCATGGCCCATCTCGATGGCCGCGTATCCAATGTATCTCAGACCGCTCCTGTTGCAGCCTCTCCCGCGCCCAAGCCTTCGCCCGCGCAACCGATGGCTTCGCTAGCTGCGAGTCACAGCGTGGATGGTGAAGATGAAATTGTGGAAATGGACCGCATGCGGAAGCTGATTGCGGACCACATGGTTCGCAGTGTTCAGACCAGTCCTCACGTGACATCCTTTGTGGAAGCCGATGTCACTCGCATTGTCGATTGGCGCAATCAAAACAAGAAAGAGTTTCAGTCCCAAACCGGGCAAAAGCTCACGTTTACTCCCTTCTTCATTCAAGCTGTGGCAAAGGCCCTTCGGGAGTTTCCAGGGGTGAATGCTTCCGTTGATGGAGACCGAATTGTGCTCAAAAAAGGCATTCACATCGGCATGGCTGCAGCGACGCCAGAGGGCAACTTGATTGTGCCGGTGATTCGCCACGCTGACCGTTACAACCTAAATGGGTTGGCCACGATTGTAAATGACTTGGCCAACCGTTCGCGTCAGGGAAAATTGAAGCCTGATGAAGTGAGTGGTGGAACCTACACGGTGTCCAATGTGGGCACATTTGGAAACGTGTTTGGTACGCCCATCATCAACCAGCCTCAGGTGGGAATATTGGCCTTGGGTGCGATCCGGAAAAAGCCTGCTGTGATTGAAACGGCCGAAGGGGATGTGATTGCCATTCGGCAGATGATGTTCTTGTCACACAGCTATGACCACCGTGTGGTTGATGGTCAGCTTGGTGGGAGTTTTGTGCGCAGGGTAGCGGACCATTTGGAAGCCTTTGACCCGCATCAGCCCGTGGTCTAAGACCATGGCCTCATTCTCGTTTGATGTGTAGGAATGAACGGGCAAAGTTTTGCGACAGAAGTTGACGGATTTCTGCGTGGCTTGTGCCTATTTTGCACATCTTCGATGAGTCGCTTTCTTTTACTTTTTTGCTCGTTTTTCGCGGTTGGTATCGCCACCGCCCAGATGGACATTCACTTAGGAATGCCCTCGGTTCATGAGCTTATAGGAGAATTGAAGAAGGGTGGCGGCCCTGAGCAAATGGCCTCCACGTCGGAGACTTACACCGAGGTGAACCGATTGATCATCGAGGAAAACTGGACGGAAGCAGAAGTGCTCCTCGAGCGGTTGATGCAAGAACAACCGAACAACCGAAACTTTGCTTACAAACGCGCTTTGTGTTTGTGGTCCATTAAAGGGCGAATGGCCGAGGCTGTGGGCTTGGTTCAACGTTCCATTGAAGGAGAGTTTGCGAAGCGTTACAATGCCTTTGACGCCAAGGAGCCCCTTCCACCAGAAGAGTCATTGGACTTGGCGCTGGACGTGTTGCAGTACTCGGGACATTACGCCGAAGCACAAGCTGTGGCCACCATAATTGTGAACCGCTATCCAAAGCGAGACTTCCGTCATGTCCATGCCGAACGCGCCATTCTGGATTGTGATTTTGCCATGCGGTGTGTGGCCTCACCTACTCCGTTGGAGTTAAAGGCGGAATCTCAATTGAACAGTGCAAGTAGGGATTATGCTCCGGTGATTGCCCCGGATGGAAATGCAGTGTATTTCACTTCTTATCGGAACCAGGAGGCCAGCGGTGGAGCGAAGCGCGGCAGAATATACCGGGCTTTGAAAACGGAAAGGGGTTGGTCCCAGCCCATTGAGTTGGATTTGGGCGTTACAGGGAGAGACATGACCACCGTGGGTCTGATAGGTGATGAAGAAGCCCTTGTGGTGTACCAGAGTTACCGCAATGCAGGTTCACTTTGGAAGTTGGAGCGAGACGAAGCCGGAGGATGGGTGTTGGAAGACAAGGTGGGTTTTCCTGTGGATTCAAGGCATTGGGAAACAAGCTTGTCGGAGAGGTTCGATGGCATGGAGCGGGTTTTTGTTTCCAATCGACCCGGTGGTCAAGGAGGACGGGATTTGTACCGAACCGTCATGCTTCCCGACGGATCTTGGTCTGAGCCGCTGAATTTGGGTTCACGCATCAACACTTCAGGAGAAGAAGAAAGCCCGGTCGTGAGTTCGGATGGACGCGTTTTAATTTTTGCTTCCACGGGCCACCAAGGAATGGGGGGATTTGATTTGTTCAGATGCATTCGCCTCGACAATGGAAGCTGGAGCGACCCTGAACACATGGGCTACCCTCTGAATACGCCCGGAGATGAAGCCATGGCTTCTTTGGATGCATCTGGCCAAATGGGCTTCGTTTCAAGTGCAAGGGCTGGAGGAGAAGACTTGGACATCTACAGGTTCGAGATGAAGCAGGAGCCGGAAGAAGCCCTCGCCGTGTTCATCGGTGACATTCCATCGTGGAGAAAGGGAGATGTTCTCGAAGTGAAATCCACAGACGACGGTCCAGCGGTATTCCGGGTGTTCAGGGCACGATCTGAATCAGGAAGTTTTGTAGCCGCTCTCCCTCCTTGCAGAGAATACAAATTCAATTGGGTGAGAAGGAATGAGGTTTTGGAAAGCCGAACAGAATTTGTGGATTGTGATGCGGCCTATGGCAACGAGAATGTGGTCAACCGCTTGGCTCCATTTGGTGCAATAGATTCCCAAGCGCCAACGGCACCTGAAGGGATGGACACCACCAACCCCAGTGAGGAAGAATCGGAAGGCTTGGACATCGTTGTTGAAGATCCCATGAACCCAATGGACACCCATTCAGGCGGTGGCCAAACAGAGGTTGAGCCAAAAGCCATGGATGAAGGAGAAGTGGTGGTGGCACCAAGTCACAGCTTTGGCTCTGCAGAAACAGCAACCCAGGAAGATCAGGATGTGACGATCGCGATTGATTCCGAGGTGACTGGTGACGCAGAGGGCGCCATTGAGGGCATGAGCCAAGCTGAAGGAGAATCCCTGGCCGAAGAGACTGCGACAGAAGAAACAGCTCTAGAAACAGGGGGGGCGGATGCAGAAGGATTGGAACGAGAGGCGGTGACTTCGTTGACCATGATTGAGTTTGAGGCCGTGACCTCTACGGTGGAGTTTGGCTACGGCCGGTACCTCACCGAATCTGGATCAAAAGAAATCAGGACGATGGTCGCTGAGGTGGCCAAAAGGTCGGCGGTGGGAGAGGTGCCCATTTTGCAAATTGAAGGTTCAGCCTCTTTTGTCCCCGTCAAGAACAAGCGCGCTTACGAGTCCAATGAGGAATTGGCCAGGATGAGGGCGGAAAAAGCACGTGATGCTGTCATTACAGCCATGTCAGCACAAGGCCTTCAGGTTGGCGTTGATTTTCAAATTGTGCTGGACTGGAAGGTGGCGGGTCCCGAATTCAAAGGAGATGCAGTGGCCGGCCAAAACCTCTACAGGAATTTCCAATACGCGAAATTCTCCATGGGCCGTCAACTTGTGGAGCAACGGCACTGATTCCTTGCCATCTTCGCTTCATGGAAGGTTTTGATCTGAATCTGTCGCTGGAGCGCCCCCTCGTTTTTTTTGACCTCGAAACCACCGGTACCGATGTGGCCAAGGACCGCATCGTGGAGATGGCGTTTGTGAAGGTGATGCCGGATGGCCAGTGGCACGTTCGTCCAGACAAGGATCAAGGTCAAGGTCGGTTGCTGATCAATCCAGAGATGCCCATTCCGGAGAGCTCTTCGGAGGTTCACGGGGTGAGAGATGAAGATGTGGTGGATGCGCCAACGTTTGAGTCCATGGCACCGCGTCTTTACCGTTGGCTCGAGGGATGTGACTTGGCTGGATTCAACTCGAATCGCTTCGATGTCCCTTTGCTGGCCGAGGAGTTTTTGCGCAGCAACATCGCATTCAAGGTCGATGACCGTCACTTGGTCGATGTCCAGAACATCTTCCACAAGATGGAGCAACGGACCTTGCGCGCAGCCCTCAAGTTTTACTGCAATGAAGACCTCGAGGGCGCCCATGAAGCCTTGCCGGACATCATGGCGACCATGAAAGTGTTTGCCAATCAGGTCAAGCGGTATGAAAGCCACACGATTTTGGATTCTCGCGGAGAACAGGTCGGGCCGCTTCCACAGACCGTATCTGGAATCGCCGAATTCGGTCAACGCGGCAGAAATGTGGACATGGTGGGCAGGTTTGTCTACAACGATCAAGATGAAATCGAAGTCAATTTTGGCAAATACAAGGGCCAGAAATTGCGCGAGGTTCTGACCAAGTTTTCCGGGTACGGGGAGTGGATGATGAAGGGCGACTTTCCCCGTTACACCAAGTGGGTGGTTCAGGAAATGATGGAGAACATCAAGGCCGGTCGATGAGCCGAGGTCGGATTGCTGTTTTGGTGTCCAATGACCTGTCGTTTGATCAACGGGTCAGAAAAACATGTGCAACCCTGCAAAAAGCAGGTTATGAGCCGGTTCTGATTGGACGGAGGATGGTAAAAACGGATGCGCCGAGCATTGACAGGCCATACCCCACCCAAAGGATTTGGCTCAGGGCCTCCCAAGGCCCGATGTTTTATTTGCTTCTGCAGCAGGGACTATTGAAGGCGTTGAACGAGGTTCATGCCAATGGCGGATTGGTGGCCATTTGGGCCAACGATTTGGACACCTTGGGTCCGGCGGTTTTTGGAGGTAGAAAATGGAAATTGGACGTGGCCTACGACAGCCATGAATGGTTCACCGAGGCTGAAGGCTTAAAGAACAAGCCCGTCAGAAAGGGGATTTGGACCTGGTGGCAAAAAAGGATGTTCCGGCATTTGCGCCGAATGTTGACTGTGAATGAGTCCATCGCCAAGGCGTATCGAGCCGAGGGGCTGGAAGTGGATGTGGTGCCGAATGTTCCGGAATTGTCGCCTCCTGCTGTGCCCATGTCGAGAGCGGATTTGGGGTGGCCCGAGCAAAAAACGGTGCTTCTGATTCAAGGGGCTTTCATGGACAGAGATCGAGGGGCTTTGGATGCGGTCAGAAGCTTGGTTCATTTGCCCGACATCCACTTGGCTTTGATCGGAGCAGGACCAGAATTTGATGAGGCGCCAGAACTGGCTTCGGCATTGGGGGTTCGCGATCGCCTGCATGTCCACGAACGGATGCCATTTCACGAGCTGTGTCGTTGCACTGTTGCTGCAGATGTGGGTCTGTCATTGGACCGTTCAACCGTCGACAACTTTAAATTTAGTCTACCCAACAAATTGTTTGACTACTTGCACGCAGGGCTTCCTGTGGTGTGCTCAGACCTGCCTGTGGCGGGTCGGTTTGTCACAGAAGAAGGAGTGGGTCAAGTGGTGGAAACTGTCAAAGGCGATGATGGGGTGGCGTTGGCCACATCCAAAGCCGTCCTGGCGCTATTGAACAACAAGCCGAGTTCTGAGCACTTGAGCGAAGTGGCTTCGCGTTACCATTGGGGCAGCCATGAGGTGACTTTGCTTCAGGCGATTCACCCTTTGCGCTGAGCGGCGCGCTTCCAAAGGGCTTTGCCCAGAATCCACAAGGGCGACCAAAATCGAGCCCATCCAGGAGGCAGGGTTGATTTTTTGATGGCCCATTCCTCTTTGTAAAGGGCGGCATTGAATTGCCGTGATAGCCCGCCAGCGCGAACCTTGACCCAATTTTCGCCAGACTCCCAATTTGCGGTGACTCCCGATTGAAAGAGCTGCAAATTCAAAGCGTAATCGCCCAAAACACGGGTGTTGATTGGAAAGCCGCCCATGGCTTGAATCAAACTTAAGGGGTAGGCCATCCCCTGATGGTGGGTGGTGTTGCGCCAAAGCAAGGATCTGTCCCACCGTGCTGGATAGTGACGGGGCACCCCAGGCTCTGCTTGTGGGAGCAAAACCCCACCAAGTTCCAACTGCGTGGGCTTTGGGTCCCACCGTTGAGTGGCCTTGGCCAGGTCGGGCAAAGCCTCATCTCCAGCGCCCATAAACAAGATGCGGGTGCCTTTGGCACGGTCCAACATTTGGTTCATGGCGTCGTAGACCCCATCGTCGGATTGGAAAGTCCAATGGGCACCAATGTCGTGTTGCAGCAGTGATCCTGCGAAGGCACTCATGTCGGATTGTCCAACTTGAATAAGCACCTCAATGGGGGTTTCGGAGAACACCTTCGACAAGGCATTTAATGTTCTCAAAAGCGATTCGGACTCGCTGGCATCTGCCACAGGAATGGCGATGGTCAGGGGTGTCCCTTTCGACATCATTCTGCGAGTTGAGGCGCAGTCTGCAATTCCTCCAAGCAGCCATTCCCGCATTGGAGAATTCGGCCGGGATGTCGGGAGAGTATGCCATGGTTGTGTGTGGCCATCAGGACACATCTGCCGTTGGCGGCCAAATCGTGAAGAAGACGAAGGATGCCTTCTGCCGTTTCTGGATCCAGATTTCCCGTCGGCTCATCTGCCAAAATCAAATCGGGCGCATTGAGCAGGGCCCTGGCGATGGCCAGTCGTTGGCGTTCGCCTCCACTCAATTCATGGGGACGCTTGTATCCTTTGGTTTCCAAACCAACAGCCTCCAGAACTTCCGCCACGCGTTGGTCGCGTTCCGCTCTGTTTTTCCAATCGGTGACCTTGAGGACGAATTGAAGGTTCTCTTCGGCGGTTCGGTCGGTGAGCAATTCAAAGTCTTGAAAGACAATGCCCAATTTTCTTCGAAGAAGGTGGACTTTTTTTGGCTTCAACCCCACGAGGGAAACCCCGCACACCGAACCTGTTCCTTGTGTCAAGGGCAATTCTCCGTACAAGGTCTTGAGCAGGCTGCTTTTGCCTGACCCTGTTCGGCCAATCAAATAAATGAACTCTCCAGGGTGGGCCCGCAGGTTGACATCGCTCAGCACGATGTGCTCTTCCTGCAGCAGGTCCGCTCCGGAGAGTTCAATTAAGGGGTGTTGCGTTTCGTTCACTCGACAGAGTAGTCGGATGAATTGAGCTTGGGATTCAGCTTGACCTCTTTGATGGACATTTTCATTTCCTGTCCACCTGTCGACATGGTCATCTCGCTTTCAAACCGCAAGCCTTTGACTTCCATGGTGTCGCCGTAATTCAAGGTCACGGTCATGTCGCCTCGTGGGGTGCTTTCGTTGCGGACCGTTCGGGTGCGCAGGCCTGTTTCCACGTTGAACCAATGGCTTTCACTCACCTTTCCGTCTTTGCGCATTTCGATCAAGTACTGTGGCACTTCATCGATTCGATCCACGCCAAGCAACTCTGCCTCAAGGCCATAATCGGCCAAGTGCAAGAACTCCAAAACGTCATGGCTGCGCTGGGTATCGAGGATTTTGGCGTCGTCCATGGGGGTGATTTGCCCCATGGCTGTTTCGGCGCCTTTTTGGCCATCATACTTGGATTCTTGCATGATGTTTCCACCTGCCGAAATTCGAGTGTAGCCAGCACCGGATACCAAGTAGCCCTGCTCCATGCTGAGGGTCATGGGGCCAGCGGCCATTTCACCTGTGGTTTGCACGCCTTTCAGCTTGCTGAATTTGGCGACTCCGCCTCTGGCTTCATAGTGGGCATTGAATACGTCCTCTGCCGTCATGCCTTCCGGAGCGGGTTCGAGGTCTTTCAAAGGCTCGCCATAAGCATCGAAAAACTCCACCTGTCCCGAAGCGGCGAATTGCGCCAAACCATCTGCCACATCGCGGTTTCCGGCAATGGTGATGTTCATGTTGTCTGGGCGCATGTAGGTGCGGGCCACGCGCTGAACGTCTTCGACAGTGACGGCGTCAAGGCGACTGAGGTAAGTGGCGTAGTAGTCGTTGTCGTATCCGTAGCGCTCAATGTTGAGTGCAAACCGTGCAATGGTTTCTGGACGTTCCAATGACAGGGCAAAGCTTCCATTCAGGTAGTTCTTGACGAATTGAAGGGAGCTGTCTGGCGCAGGGGTCTCCACCATTTTGCGAATCTCAGACAGGAACTCGACCAAGGAACTGTCGGTGACCTCGTTGCGGACACTGGCGCGGGCGCTGAAGCGGCCCACCAACTTGTTTGGGCTGGCAGAGCTTCGTGCACCATAAGTGTACGCTTTGTCTTCACGCAGGTTTTGATTCAAACGGCTTCCGAAGAATCCACCCAACATGGTGTTCATCACGCTCACGGCCACCACATCCGGGTGACCGGGCTTGAGGTAGATGGGGAAGGTGACGTCAATGACGCTTTGCACAGCGCCTGGAACAGGGGAGAAGCACACCCGGTTTCCTTTGGGAGGAATGGGGCGGGGGTAACGTTGCTTCTTCACTTCAGCGGGACGCCAATCTCCGAAATACTGTTCGGCTTGCTTTTTGGCTTCGATGGGCGTGATGTCGCCCACAACCACCAGATAGGCCACATTGGGCTTCCAAATGGTCGCGTAGTGATTCAACAGGTCAGCGCGTGTGATGGCTTCCACCGTTTTTTCGTTGGAGCTCTCTCCATAAGGGTGACCCAAACCGTAGGTCATGGCACCGGAGAGGCGCCCTGAGATGGTGTTGGCGTCGGTGGCGCTGCTGGCGAAATTGCTGAGCGTTTGTTTGCGCTCTTTTTCTAGCTCCTCTTCAGGGAACGTGGGGTTCATGAGGATGTCGGACATCAGTTCAAGCAGGGTCTCGCTGTGTTGGACCAAGCATCGGCCATTCATGCCAAAACCGGATGTCCCCAAGCTGGCGCCGATTCGGTCCACTGCCTCATCGATTTCTGCCTTGGAGCGGGTTTTGGTTCCAGAACGCATGAGCGATCCCGCCATGCTGGTGTAGCCCGCGCGCGCGCCTTCAAAGATGGGGTCCACATCCAACGTCAATCGGTAGCTGACCCTGGGCAGCTTGTGGTTTTCGACCACAATCAAGGTCAACCCATTCTCGAGGGTATCCACGGTGTAGTCGCCCAAAACAATCTCTGGGGCGGGAGCGGGGGCGGGAGCTTGAGAACGGTCAATCTGACCTTGGGTGGCCATGGGCATCAAGCCCACGAGGACCAAAAGGAAGGAGGCAATGCGGTTCATTGTGCGTTCTCGTTGAGGAAGTAAAGGATGACCCGGCGATCGTGGTCGTAATACTTGACTGCGGCGGCTTGAATGTCTTCCGCGGTGACCGACATGTAGCGGTCGATTTCGTTGTTGATCAGGTTGGCGTCACCATAATACATGTGATAATTCGCCAATGATTCTGCAATGCCACGCATGGTGCCATTGGATTGCACAAAGCTGCTTTCGACTTGGTTTTTGAGTTTCTCGAGTTCTGCATCTGTGATGCCCAAAGCCTTCACTTTGTTGATTTCGGCCATCATGGACTGCTCAACCTCTGAAGGGTCGGTCCCAATGTTGGCCACTGCATATGCAATGGTCTGTCCGGGGTCTTCCAATCCGAAACTGAATGCGCCACAGAACACCGCGAGTTCTTGGTCGTCCACCACCGCTCGATTCAGTCTGCTGGACTGACCTCCACTCAAGGCGGTGTTCAGCAAGTCTACAGCGTAGTAGTCAGGTGTCCCCTCGGCGGGAATGGGGTAGGCCATGAGGACGAGTGGAAGCTGGTCATCGCCCCAAATCGTGTCTCTGACCTCTTGCGTCTTGAATGGCTCATCGATGCTGGGGCGAGGAATGTCCACAGTTCCCCTTGGGATTTCTCCAAAATAGGCTTCGATTTTATTCTTCAAATCTTTGCGGTCAAAGTCTCCTGCAATGGAAAGCACCGCATTGTTGGGGACGTAGAAGGTCTCGTAGAAATCCGTGAACTCTTGATCCGTGGCGGCGTTCAAGTGGTCCATTGAACCAATCACAGGCCACTTGTAAGGGTGCTCTTGATAGGCGCGCTTCATCGTTTCTTCGATGAGGTTGCCGTAGGGCTGGTTGTCCACCCTCTGGCGACGCTCTTCTTTGACGACTTCGCGCTGGGTTTCAATGCCGATGGCTTCTACACGGGCGTGAAGCATGCGCTCAGATTCCAGCCACAAACCAAGTTCGAGTTGGTTGGAAGGCAACACTTCGTAATAGAAGGTTCGGTCATTGGACGTGTTGGCGTTGTTTTGGCCACCCGCGTTTTGGATGTACTTGAAGAATTCACCGCGTCCGATGTTCTCAGAACCTTCGAAGAGCAGGTGCTCGAAGAAGTGGGCCATGCCCGTTCTTGTGGGGTTTTCGTTTTTGGACCCCACGTGGTACATCACAGAGACCATGGCCACCGGGGCTGTGTGGTCTTCGTGCAGGATGACGTGTAGGCCATTGTCGAGGTCATATTCCTCAAACTCTATGGGGGCGCGCTGCGCAAAGGCGGCGCCGAGGACTGCCGTTAGGCAGAGGGTCAAAATGAATCGCATGTTCCGGGTTTCGGATTGGGATGGGCAAGATAGTCCGCTCTTCGGGTAAATTCGTGTCCGCCATGGACCATCGCCTCGAACCCGGCCCAAAGAATTGGGCAGACTTACAAGTTGCTTACAATGCTGACCGCATTGTGCTGACCGATGTTGCCCGCGCCCAAGTGGCCCGGGCTCATGATTTTCTGATGGAGGTGGTCGCTTCGGGCCGCACCGTTTATGGAGTCAACACCGGCTTTGGTCAGTTGGCCAATGTGCGGGTGGGGTCAGATCAGTTGCATCAATTGCAAGAAAACATCTTGCGCAGCCATGCGGCAGGACTGGGTGAGCCCTTGCCACCGGAAATTGTGCGTTGGATGCTGCTCTTTAAAGTCTGTGGCCTCGTCCGCGGGCACAGTGGAGTGCAGCCCGAGACGGTGGACCGTTTGGTGGACTTCTACAATGAGGGGCTCATGCCGGTGGTTCCACGACAGGGTTCATTGGGCGCCAGCGGAGACCTCGCTCCTTTGAGCCACATGTGTTTGCCATTGATGGGAGAGGGGGAATTGATGCAGCTGGATGCAGCGGGTGCCTGGGTGGCGCGCCCAGCAGCCGATGTTTTGGAAGAGAAGGGGTGGGCGCCCATTGCTTTGGGGCCGAAAGAGGGACTGGCCTTGATCAACGGCACCCAGATGATGTCGGCCTTGCTGGCGCATGGGCTGCAGCAGCTGGAACACCTCTGGGATAAGGCTCACGGCATTGCCAGCCTTAGCCTTGCGGCTTTTGAAGGGTTGGATGCCCCTTATCATCCGGCCGTTCATGAACTGCGTCAACACCAAGGCCAACAGGCCAGTGCAGCCAGGATGCGCGCTTGGCTCGAGGGCGCTGATTTTCTTCGCGAAACACACGAATGGGTTCAGGATCCATACAGCTTTCGATGCATTCCTCAAGTCTATGGTGCCGTGCGCACCGCATTGGACAGGGGCATTGAAACGCTCGAGGGCGAAGCGACCGCTGTCACCGACAACCCGATTCTGCTGCCAGAAACCGGTGAGGTGATCAGCGCGGGCAATTTCCACGGAGAGCCTTTGGCGCTGGTGCTCGATCACCTCAAGGTCGCGGCGAGTGAATTGGGCACAATGTCTGAACGTCGCATATTCAAACTGTTGAGTGGCACCCGCGGACTGCCACCGTTTTTGGCCAACGATCCAGGGTTGGACAGCGGCTTGATGATTGTCCAATACACAGCTGCGAGCATTGTGGCGCGCAACAAAATGCGAGCCATGCCTGCCAGTGTGGACACCATCGATAGCAGCAATGGTCAGGAAGACCATGTGAGCATGGGCGCAAATGGGGGCCTTCAGCTCTTGGCGGTTGTGGAGGGCACTCGTGAGGTTTTGGGATGTGAATTTTTATCTGCAAGTCAAGCGCTTCATTTCCGCGAAACCCCTGGCCTTTCCAACAAGCAAGCTCAATGGCTGTCAGAGTTCCGGAATACTGTGCCTCCACAAATGGGAGATGTGGAGCAATCGTCTCAAATGAGGATGGCCATCGCATTTTTGCGACGCTGACAAATCACATTATATCCATTGGATGAATGCTAAGCTGACTGGTCTAATTATATGATGGATTTGGTGAGAATATGGGTTTCGAGGGTCATATTTCTTCTAGCCAAATTCTTGCCATGCTCCGTTTTATCGTCCCCATTTTGCTGCTTTGCGGCACTTTTTTCTTTGCCAATCCTGCATTCAGCAGTGCAGTAGAGCCACCTTCCACTGCAGACTGCACCTCCTTCATCAACTTTCTTGAGAATGAAGAAATGCTGCTCAGTTACACTGCTGCACTCGGCGAGTCTTGCGTGACCATTGAAACCACCCTCTTCTTCGACGATGCAGGGTTGGCCACTGAAATGGATGCAAATGGCAATGCCCTAGGGGATTTCGGTTATCAGGTGATCGAGTCCAGTGGCCAATGCGTTTTGGCCTCAACGGAAAGTGGGTGCGGAGCGCAGGTCCTTTCGTTCAACAGTGACAACAGTGCACTGACCTTGACTTCCGGCGGCGAAGATGCCAGCTTGACACCCGTTGAGGAGAACAGTCTGACCACAGACATCTATAACGAGACGGCCGATTCATATCACCTGACGATTGCCGACGCAATCAACTCTGCTTCTACCAACGATGTCATCGTTCTGTCGGCGGCTTCATTTAGCCCAAGTGGACAAGTGACGATTGACAAGGCCTTGACCTTGAAAGGTGCAGGCTCTTCAAGCACCACGATCAATGGAGGTGGATCCAGCTACGCGATTGCCGTTTACGCAGACGGAGTGCACTTGGAAGGGTTTACACTGAACGGTGCAGCGACCTATGGCATTAAAGTGTCCAATTCGCCGACCTCCATTCTGTCAGACTTTTCTATGACGGACGTAGCCACCGACGGCACGGCCAATACCGGCATCGACCTCAACGGTGTTGACGGAGCTACCCTCACCAACATCGCAGCCAGCAATACAGCAGGAGGATTTGGCTTGGCTTTGGCCAGCTCGAGCGATGTCACCATTGACGGTCTGAGCACCTCTGGCAATGCCTGGGGTGACGCCGCCATTTTCCCAGCAGGTACAGCATATCAAATTGCTGGATATGAGGCACCCACCAACATCACTTTTGAAGGCACGCTCGATCTGTCCTCCGGAGCCGGTAGCATCTCCGTTCAAGACGGCAATCTGGCTTCAGGTGGCACTTGGGCGGGCACCATCTCCATTGATGCGGCAGACAACGCCGACGTCACCGTTCCAACCAATTTTGATGCCCGCGTAGATGCAGTTCGGAATGACGGGCTGTCTTTCCAAGTGGTGGCTCCAGGAGGCGCGGCAGAAACCATTTTGGCTGGATTATTGGGCGCCACTTCACCGTTTACTTACTCGGCCATCACACTGCAGAACCTGCTCACCGGAGAATGGGCTGTTAGCGCAGGAATGGACCTCCAGGCCGCCATCGACGCTGCCGAATCGGGTGATACCATCGAGTTGGATGGAGCGATCTCCACGGATGAGACCGTCAACGTCAACAAGCCGCTCACCATGTATGGAGCGGGCAGTGGAACCACCACCATCAACACCACTTCTTCGGGTTATGGCATCAGCATCTCTGCAGATGATGTGAGTCTGTCCGGCTTCACGCTGGATGGTTCGGGAACCTTTGGTGTCAAGGCTTCTGGCATTGCCAACTTTAGCTTGAACGATGTGGAAGCCACCAATGGTGGCAACAGTGCCATCGACCTCAATGGTGTGGATGGTGCAACGCTGACCAACATCGCGGCATCCAATACGGCTTTGGGATACGGTTTGGCCATTGCCAGCTCCGCAGATGTCACAGTCGACGGAATCACCACAAGTTCCAATACCTATGGTGCGATTGGAATTTTCCCCGCACAGACCCAATATCAAGATGCTGCGTTGGAAGCCCCTTCCAACATCGTCATCGAAGGTGCGGTGAGTTTGACTGGAGGAGCAGGAGCCATCACGGTCCAAAATGGCGCCCTGAACAGCGGCGGCACTTGGGTGGGAACCGTGTCGAATGACCCTGCGGACAATGCGGATGTAACCGTTCCCGCTGCCTTCACCCATGCCCTCTACTCCACGCGCAACGACGGTGTCACCGGACAAAGCGTTGCTGCACAGGCGGTCATTCAAGGATTGGTCGCCTATGCCGCTGCCAATCCCGTAACCGGAATCGAGTACACTGACGTCTACATCTACGACATGGACAATGGCGACTACGAAGTCATCGAGCCCTTGCTCATCCAAGACGCAATCGATGCTGCTTCTGCAGGTGATGAGATCAACGTCTCCGACGGAGCTTATGAGATTGCCACTACCATTGACGTCAACAAAGGGGTGACCCTTCAAGGTGCAAGTGAGGCCGGTGTAGTCTTGACTTGTGCTTCCGGACTCTCAGGGAGCTATGGTCTGAAAGTGACCGCCAACAGTGCCAGCTTGAAAGACTTCACCCTCGACGGTGGGGGTGTTGCCGTCTTCGGTATTCACGTTCAGCCTGGTACGTCCAATTCTTTGTTGGTCGGACTCACCGCCAAAAACTGTGTCCAAAACGGCATCTCCCTGACTGGAACCAATGACGACGATGGTCGCAACATCCTGACCGACCTCACGGTACATGACAATGGATTGCTTGGCCTCGGAATCGGTGCTTCCCAGAACGTGACGGTCAGCGATGTGACTTCATACAGCAATGCCTTTGGTGACATTGGCATGTACATCGGTGATTATGAAGGACAACGCAACGACGACCTCATCTTCGAAGAGCCCTTGAGCCTCTCCGGTGGATTTGGCGGCATCTCCTACACCATCGAGGCCGACGACCCCGCAGGGTTCGAACTCGAAGCCTCTACAGACGACGAAAGCGACGCGCTCTACAACGCCTCAGCCAACGTCTTTGTTCCTGTTGACTACGACCACCGCGTTCAGGTCAGCGTGCCCGCCTCGACATTCAACTCAGACCTGACCTCCTACATTCTGACCAAAGAAGCGGCTGCTCCCACTGTGGCAACGGCTTTGAACACCGCTCCGAATTTCGACGTTGCCATTCGCGACCTGGGCTCTGGCCATTGGGAGGTCTCTCAAGGACTCTCCATCCAAGCCGCCATTGATGTGGCCTC
Organism: uncultured Flavobacteriales bacterium; assembly: GCA_943787435.1. Classification (GTDB taxonomy): domain Bacteria; phylum Bacteroidota; class Bacteroidia; order Flavobacteriales_D; family Sanyastnellaceae; genus UBA8752. The sequence goes on along the minus strand of CALSMK010000001.1, from coordinate 42,493 downwards.
CAGCGGTGACAACATCTTGGTGTCCGACAATACCCACACCATCTCTGAAACCATTGATGTCAACAAGAGCTTGACCATTGAAGGAGAGTCCATGGCCGGCACCATCCTGGACGCCTCAGCCATGACACCATTGACCAACCGGGTGGTGGAGACCAATGCAGACAACATTACGTTGCGGAATTTGACCATCAAGCCCATCACCGACCCTGATGCAGGGGCCAACAACAGCATTGGCTTTACCATCAAGGCCGGAGCAAACAATGGAGCGACCATCAACGATGGCCTTGTGATGGAGAACATCACCATTGATGGTGCAGCAGAACGCACACCGTTTGACTTCCACGGCCTCGACAACGTGACCTTGACCAACCTCAATGCCAGCGGCACCACCCGCGGAAACGGCATGCAGTTTACAGGTTGTACCAACGTCACCTTGAACAGCTTTACGGGAACAGCAAACGCATGGGGCAGCATCGCCATCTATGCTTCACGCTATGTCCCCGCGGAAGGCCGTGGCTCGGACAACATCACCATCGAAGGCAGCGGTCTGTCCATCGACGGAACTGTCTTTAGCCAAGATGACCTTGACCCTTCCAACGGAGACTTGCTCAACACCAACATCACGGTCAACGGATGGGACTTCCTCGTATACAACGATGAGTTCCGTGGAGGCTATAACGACTCTGATGAGTACACCTTCTTCGCAGAAGATGAAACTGCCGCTGTCACCTTGGCCCTGGGCCTGAACAGCGCCAACACAGCTTCTTCTGCGCAAGAGATCAGCACCTCTGATTGGATTGTCGGCGACGGCATGGCCATCGCTCCCGCATTGGCCGATGCCACCGCTGGCCAAAACGTAGAAGTCCGCGCAGGCACTTACGAAGAAGACCTGTCCTTTGACAAGCAACTCAACATCAATGGTCCAAACGCCGGTATCGCCCACGATGGCGGCCGCAGTGCAGAGGCCATCATCGATGGAGAGCACACCTTGAGTGCCACCGGCGCTGTGATGATCGATGGACTGCAGTTCTTGAGCAACAACTCCGCTCAGACCAGTACCATTTACATCTCCACAGCGGCTGGCCACACCATCCAGAACAACCAGTTTGTCTCCAGCATTGCAGGAGGCAATACCGGAGGTCAACACGACTTGGCCCTGTACACTGCCACTCTGGCATCAGGGAGTTTGACCATCACTGAGAACAGCTTCTCAGGCGACGGCAGCTTCTCCGACGGCGACCGCTACAGCACGTCCGCCTGGGGACGGGGTATTTGGCTGAATGGCGGAGGAGCGGCCGTCACGGTGTCCAACAACGCCTTCACCAATTGCCGTACCGGTATGAATCTGGAGAACTACGCCAACAGCGCTTCCTCTATCGCAAGCAACAGCTTTATCGATTGTGGAACGGGTATGGCCCTCGGCGTGCCCACGGCAGGTGAAATCACCTCCATCACAGGCAACAGCTTCCAAGATGTCGATACCGACATCAACGCACGCAACCTCACCGCGGACATCACGTGGGACCTCGCCGCTACGGCAAACGGCGCAGTGCCGGGCAACAGCACCTACTACTCCGACCTCGGCTTCATCCCTGGCAACAGCGCAGGCGACATTGACGACCCCAACGGAAACCTCGCCTACCTCTCCGGCAGCGGGGCCGACCGCTTGATTTTTGGCGGAGAGGACATCACCGCCACAGGAGACTACGGAGGAGCAGCGGACGACTACATGGATGGAGGTGCGGGAACCAACCGTGCCAATTATGGCGACAACTTGGCCGAATTGACCTTGACCGCCTACGGTGACACGCTTTTCGTTGCCAGTCCAACAGCTGGAAACGATACGCTGGTGAACTTCGGAAGCTTGGTCCTGGCCGATCAGACTTTTGCTGTGGTGTTCGGATGCACGGATGCATCAGCTGACAATTACGATGCCTCAGCGAACGTTGAGAACCTGAGCTGTGAATTCCAGGGTTGCACCACCATCGGGGCGTGCAACTTCGATTCTGGGGCCAATACAGACGACGGATCGTGTGAGTTCACGTCTTGTGCAGGTTGCCGCGACGAGGGGGCCTGTAACTACGACCCAGCAGCCACCCTCGATGGGCCCGCCGGATCATGCACTTACCCTGCGACTTACTATGTCGATTGTGATGGCAACTGCTTAGACGGTTTTGACCTCGACAACAACGGTACTTGCGACCCCGAAGATGTGCCTGGTTGCATGAATGGTACAGCGAGCAATTACAATGCGTTTGCTACAGTTCCCGACGGATCGTGCCAATTTGGAGTGGTCGGCTGCATTCAGTCAGACGCTTGCAACTTCAATCCGGACGCCACCATTGCGGATGTGACCAGCACCTGCATTTTCCCGTCGGAGCCTTACTTGAATTGTCAGGGCGCTTGCCTTAACGATTCGGACGGCGATGGCACTTGTGACGAGCAAGAAGTGCCGGGTTGCGAAGACCCCAGTGCTGCCAATTACAATCCTGCTGCAACAGATGACGATGGCTCTTGCATCATCGAGTCAGCGCCAGGTTGTCTGATCCCGTCGGCTACCAACTATGACCCTACTGTCACAGTTCAAGGCCAGCCCATCACTTCATTCTGTACGTTCAATTTTCAGAACCCGCCCATGATCTCGCCACCGGCTGTGGATTGTGCGGATACCTATGCATGTAACTACGACAATACCGCTTCCGGCTACACCGAGTGTGAGTACTCCTCATGCTTGGGATGCACCGTGACCTCTGCTTGCAACTATGATGCTACTGCCGTTTACAATGACGGGTCGTGTGAGTATACCTCGTGTGCGGGCTGCACTGCATCAGGTGCCTGCAACTACGATGCAACGGCCTCCATCAACGATGGGTCCTGTGAGTATCTCAGTTGCGCGGGTTGTACGGAGCCCAATGCTGACAATTATGACGCGACAGCCACCATTGATGATGCATCCTGCGAGTATTTGGGTTGTACCAACATCAGTGCTTGTAATTACGGCTGTGCTGACCCTGCAGCTTGCGCAGCAGCCGGTGAAAGCGGTCCCAATACCGAAGATGGTTCTTGCGAGTTTACCAGCTGCGCAGGGTGCATGACCTCAGGCGCTTGTAACTATGATGCCACGGCCACCATCTCTGCTGCTTGTGAGTACACGACCTGCGCGGGGTGCATGGACAACACGGCCGATAACTACGACGCCACGGCCACCATTGACAATGGCACCTGCGAGTATGAAGGGTGTACCAATGGATCGGCCTGTAACTATGACGCCACCGCCAACGTGGACGACGGTTCATGTACTTATGCTGCATCCGGCTTTGATTGCGATGGCAATTGCTTGGACCTCAACAACAACAACATTTGCGACAGTGCTGAGACGCCGGTACCGGGGTGCACCAATCCCGCCGCGTGCAACTACGACAATACCGCCACACAGAACGACGGCAGTTGCACAGTCGTCAGCGCTTCGGCCAACGACATCACAGTCCAACTCGACGCCAACGGCGTGGCTTCAGTAGTACCATCGGATGTGTATTCAGCCATTGACCCTGCATCCAACCTCATTGGACATTGGACATTTGAGACTGGACAAGAAGCCACAGACTTGACCGGAAACTGGGGAGACCTAAACGTAAGTGCTGCTGATGTGGTGGATGGTCAGCTTGACCTCGACGCAGGTGACGTGTTCAAAACCACGAGCTACACAGGAAACGTCATCGAAGAGAAGACGCTGGTTGTTTGGCTGAAAATTGAAGACTTGAATGTCTTGGCCGGTTCTCCGCTTGCCATTCAAGCCACCAATGTGGACCGGTTCGATGCCATTGTGTACGCAGAAAATCAAGCCGGCCGGTTCATGCCAGGCAGTTCCAATTTCTTTCGGACCGAAAACTTCAACCCCGGCTTTCAGGAGACAGAAACCAACCAATTGGTCTGCATGGCCATCACTTATGCAGACGAATCCGGAAGCCTCAAAGTGACCGGCTACAGAAATGGTGCCGAGATTGGCAACTACAACAAGGGCTCATTGGCCAGCTGGAACGCCTCAGATGCCCAAATCATTTTCGGCCCGCGCCACACCCACCCCACCAATGGCACAGCCTATGGCGAAGTGGACATGTTGGTCGAAGAAGCCCGGATCTACAACCGTGCTTTGACCCCTTCCGAAATCGAAGCCATCACGACCGAGTCATGCACCATTGCTTCCAGCACTGTCTCGCCTAATGCTTTTGACGTGGACGACCTCGGGCCGAACAATGCCGTGCTGACGGTCACCGATGACCAAGGCAACTCGGATACAGATGGCTTTGTTGTCACCGTTGAGGACAACATTCCTCCCGTGGCAAGCGCCAACGACATTACGATTGCGATGACCAGCACCAGTCAGGAAGTGATCCTGGAAGCGTTGGATGTTTCGACCTCGACAGACAATGCCGGGATTGAATCACAGACACTGAGCCAAAACAGCTTCTTTGGTTGTGACGATGTGAAGACCCATGTGGTGACCTTGACTGTGGTGGACTTTGCAGGCAATTCGGATTATGTCACGTTCAACGTCACCATTACCCACCCCGACGTGGACAATGATGGAATTTGCGACGATCAGGACAACTGCACGGACCTCACCGCTAACAACTACAATGACCCAGCAAATGGTGTCTGCCAGCCCTGTGGAACGGCTCCTGTATTCCTTGGAATTTTGGCTTCTTCTCCTGCTGTGAATATGACGGAGGCGAATGGTGTGGTGACTTTGGACATTACCAGTGGTTCACCTATCACATTGCAGTTGACAGGTCTCAATGGCACTCCAGACGTTACGGCGACGATACCCGCAGAGATGGGCACCATTCCAGCTGGATTCTATGAAGCTCGTATCATCGATGCCGACGGCTGTTTGGGCGTTGCCAGTGCACCAGGTGGAAGCACCTTCGGACAGCCGAGTGTTTACTACCCACTGATTATGCCCTACACCCAGTGCTGCACAGGATGTGGCGTCTATGATGCTGACACCGACGGCATCTGCGACGACAGCGACAACTGCATCGATAAGTTGGCCACCAATTATGGCGACCCGACCAATGAAGACTGCGTCATCCCGGGCTGTACAGATGCGGCCTACACCGAGTACGATGCCTCGGCCAACACCGACGACGGAAGTTGCGCGACGTTGGCTTCGACGTGCGATTCGCCTTCGATGGATGGCTACGACTACGCCGTGGTTGAGATTGGCGACCAATGCTGGTTTGCGGAGAACCTGCGTACGACGGTGTATGCTGATGGCTCGGCTATACCGGAAGAGACCGACAATACTGCATGGGCAGGGTTGAGCACAGGTGCGCGCTGTGATTATGACAACGATGCAAGCAACGTTGCGACCTACGGCCGGCTGTACAACTGGTATGCTGCTACGGATGCTGCGGAGCTGTGCCCAACGGGATGGCATGTGCCTACTGATGATGAGTGGACGGCTTTGGAAACATACTTGGGTGCCAACGGCCACAGTGGCACTGAAGGCACAGCCTTGAAGGCGACGTCAGGTTGGGATCTGGTGGCAACGGCACGGACGACTTTGGGTTTTCGGCCCTTCCGGGCGGCATCCGCGACTACGCACGATGGCTACTTCACCATGCCGGGTACTACGGCTACTGGTGGAGTTCTTCGCCCAGTGGCGGCAGTGCTTGGTTCCGGTGCTTGTACACGCCACATCCAGCATCTACCGGACACGGCAGTCCACGTTACGGCTTCTCGGTCAGGTGTCTTAGGGATGCCGATTGAGCGGAGCGAAGGAGGGTTGACACTTTGAAACTTTGGAGGCCGCAGGCCGACCGGTCGAGGTTTGGATTTCGTCCTCTGGACGAAATTTGAACGAAAAAGCCCCGCTATTCAGCGGGGCTTTTTTTGTAAAAACTCTGGGGCATGGTGGTCCGTACCTTTGCGGCATGCTCGCGCTGCGTGGAATTGAAAAGTCTTATCCCTTGGCTGGAGGAACGTTGCCGGTGCTCAAGGGCATCGACTTGAACATTGACCAAGGTGAAATGGTGGCCATCATGGGGTCTTCTGGATCCGGTAAGTCCACCTTGTTGAATGTGCTTGGCCTTTTGGATGGCTTTGATGTGGGGTCCTACACCTTGGGAGATGTGGACATGTCGGGCTTGAGCGAAAAGCAGGGGGCACGCTACCGAAGCCGTTTTTTGGGATTCGTATTTCAATCCTTCAATTTGATTGCATTTAAGACGGCGCTGGAGAATGTGGCGCTGCCTTTGTTTTATCAGAAAGTGGCCCGCCGTGAGCGACAGCAGCGCGCCATGGAAATGCTGGGCAAGATGGGCATGGACGACCGTGCCGATCACCTTCCCTCTGAATTGTCTGGTGGGCAAAAACAGCGTGTGGCCATCGCCAGAGCGCTGATCACTTCGCCCCGGGTCATCTTGGCCGATGAGCCTACTGGAGCGTTGGACAGCACCACGTCTCATGAAGTGATGCAAGTGTTGCGGGAGGTCAATGCTTCGGGCATCACCGTGATCATTGTAACCCACGAGGCCGACATTGCCGCTCAGTGTGACCGTACGATTCGATTGCACGACGGGGTCATCATTGAAGATGGACGCAGCGGCGAGGTGGTCGAGCCTACTGCGCGCGGAGCAAACACCCCAGACTGATGTTCAACCGCGAGACCTGGATCGAGATTGCCCATACGGTCACGGCCAACCCGTTGAGGACGGCGTTGACCGGGCTGTCGGTGGGGCTTGGCATTTTCATCCTCGTGGTGATGCAAGGCCTGGGGTTTGGTCTGCAAAATGGGGTACAACAGGATTTTGGGGACGAAGCCCGCAACACCGTTTGGGTGCGTACGGGCACCACAACGCTGCCTTTTCGGGGCCGCCAACCCAATCGCCGGGTTCAAATGCGCAATGAAGATGAGCAACGGATCACCGAGCAGGTCATCGATGCTCCTGCTTGGTCGGGCCGCAGGATGATGTGGGGGTCTACCGTTGGTTATCAAAGTGAACAAGGCAATTATCCGATCGTGGGGGTGGAGCCAGATTTTGACGATTTGGAGCTGTTGCCGCTCATGGGGGGGCGCTGGCTGCACGCCGACGACTTGGCCAAGGAAAGTAAGGTGTGCGTGGTGGGTGAGAACCTGCTCGATGAGCTCTTCAAACAAGACGAAGCCATTGGTGCTTTTGTGACATTGAATGGCATTACGTTTCGCGTGGTGGGTCATTTCTCGAAGAATGGCCGTTGGGGAAACAGCATGGTCTACATCCCTTTGACCACCATGCAAAGGGTGTTCACCGGAAGCGATGAGGTGGACCAAATGGTGCTGTCTACAGGTGATTTGGACCTGGAAGGGTCCACGGCCATGGTCGAGGCCGTTGACGGTGACTTGCGACTGAGGCATTCTGTTCACCCCGACGATCAACGCGCGGTTCGGGTACGCGACAACCAAGAGGAGTATGCCATGTTTGAACGCATCTTCACGGGGATTCGGTTGTTCATTTGGATCATTGGAGGGTTCACGCTTTTGGCAGGGGCCATCGGTGTGGCCAACATCATGGCCATCGTGGTGAAGGAGCGCACGGTAGAAATTGGCGTGCGCAAAGCCCTTGGCGCCACTTCGGGGAGCATCCTTTCCTTGATTGTGATCGAAGCCATTTCGCTGACGCTGATTTCCGGGGCGTTGGGATTGATTGCCGGCGTGGCCACATTGAACGTGGTGGCTCCCTATGCCCAACATGACTACTTCGCCAATCCTGAAGTCAATTTGAGGGTGACCCTCACGGCTTTGGTGGTGCTGGTGGTGGCCGGTGCCATTTCTGGTTTGGTGCCCGCCTTGCGCGCTGTGCGCATTCGTCCCATTGAAGCCCTCCGCTACGAATGATGGGGCTGGACCGCGACCGATTGACAGAGCTCGTCCAGGTGGTCGTGCGCAATCCCTTGCGTGCCTTTCTCTCTGCGCTTGGCGTGGGATGGGGGCTGTTTATGATCATCATTACCGTGGGTGCCGCTCAAGGGTTGGAGAATGGTGTCAAGGCCGACATGGGCAGCGATGTGTCCAACAGCATGTTTGCTTGGACCATGAGCACAAGCCTTCCGTACAAAGGATACCAGCGGGGCCGCTATGTGGAAATGGACATCGACGATGTCCATTGGCTTCAAGCCAATACGCAGCACTTGGACTTGGTGTGTCCTGAAATTCAACTCGGTGGATACCGCGGCACCAACAACGTCCTCAGGGGCAAAGAGAGCGGTGCGTTTGATGTACACGGGGCCATCGCCGAATACCCTGAGGTGAAGCCCATGAACATCACCGAGGGCCGCTTTCTCAATGAAGGAGACTTGGAACAAGAGCGCAAAGTGTGTGTGATTGGTAGCCGCGTGAAGGAGATCTCTGTTCGAATTGGGGGAGGAGGCTTTGGGCGAAACCATTCAGATCCAAGGGGTCATATTTAGGGTGGTGGGGGTCTACACGCCCAAAGGGAATGGCGAGGACGCCCAAAACGATGCAGAGAGCATCTACATTCCTTTTTCCACGTTTGCCAAATCCTTCAATACCCGAGGCAGGGTAGGGTGGTTGTCCATGCTCATCAAGGATGGCGTGGATGCAGAAGAGGCGGAGGAAGCGACCAAGCAGCTCATGAAGTCGCGCTTGAGCATTCACCCAGACGACCCCCGGGCCATTGGATCTTGGTCCATGGCGGAGGAGTTTCAAAAAGCAGAATTGCTGTTTTCTGGCATGCGCTTGATTTCGTTGCTCTTTGGCTCCTTGGCGCTGTTGGCCGGGGTGATTGGCATCACCAACATCATGTTGATCTCGATCAAGGAGCGCACCAAGGAACTCGGGATTCGTCGAAGCTTGGGGGCCACGCCAACTCGGATTCTTCAGCAAATCGTTGGGGAGACGCTGTTTCTCACATTGCTCGCCGGATTGGTGGGGATGGTATTGGGCGTTGGACTTTTGGAGGCGGTAGATGGCTACCTCGAAGGGGGCGGCGATGCTGGGGTTTTCCGCCACCCGGAAATTGATTTTGGAACTGTTCTGACGGTGTTGTGCATCCTGCTTGGGATGGCCATCTTCGCGGGCGTCCTGCCTGCGATCCGGGCATTGGCCATCAAGCCAGTGGAAGCCCTGCGCTCAGAAGGATGATTGAATTAGAAACATGAAGAAAGGCCGCGTTACGCTCCTCCTCGTCTTTGTCCTGTTGGTCCTCGCTGGGGCTGGCTACACTTTGAATCACCTGTACAAAAAGGAACAGGCACCCGAGGCTCGATATGGTGTGGAAGCACCGCGCATCGCCGACATCATCAAGAAGTCGGTGAGTTCGGGCACGATTGGGCCCCGCAAAGAAATCCTCATCAAGCCGCAAATCAGCGGCATCGTGGATGCGCTGTTTGTGGAAGCTGGAGATACGGTCACGGCCGGAGCCGTCTTGGCCCGTGTGCGGGTGGTGCCCGATATGGCGGCATTGGCCTCTGCCCAAAGCCGGGTGGAACGCAGCCGCATTTCGCTGGAAAACAGCCGGCGTGACTTTGAGCGCCAAAAGTCTTTGTTGGCTTCGGGAGTCGTATCTCAGCAAGATTTCCAGCAATCGGAAACGGCCTACCTCCAGGCCCAAGAAGAGAAGCTGGCTTCGGAAGACAACTTGCGCATTGTGAAAGAAGGGGCTGCCAGCCGCGCAGGTGAAGCATCCAACACCATGATCACCAGCACTGTCGACGGCATGGTGCTCGATGTGCCTGTCGAAGTGGGCAACCAGGTCATTCAAGCCAACACCTTCAATGAGGGCACGACCATCTCCAGTGTGGCCGACATGACGGACTTGATCTTCCGTGGTCAAATCGATGAAAGTGAAATCGAAAACTTGCGGGTGGGAATTCCATTGATCTTGTCCATTGGGGCCATGCCCGGCAAGAAGTTCGATGCCACGTTGGAATACATCTCACCCAAGGGTGTGCCAGACAACGGCGCCGTGCAGTTCGAGATTCGAGCGGCCGTGACCTTGGCCGAAGGAGACTTCATTCGTGCGGGCTTCAGTGCCAATGCCGATGTGGTGCTCGATCAGCGCAAGCAGGTGCTGGCCTTGAGCGAGGCCTTGGTTCAATACGAGGGCCCCAAGCCGTTTGTGGAGGTCCAGGTGGGGCCGCAGCAATTTGAACGCCGCGACGTGGAGCTTGGACTTTCCGATGGATTGACCGTAGAGGTCTTGTCCGGCATTGTCGCCACCGATTCATTGAAGCGTTGGAACCAACCCATTTTTGACTGATGGCATTGATTGAGGAAATGGACCGGTCAGGGAACTGGCTGTTCCGCTGGCGGAGCTTTCTGCCCTTGCTGTTGTTCTTCGGCGCGGTGCCGGTGGTGCTGTTTGGCGATGTTTCATGGGCGGTGATGTCGCCTTCGCCGGATGCGACGTGGGTGTGGCCTTTGGTTTGCCTGGCCGTGGGAATGTCCGGTCAGAAGGTGAGGGGGTTGTGCGTTGGGTTTACACCTGCGGGCACTTCTGGTCGCAACACCAAAGAGGGCCAAGTCGCGGAGTCATTGAACACGAAAGGCATGTATTCCATGTGCCGCCACCCGCTGTATTTGGGCAATCTGTTGATGTGGCTCGGCATCGTTTTGTACATGGGCCACCTTTGGTTCGCCGTGGCATTTCTGTTGGTCTATGCCTTGTACTATGAGCGCATCATGTTTGCCGAAGAGCAGTTCTTGCGCGGCAAATTTGGTCAAGCGTACCTCGATTGGTCGTCTCAAGTTCCCGCTTTTTGGCCCGCCTTGGGCCAGTGGAAGTCTCCCGATGTGGGGTTCTCCCTGCGCAATGTGCTCAAGCGCGAATACAACGGGTTTTTCGCCATGTTCTTGAGCTTCGCTTGGGTGGATGGCCTGCACGGTTTTCGTGAGGCTGGATTACAGGCGTCGTTCTTTTCTTCGCCAGCCTGCATTTTCCAGAATTTTTGGGCCTATGCACTCTTGACCGCTTTCGTCATCTTTTTGGTCCTCCGCACGCTCAAGAAGACCACGAAAGTCCTCGATGTGGCTGGCCGTGAATTTGTCTGAGGTCAGGTGACCTTGGCGCGTCGGGCAATCCGGCGCAGCAGGCCGGGTGCAAAGCGCCCGAGCCAGTAGCCGAGTACTTCTTTTTTGCCAGGGGTGACCAGCGCTTTGTTGCGGTCGATGCCCCGCAAGATGACGGCGGCACACTGCTCGGCCGTGATGCCCTGTGCGGTGGCGTCATCCATGGTGCCTTGCGGCGAGCCATTTCCGGTGAGTGCGTTGAGCGATATGGCCGTCTGAACAAAGCCGGGGGCCACCATGGTGACGCGAATGCCATCGTTGTGGTGCTCAGCCCTGAGGGCCTCGAACCAGCCGTGCATGGCATGCTTGGCGCCTGCATATCCCGACCTGAGCGGGGCCGAAAACAAGCCCATCAAACTGGTGACCACGGCAAAATGACCGCCGCCGGCAGCGATCATGTATGGCAGGAGGGTCCTGGTCAAGGCCAAGGTGCCAAAGTAATTGACCTCCATCATGGCCCGGTCTACTGCGGGGTCCGTTTCGATGAGCTTGCTTCTTTGGCTGATGCCACCACTGTGCACCACGACATCAACGCCGCCGGTGTCTGTCCAAACGCGCTCCACCAACCCGGCCAATCCATCGGTGTGGGCGAGGTCAAAGGGGGCAAGGACAGCATCTGTTGCTCCAATCTCTTGGGCCAAAGCGGCCAAAGAAGCCTGCTTTCGGGCCGACAAAACAAGCCGGTCACCGCGGCTGTGGCAGGCGCGCACCACAGCTTCTCCAATGCCTGAAGAGGCGCCGGTGATCCAAATGGTGCGGCGAGGGGCCGCGCTCACGCGTCGATGTTGGCGTACTTGGCGTTGGCCTCGATGAATTCCCGGCGGGGCGGTACGTCGTCGCCCATGAGCATGGAGAAGATGTTGTCGCTTTCGGCGGCATTCTCAATGGTCACCTGGCGCAAGGTGCGGAACTCAGGGTTCATGGTGGTGTCCCACAATTGCTCTGCGTTCATCTCACCCAAACCCTTGTAGCGCTGGATGCCGACGTTGGCATCGGATTTGCCTTTGAATTCCATCACCAAGCGGTCGCGCTGGTCATCGTCCCAAGCATAGCTCTGTTTGGAGCCTCGCTTCACCAAGTAAAGCGGCGGTGTTGCGATGTAGATGTACCCATTTTCAATCAGCTCCTTCATGTGGCGGAAGAAGAACGTCAAGATGAGCGTTTCGATGTGGCTGCCGTCGACGTCCGCGTCACACATGATCACAATCTTGTGGTAGCGAAGCTTGGCCATGTTGAGGGCCCGTTCGTCTTCTTCAGTGCCCACCGTCACACCCAAGGCGGTGTAGATGTTCTTGATCTCTTCGTTCTCGAAGATTTTGTGGTGCATGGCCTTTTCCACATTGAGGATTTTTCCTCGAAGTGGAAGGATGGCTTGGAACAATCGGTCCCGTCCTTGCTTAGCGGTACCTCCAGCAGAGTCACCCTCAACGAGGAAGACTTCGCACAAGGCCGGGTCTTTTTCGGAACAGTCCGCCAGTTTGCCTGGAAGTCCGGAGCCGCCCATGACGGTTTTCCGTTGGACCATTTCACGGGCCTTGCGGGCGGCGTGCCGGGCTTGAGCGGCCAAGATGACCTTCTGAACGATGGTCTTGGCGTCGTTCGGATGCTCTTCCAAGTAATCCGAAAGCATGCCTCGAACGGCTTGGGATACAGCCTTGGTGACTTCCTTGTTGCCGAGCTTGGTCTTGGTCTGACCCTCAAACTGAGGCTCCATGACCTTGACGCTGACGATGGCGGTTAAGCCTTCGCGGAAGTCGTCACCACTGATTTCAAACTTGAGTTTGTCGAGCATGCCCGAGGCGTCGGCATACTTTTTCAGGGTGTCTGTCAATCCCCTCCGGAATCCGCTCAGGTGGGTTCCGCCTTCGTGGGTGTTGATGTTGTTGACGTAGCTGTGCAGGCTCTCGTTGAAAGAGGTGTTGTAGATCATCGCCACTTCAACGGGGATGTTCTCCACTTCACCTTCAACGTGAATCACCTCTTGGATGAGCTGCTCGCGGTTTTGATCGATATAGGTGACAAACTCCTTGAGTCCAGTTTCACTGTGGAACGTTTCCGTGGGATGATCTCCGTTTTCGTCTGTGGCACGCTCATCAGTGAGGGTGAGGGTGATGCCTTTGTTCAGAAAGGAGAGTTCACGCAATCGACGGGCCAACGTATCGTAGTTGTACTCGAGGGTGTCGGTGAAGATTTCGGGATCAGGCTGAAAGGTGACCGAAGTTCCGCGTCGGTCTGTGGTCCCGATTTCACGGGCGGGGTAGGTGGCCTTTCCTTGGGCGTATTCCTGCTCCCATTTTTGGCCCTCGCGGTGCACTTCGGCGCGCAAGTGAATCGACAAAGCGTTCACGCAACTCACACCCACACCGTGCAATCCGCCGGAGACCTTGTAGCTGTCCTTGTCGAACTTACCACCGGCACCGATTTTGGTCATGACGACCTCCAAAGCGCTGACGCCTTCCTTTTTGTGCATGGCCACTGGAATTCCCCGACCGTTGTCGTGGACGGCAATTCCATTGGAGGGGGTGATGGACACCCCAATGGTGTCGCAATGTCCAGCCAGGGCCTCGTCAATGGAGTTGTCGATGACCTCATATACCAGGTGGTGCAGACCCCGCGCTCCCACGTCTCCGATGTACATCGAAGGACGCTTGCGGACGTGTTCCATGCCTTCGAGGGCCTGGATGCTGTCTGCTCCATAATTGTTCTTCTTCTCTTCGCTCATGCTCCGCTTTTTAAGACGTCCCACGAAGATAGCTTGACTGCCTCCGAATTCAGCGGTTTTGAGCGGTCGGAAAGCCCAGTGTTTTCCACACTTTTGTGGCTGTTTCCCACCTTTTTCTTCACTGAACTCAGAAGCGATAGCCCGCCCACATCATCACACGCATGTTTTGGGCGTTGTACCCGTTGAACATTTGGGTATTTCCAAGGGGGCCTTTGGCGTCTAAACCCAAAGCCAAACGGCCGTTATAGCGGTATTCGATGCCCAAGTCCAGCGCCGTGTATGCCGGCAGTTTGCGGGCGTAGATGTCGTCTGTTCCACCAAATACAGCGCCTACATTTTCGGCGGCTTCTTGCACGGGGTTATCTCCGCTGGCAATTTCTCCGAAGGGAACACGAGACGGTGCATAACGGGCACCCACAAGTTCAAGGCCCACATTCAAGAACAGCAACTCTTCCAAGTTCCACCTTCCGGATGCGGTGAATCGCGTTCGTGGCTGGTACCATGCATAGGGCTGGTTGCCGGTGCCGTAGGTGTGAAATTCTGCACGGGCATTGAGTTCTAAAGCGCCTTGGCCACGCCACATGGCTTCGCCAATCACGCTGGCGATGGTCAAAGAATCAAAGGCCAAGCTGAACCGCTGACCGGCGCTGTCCACACCGGCCTCATTGACCCAAAAACCAAAGTCCCGGTACCGGGTGGTGCGGGCTTGTGCATTGAAGGCCAGATCGCGGGTGAACTTGCCGCGCACGCCTCCATACAATTCAAGGGCGCGGTTGGTGTTTTGCAAAGTTCCTCGCGAGGCATCAGCGTTGGCGTGGTAACTGGCATCAAACCATGGGTTCTCTTGAACCAAGTCGTGCAAGGCGTTGCGTTGCATGCCACCACCCAGGCCTCCGTAAGGGACAAAGACATCGTCGAGCAAGCGAAAGCGAACCTCGGCTGTGGGGTAAAAGTGGAAAGCCTGCCGCCCGCGGGCATCCACCCAAAGCCCAGCGCCCACGCGAATTCTGTAAGCACCTTTTTCCTTGGTGATGCTGGGGACAGCACCAATGAGGGCGCTGGAGCGTTGGACGTTGCTCAGCGTAGAATCACCCACGCCGTGGAGTGAGGTGCCCATCATGTGACCTTCCAGGTCCAATGCATATTGAGCGTCGTCTTTCCAGCTCTGGAAGCGGCCTTGCAAGGTGATGAGGTTCTCTCGCATGGGAGAGGTTTGGATTTCGGGCACTGGAAATCCGGGGGGCAGGGGTGCATCTCCAGGTGTGAGTCGCGACACGGCCAATTCGATGTCGCGGTGAACCTTGGTGCTGTCTCGCTCGTGGTTTTGGAGTCTGGCGCGGGCGTGAAGTGTTCCGTAGGTCTGTCTTTTTTCGGGGGCGATGAACCCAAGGTCGTTGTCGCTGGAAAGGTCCAAGCCATGCAAGCCCCAAGCCGTCCGGTCCAATCCACCATCCAGGGTCAAGCTGCTCCGGTCAATGAACTTGCGGTAGTACCCTTTTAGGGCATTGTATGACCAACCTTCATCTGTGCCCAAACTGTCCACTTGGCCAGTAGATCCTGCAGAGCTGCGGTGAACGAGGTGGATACCCCATGCCCCGTTTCGGCTCTGCGTTTCTCCCAAATGAAGGTCCACAAGGGGGGAGGTATAGATGCCAAAACCCAGCTTGGCGTACCCCGCATAAAGACGCGGGAGAGGCGCGTCCATTTTCACGGCCACAGGTTGAATGTCTTCGGTTTCTGTTTTGGGTGAAACTGCTTTCACCACGGGGGTGTATGAAATGGTAGGTTTTTCAATGCCCAAGTCCATTCTTTCGGGGACCGATATGGGCTTGGTGACTTCGCGAAGTTCCAATTCGCGATCTCCCACGAAGGTCACTTGAAGGCTGTCTTGAGCGTGTGAGCCCACAGAGGCCATGCTGCTCAAAACCAAAGACAAGGTGGCTGCGCGACGCGCTGCACATGAGGTGAGGTTGCCCATGATCATTTGTTATCGGATTGAGGGGTGATCTCCGTTCCAGATTCAGTCGAATCGGGAGGGGATGGCGGGTTCTCCAATTGAGTCAGTCTGTCCAAGTAGTCCAGACAAGAATCTTGAACCCACGGCACGTCCACGTTGGCCTGAAGTTGCTCAATGGTGGTCCTGGCTTGAAACAAGTCTTCTTGAGCGAGATAGGCATCGGCGAGGAGGAAGAAACTGCGATGTGCCCATTCAGACCCACCGCCAAATCGATTGAGTTGTGCGAAAATGGCAGCTTGCGCTCCGGGGGCATCGCCGTTGTTCAGTTGAATGCTGGCCAGATGATGGCTCGCTTCCTCGGCGTGGGGCCCGTCCTCGGCCAGCCATTGCAAATCGGACAAGGCTTGGTCGGCGTCGCGTTCAAGCAACAACAATGCGCGGTTGTAGCGGGCAGCCAGGCGGATGTCTTCAGGCGTTTCTGCATCGGCCAAAATGGGGTCGACGTAAGCCAGCACGGTGTCTCCATCTCCCAGCTGCCTGCTGCAACGCATGATGCCAATTCGGGCTTCCAAAACATGTCGTTTGAGCTCGGATACCTGCTCCAAGTGCTGATAGTGGGCCAAAGCCTCGGTCCACTCATTGCGGTTGTACCTCAGGGTGGCGACCAAAACCAAGGCCGATTCATGGTAATCGCTCAAAGGCGCATTGACCACTTGTTCCAAAGCATTGAGCGCTTCGTCCAGGGCCCCTTCTTCAAATTGACATTGCCCCAAATGGAAACGGGCGGCCAGCACGCGAATGCTTTGGGGGTGGTTGGTCAAGAATTGGGTGAGCTTGGGAATGGCTGCGCTGCATTGTCCCGACAAGGCCAACTCTTGGGCGGCAGCATAGGTTTTTTCTGCAATGTCATCATCGGAAAGTCCCACCACTTCTGGCAGGTTGTCCAATTGACCGCGTTCTATGAGCAAGGGTTCCACCAAAAGGAAGGCGTCCTTGGTGACATCGTCTTCAGGGTATTTGGAGGAAATCTGGCCCCACAAAGTCAAGGCGTCGTCGTCCCCGATTTTGCTTGATGGCAATCAAAGCCAAGTCCACCAATGCCCTCTTGGCATAGGCGCTGCCGGGCAGCTCTTGGCGTATTTGCTCAAAAGCCCGACGGGCATCGTCCATTTGATTGCGTTCGATTTGGGTCTTGCCAATGGAGGTCAAGGCGTCTCCTTTGAATGTGGTGGTGGGGAAGGCGCTGAGCAATTCGTTCATTCCCGCCAAGGCACCATCTAGGTCTCCGTCAAGGCCCTTGCAGCGGGCCCGCTGATAACTGGCGTATTGCTGTTGTGTGGTCCCATCGGTTAAGCTCTGTGAATAGGCATCTACAGCCCGGGGGTAGTCCTTGTCGATGTAAAAGCAGTCGCCAATGCGGAGCAGCGCGTCTGCGCGGTGTCCTGCCTCGGTTTGTCCTTGGGTGGCGTCGGCATACTTGCGGAACCCAATCAGTGCGTCTCTGTATTTGCGTTGCTTGAAGAGGGCATAGGCTGCGCCGTACTCGCCTTCATTGTACAATTCAGAGTTGAACGCGCCTGGGGCATTGAGGAAGGCGCGGTAATGACTCAAGGCAGGTCCGTCACTTCCAGCTTTGACGGCCACCTCTCCTTGCCAGAAGTGACTTTCGGCGGCGAGGGTGGCGTCTTCTGGAAAGGTTCGGCTTCGGCTAAAAAACGGATCGGGACTCTTCGATTTTCCCTGAGCGAAACAGGTCGACGGCATGGTTAAAGGCGAGCTTCTGGTAGGCCTGCTTTTCGCGGGGAGGACTTGCGTTGAATGCGGTCGAGGGCATCCAAAGCCCGAACGTGGTTTCGGGTGGTGAGGTAGACGTCGAGCAGAAATCCGTAGGCTTCATCTCTGCGTGGGCTGTTTGGGTACTCTTCCAGGTATTGCTCAAAGGCTGCAATGGCGTCGTTGAATGGGTTGAAGTCTGTTTCGAAGGCCAGTTTGGCTTGGTTGAACAAAGCGTCTTCCCGCAGTTCCAAATCGTGATCCAAAGAAGCCGCCGTTTCAAATGCCGTTTGGGCTTTGGGCTTTTCGTTCAGTTCCAGATAGGCCCGCCCCATGGCATGTGTGGCGTACTGATCGAGCTGGTCTTTGCCTCCTGTGGACCGCATCAAGGCCGTGATGGCGGTGGATGGATGGCCATTGTTGAGGCGGCACAGGCCCACGATGTAACTGAACTCGGGGGTGCGCTGTTGGCCATCGGCGGCCTTCCATGCGGCTTCCAAATGGGGTTCTGCTTCGGCGCATCGGCTTTCGTAGAACAGGGCCGACCCCAAGAGTTTGTGCAATTCCAAGGCGTCGGCATTCCGCAGTTCGTGATTTTGGCCCAACCATTCTGGGGCACGCTCAATCAGTTCTTCGTTTCGCCCCAGGTCGTACAGGATTTGTGCGATGTAAACAGGGACCGCATTGCGGAAGGCGTCGACCACAAGCAACGCTTCAAAAGCCGTCAATGCCGTGGTCAATCGGTCTTCGGCGTAGGCGATGTGTGCCAAATAATACCGTGCGGCTTCCAAAAAGGCTGGAGAAGCTGAGGGGTCATCGGCGACCTTCATCAGGTCGCTGCGGGCCTCGCTCAATTCAGATTTTTCAAAAAGGGAATGGCCCCGCTTGAAGTGGAACTCTGTCCTGAGTCCTTTGCTTAAGTGTCTGGGCGTGAGTCCATTGAATGCGTCTATGGCCTTGGTCCACTTTTTCCTGCGGTATTGGTAGTTGCCCAATTCCCAGCGCAGTTTGGGCACCCAAGTTGATTCCGGGTGTTGGTCAATGAACTGGTCGATGCGCCAGACTGCATCCTTGTGGTACAGATAGACCGCACAAAGCGCAGCACAGTACTCCGCCTCCAGTCGACGGGGCTCCTCTCGCTCTGCAGAGGGTGCGTCGGCCAACAAAGGGGTTTGGACATAGGTGTCAAACCCTTCCAATGCCGCTGTGTATTGCGCGTGATTGAAGTGGTCCATGGCCCGATCGAACACCGAGGGGTCATGGCGGTTGACAGATTCAGAAATGACGCCACCATTGAGGTCAAAGGACTGGGCCAGGGCGGTGGGGGAAGTGGTCAACGAAAGGAGGACTGTCGCCGCCAAAATGGAGGAACGCGGATGTGAAATCATGGGGTGGCGCATGGACAACGTGAAAATCGTCCGTTGACGCGCCCATTCGGGGCCATTTTTCTGGATTTATCACGTTGGAGCGGTCGGTAACCCTGAGGGTTAGCGAGAGAGGACCTTGAATTCGGTTCTCCGATTCTTGGCGCGGCCGCTCGATGTGTCATTGCTGGACCGAGGGGAGGTCTCTCCGTAGCCTTTGGCTTGGACACGATTTGCAGCCACGCCTTGGCGCAGAAGGTGCGCCCTGACTGCCTTAGACCGCGATTGACTCAATGCCAGGTTGTCCGCATCACTGCCCACGTTGTCGGTGTGCCCACCGATCTCCACGATCATGTCGGTCTCCATCAGGTATTCGGCAAACAAGTCCAGAAGCAACAGGCTGGTTCTGTCGATGGTGGCAGATCCGGAGCTGTAATGGATGTCTTGGATTTCGAAAGCGGCGTTTTTTTCTTGGGCAGACCGCAGGGTTAAGTCTGCGGTGACCAACGCAGGCTGAGCTTCTTCTTGGTCAATCACCAATCCCGCGCTGAAGGCCGCGCCCTTGGCTTTGGCCACCAACAAGACATCTTCAGAGGTCGACAAGTCAACAATGGCGGCAAACGCGCCGTCATCGCCCAAATCGATGGCTTGAGCGCGCTTGCTTTGTGCGTATCGAAGCTCCAGTCCTATAGGGGACTGGCTCAATTCATCGCTGATGCTCAATTGCCCTTTGACCACCACAGAAGCCTTGGGCCGGAGTTCTTCGGGCAATGTCCAAGTCAAAATATCCAACCCGTTGGTGCCTGGCCTGCGGCTGGCAAAATAGGCGGTGGTTCCGTCCGAGGAAATCACCAAGCCATGTTCGTCGCCACTGGTGTTTAATGGGGTACCAAGGTTCACGGGGTCAGACCAAGCGCCCGCGTCAAACGGAGAGGCAGCACTGTCCAATTTGCTCATCCAGATGTCATAACCGCCGCCGCCAGGTTCCCGATTGGAGGCGAAATACAGCGTTCTTCCGTCGGGGTGAAGAAATGGAGCTTTGTCGCTGTAGGGTCCATTGATGGGGGCTGGCAGCTTTTCAGGGTTGTTCCATTTCGCGCCATCCGAAAACCGCGAAGCCAGGATGTCAATGGAGGGGTCTCCATTCGCGTTTGGAGTGGTTCCGGGTCGAACAGCCGAGAAAAACAAGGTTTTTCCATCGGGGCTGATGGCGGGCTGTGATTCCCATCCATCTGGAGTGTTGAGGGCATCGAGGGGCTTGGGATCACTCCACAAATACACGCGTTCGTCCCCGGTGTCTTCCAGAAGTTCATAACGCGTGGAGTACAAGTCAATGTTCTCAGAGTTCTTACTGTTCGGGGTTTTGATGGCCAGGTACAACGAGCGATTGTCAATGGAGATGGAGGCGCCACCATAGCCGGCACCTGTGTTGAAGGGGGATTCCAAAGACTCCCCTGAATTGAAGCGGGCAGAAGGGCCATTGCGCTTGGCCCATGTGAAAGACTCATAGGGCTGGCTGACCAGGTCTCCTTTGGACTTTCGCTCTCCTGCTCTGGTGAAAAACAGCAGCGTGCCGTCGGCCGACAACGCGGGCAGGTATTCGGCTTCTCGGGTGGACACTTCGGTGAGCACAGCTGGGGGTGGTGCGTCAGAATGGGCGTTGTATTGCCTCAAAAATGTCAATTCAGGCAGGGATTCTTCCACCTGCGGAACGCGTTTGAGGCCCCTCGGGGACAAGGGGCGTCCGGTGAAATGTTGCCAGCGCAAGAATCGATCCAACCAGCGAAGGGCGTCCACATAACGACCTTCAGCATAGGCGATGGCACCGAGGGTGTAGGGGACTTCTTCGGCATAGGCGTTGCACGCTTCGTGAACGCTCCTGAGCTGGTCCTTGGCCGCCGTGAATGGGCTCCTGTCTTGTCTTGCTTTCCGGTATTCCAGCAAGCCCAATTGAAACTGGGCCTCCACACATGTGTCGTCTTCATCCAGGGCATTCTCCAGGTAGCCCCGACGCTTCTCGGCATCGTACTTGCTCTTGTTGACCCCTTTTTCGATCCACTTGGCGGCCTTTTCAGAAGGCGGGTCGGAGCAAGGATCCTCTTGTGCCAGTCCCCCAGAGGTCAGGGCAACGAAGACCACCAGGATGGACCATCGATTCAGAGACAACGCGGGCATGTTCAGGCTTCGGGGATCTCGAGTTCGCCTTCGCTGTGAGCAATCAGGGTGGACACGGCTCCGTCGCCTGTCACATTCACCACCGTTCTGCACATATCCAGGATGCGGTCTACAGGAAAAATCAAAGCGATCCAAGCGGGATTGAGTCCGACGCTTTCCAGAACAATGATCATGAGCACCAACCCTGCACTCGGGACCGCTGCTGCACCGATGGAG
Source organism: uncultured Flavobacteriales bacterium (assembly GCA_943787435.1). Taxonomy (GTDB): domain Bacteria; phylum Bacteroidota; class Bacteroidia; order Flavobacteriales_D; family Sanyastnellaceae; genus UBA8752. The sequence goes on along the minus strand of CALSMK010000001.1, from coordinate 21,215 downwards.
GCCAAGGTGGCTGTGATCACAATCACGGCTTGTTGTCCAAGGCTCAAGTCGACCATGTGAAACTGGGCGAGGGACACCACTGCAACTGCCTGGTAAAGAGAGGTTCCGTCCATGTTGACGGTGGCTCCGATGGGGAGGACGAAACTGGTGGTTCTTTCCGACACGCCAATGCGGTTCTTCACGCAATCCATGGTGACCGGCAGGGTCGCCACTGAACTCGAAGTGGAAAAGGCGGTGATTTGAGCATCACGCATGCCTTTCATGAAGCGGCGATATCCAAGCTTGCGAATGAGCAATCCCACCAAAGAAGGGTAGAAAATGAACACCATAAAGGCCAGGCCCAGCACCACAACCAAGCTGTATTGCAGCAAGTACTCCAGGAGTTGGCGGAACATTTCCGGGTCGCTGCCCGCAGCGTTCACGATTTGGCCTGCCATGAGGGCAAAAACGAAGATGGGCATGGCCTTCATTACGATCCAAACCATCTGAACAAACACCTCGTTGAGAGACTCAATCGCTCGGATAAGCGGTCCAGCTTTGTCTTTTGGCATGCCCACCAAAACCACGCCAAAGAACACGGCGAAAAAGATGATTTGGAGCATGGACATGTCGGCCAACGCTTGAAAGATGTTGGTGGGCACAACGTCCACAAGGGGTTGCAAAGGGCCGCTCGATTTGGTGCGTTCGGCCTTGGTCAGTTTGTCGGTAACCCAGTCGTTCATGTCCACTTGCTCGGTGGAGATTTCGGCGACTTTGGCGGACAGGGCGGGGTCATCGACCAACGAGATGTCATCCAAGACTTCGATGCCATTGGCGTCCCGCCACAATTCGTAGCGAATCCGGTTGGACTCAAGGAGGTCTTCAGAGACCTGGGATCCAGGCTTAAAGAGGTTCACCAGCACCAAACCAACGATCACGGCCATCATGGTGGTGAGCACATAAGTGATCACCGTTTTGACCCCCAGTCGCCCAAGTTTGGAGGGGTCGCCCAAGCTGGATACACCTGAAATGATGCTAAAGAGTACGAGGGGTACTGCAATGAGCTTCAGTATGTTGATGAATATGTCACCGAACGGCTTGATGTAGTCGATGGTGAAGTCATTCCATCCAAAGGTGATGGACAACCAGGCGTAGATGATGCCGATTGCAAGGCCAATGAGGACTTGCCAGTGTAGGGCGAGGCGCATGGGGAGGGGGTGTTCAATCCGTTCTTGGCGCAAGCTACCAATTCAAAGCCGCGCGGAACGTTGTCGAAGTGCATGATCGGCCAGAACCAAAAGAACCATGGACTCCACCAGGGGGACGGCCCGAGGCAAAACGCAAGGGTCGTGCCTTCCTTTTCCTTTGACCTGAGTCGGTTCTCCTTCTTGGTTGACCGTGTTTTGACTTTGGGCAATGGTGGCCACTGGCTTAAATGCAATGCGCAGAACGATGTTTTCCCCGTTGCTGATGCCCCCTTGAATTCCCACCAGAGTGGTTGGTTTCGGTGCGGATGCCATCGGCTCCTGGTGAGAATGCGTCGTTGTGTTCCGACCCCTTGAGCAAGGTTCCGCTGAAACCGCTGCCCAACTCCAAGCCTTTGACGGCAGGCAAGCTCCAAAGGGCTTTGGCCAAATCGGCATGAAGCTTGTCAAAAACAGGCTCTCCCCATCCAGCGGGGACATGGCGTGCCACCACGACAATGCTTCCGCCGACGGTGTCGCCTGAGTTTCGGACTTCTTCAATGCGGGACTTCATCCGAAATGCAACCTCTGGGTCTGGACACCTGACGGGCGATGAATCCACGAATTCACGGTCGTAAAAAGCCGGTGCGCTTGGCATTCCGATGTCTTGGACGCGCTCCACATAAGCGCTCACTTCAGGCTGTTGTCCAGAAGGAGTTTGAAAATGCTCCAGCAATTGTCGGGCGATGGCACCGCCCACCACGCGAGACACGGTTTCTCTGGCGCTGGCCCGTCCGCCGCCCCTGTGGTCACGGAATCCATATTTGGCGTCGTACGTGTAGTCCGCGTGGCTCGGGCGATAGCGGTCTTTGAGGTGGTTATAGTCCTCACTCTTGGCGTCTGCATTGGGAATGCTAAAGCCAATGGGACCACCAGTGGTCTTGCCCTCGAAGATGCCAGAAAGAAAGACAACCTCGTCGCTCTCCTTTCGTTGGGTGGTCAAATTGGATTGACCTGGACGCCTTCTGTCGAGTTCTTTCTGCAGCCGTTCTAGGTCAAGTTCGAGGCCTGCTGGCACGCCGTCGAGCACTCCGCCCATGGCGGGGCCATGGGATTCGCCAAACGTGGTCAGTTTAAAGGTGGAACCAAAGGAGTTACCGGGCATGTTGCAAAGGTACGAGGGGCACTTCGGACCAATGTGCGACCTTAGGTCCATGGAATCTGGATTTGCACAAGGTCGATTGCTCATCAAGGACATTGGTCACTTGGTGGGGTTCGGCTCCAAGCCCATGGACAGGCTTGCTGGCAGTGACATGAGGTCGCTTCCGGTCATTCAAAACGCTTGGTTGGCCATTGAAGATGGCCGGGTCATGGATGGGGGAAGCATGGAGGATTTTCCTGGGATTGCGGACTGGACCCACCTGGAAGTGCTGGATGCGGCCGGAAAATTGGTGATGCCTGCATGGGTGGACAGTCACACCCATTTGGTTCATGCAGCCTCTCGAGAGGGAGAGTTTGTAGACCGGATTCGGGGATTGAGTTACCAAGAAATCGCGGAGAATGGAGGGGGAATTCTGAACAGCGCGAAGGCGTTGGGTCAGATGTCGGAGGATGACTTGTTCGAGGTTTCGCTAGAGAGAATGGAACGCCTGATGCGCATGGGGACAGGCGCCATCGAAATCAAATCGGGATATGGCCTCGACCTGGAATCGGAGTTGAAGATGCTCAGGGTGGGAAGAAGGCTTGGGGCATTGGATCGCATTCCGTGAAGACCACATTCTTGGGATGTCATGCTGTACCTCCACTCTGGGACAATGCCATGTCCTACACACGACACATGGCCAATGAAGTTCTTCCCGCTGTTTTGGAAGAAGGTCTGGCGGATCATGTGGATGTGTTTTGCGAGGACGGGTATTTCGGATTGGAAGAGACCCGCTTGATGCTCAGCCAAGCCAAGCTTCGTGGAATCCCTGCCAAAGTCCACGTGAATCAATTCACCGCAGGAGGCGGCGTGGGGCTTTGCGTGGAAATGGAGGCCTTGTCCGTCGACCATCTGGAAGTGTTGGAAGCTTCTGATGTGGCCGAATTGGCCAGTGGATCAACGGTTCCAGTGGCGTTGCCTTTGTGCTCCTTGTTTTTAGACTTGCCATTCACACCGGGAAGAACCCTGGTTGATGCAGGATGTGCCTTGGCCATCGCCACCGATTTCAACCCGGGTTCAGCCCCTTCAGGAAACATGCATTTGGCGGCAGCGCTGGGGTGTTTGCGGATGGGCTTGGAGCCCATTGAAGCTTTGGCCGCAGCCACCGTCAACGGAGCTGCAGCCCTGAACCTTCAGAAGGAGGTGGGCGGATTGGCTGTGGGGCAAGAGGCCAGTTTGATGGTCACCCGGCCTCTGGGCTCTGTGAACGAGGCACTCTATGCCTTTGGGGACCCCATTGCTGACCGGGTTCTGCTCCGTGGACATTGGGTGGCTTGAACCCTTCGTATCTTAAACTGTTCCAACCTTGCCGCATGTGTCGGCTCGAGAATCGATTGTGAAACGCTTTTTTTTCAGCATCATCGTCTTGGCCTTTTGTGCTTCTGCATTGGGGCAAGCGCCAGACTTCATCGACCACAGTGTGGACGCGGGACTGCTGGGGAATTACCTGAATCACACAGCGGCTGTGGCCGATTACGACCTGGACGGGGATTTGGATGTCTATGTGGGCAGCCGATTGGCGGCCAACACCCTTTACCGCAACGAAGGCGGCGCTGAGTTTGTGCCTGTGGAGCTGGGGGTGGAAGACGAGGGGTTCACCATGGCATCTCTCTTCTTCGATTTCGACAACGATGGCGACCCGGATTTATTCAGTTGCAACTCTGGAGAGTCCAACCGGTTTTGGCGGAATGACGGGGGGGCTTTCACCGAAATCTCCGACGCCTTGTGGGCCAACACCGATGACCAATGCCGCGGGGCCCACGCTGCCGATGTGAATCAGGACGGGTGGTTGGACCTTTATGTGGTGAACATGAGCGCCGGAAATGAACTCTGGCTGGGCGATGGGAATGGAGGCTTCACCGATGGCTATTTGTCATCTGGGGCCAGCGACGACTTGATTGGAATGGGGGCCATCTTTTTCGACATCGAAAACGACGGCGACCTGGACCTTTACTTGACCCACGACGCCAATCAGGCCAACAAGCTTTACATCAATGATGGCACAGGTGCATTTGATGAGCAAGCTGAAGAATGGGGGTTGGATTTAGAAGCCCAAGGGATGGGCGTGGACATCGCGGATTTGAATCACGATGGATTCATGGACCTCTACATCTCCAACAATCTGCCCAACGACCTTTTCATGAACCCGGGGCCACCCTCCATTTCTGGCATGGTGGCACCGTTCACCAACATCACCGAGTCTGCGGGGGTGGGCGATGCCGGCATGGGTTGGGGCACGGTGTTCATCGATTACGACCACGATGGCGAGCGCGATCTGTATGTGGCCAATGAATTCCTGTTCAGTCCCTTTTTGAATCTACTCTACCACAACCAGGGTGATTTGACCTTCACCGATGTGGCTGAGGGGACGCCACTGGAGAGCCCATTCAGTGGCTACGCTTCTGTGGCTGCAGATTTTGACTTCAATGGAACGGAAGACCTGCTGGTGGTGAACACCCTGAGCGGTTCCAACCCCGGTTGTCAGTTGTTCTTAAATGCCGATACCACCCACCACTGGATTGGTTTTGAACTCGAGGGTGTCGTGTCACCGCGAGACGCAGCTGGTGCAAGGGTGGTGGTCCATGCCGGTGCAGACTTTGTGCGAACAGACCAAAGTGCCTTGGGCAACAGCTACAGTTCTTGCGGACCGCTGACCTTCAATTTTGGTTTGGCCGATCATGCAGCGGTCGACAGCGTGGAGTTTTTCTGGCCGAGTGGATTGCGTACCGTCCTTGAATCTCCGGATGTCGACCAATACCACACGGTGCTGGAGACCTCCTGTTCGGCATCGGACTTGGAATTGGACTGGCCTTCAGCAGTGGAATTGTGTCCAGGTGAAACTGTGTTGTTCGAAGTGCCTCAAGGCTGGACAGCCAGCTCTTGGACGGGAGGAGAAGCAGGTCCCAATGGACAGTCATTTGGCGAAAGCGGAATGGTGCAAGCGCTGTTGACCTCGAGCGATGGATGTGCGGTTCTTTCTCCTTTGGTCCCGTTGTCTCTGGTGCAAGCCGCTCCACCTGTTGTGGTGTTGGATGGGCCCAGCACGTTTTGTTCGGGAGGGGTTCGCGGGTTGTGGGTTCAGGACGCGTCGTTGAGCATCCAATGGTCCAACGGTGGGCAAGGAGACACCTTGTGGGTGAGTGAATCCAGCACCATTACAGTGACCACCACCAATGCATGCGGTTACTTAGATACGTCAGACCCGATTGATTTGGAGGTGTTGGATTCTCCTGCAAACCCCATCGTCACACCGGTTGTATTGCCCTTGGGTCAAGCCCACACTTTTGAACCGGTGGTGTTGGACGACGGCCAGTTGCATTGGTTTGATCCTTTGGTTCCTTTTGTTGGAGAGGACATCTTGGCTGGAACCACGCCTGAATTGGGGCCTTTCCTGTCTTCGTCTGCGACGTTCAGCACAGGTCCATTGGCGGCGAGCCAAGGGTGGTTGGTTCAGTCCAAGGCCCAGCGAAATGTGGAGACGGTCCATGGAGGCAAGGAGGATGTCTCCAGTGGCGGATTCATCAATTCAGACAGTTACGGTCTCTCTTTTGATGTGCACGAGCCATTGATTCTCGATCAAGTGCGCATGCGCGCATCGTCTGACGGCCCGCGGGTTGTTCAAGTGCTGGTTCCGCAGTTGGGGGTTGTGGCTTCTTTGGAGGTTGAACTGGAGTCAGGGTGGAACGATGTGCCTCTGGGGTTTGAACTCGATCCGGGCCAAGGTTACCGGTTGATGGTGTCTGGCGATGACATTGAACTGTGGCGAGACAACGTGTCGTCTGAAATGGATTATCCTTACGCCATTGGGGAATTGGCCACCATCACGGGTTCCACCATTCCCAACAATGCAGGCTTGGGCTATTACTATTTTTTCTACGATTGGAGCGTCACCAGTCAGGGTCTGGGTTGCGCCAGTGATCCAGTTCCAGCTTGGGTTGAAGTGGTGAACGGGCTTTCGGGTTGCACCTACTCTTTTGCCATCAACTATAACCCGGCTGCCACCTTTGACGATGGAAGCTGCGTATTGGGTGGCTGTTTGAACCCAGAGGCGGTCAACTTCTCCCCGATAGCCACCATTGATGATGGGAGCTGCTCCATTTTGTGCGAAAGTGACATCAACGGCGATGGACTTGTGGGGTTGGCCGATTTGTTGTCATTGCTTTCCAACTGGGGCACCGCTTGCGATTAAATCGCAGTAGTTTGGCCAGCCGAAACCTGCGACCATGACCACCCGACTTATCGAATGTGTCCCCAACATCAGCGAGGGACGTGACCGTGCAAAAATTGATGCCATCGCCTCCGTTGTGGAGACTGTGGAAGGGGTCCGATTGCTGGACGTAGACCCAGGGGGGTCGACCCACCGGACGGTGATCACGTTTGTGGGGCCGCCCGAGACCATTGTCGAGGCCGCTTTTCGATTGATGTCCAAAGCGGCTGAACTCATCGACATGTCCAAGCACCAAGGTGAGCACCCCAGGATGGGGGCGACGGACGTGTGTCCGTTTGTTCCTGTTGCTGGTGTGACCATGGAGGACTGCAAAGCGGCGGCGCATGCCTTGGGCAAGCGGGTCGGAGAGGAGCTGGGCATTCCTGGATATTTCTACGAGGATGCGGCACTTCAGCCCCAAAGGCAGAACCTCGCGCATTGCCGTAAAGGAGAATACGAAGGCTTGGAGAAGCTGTCGCACCCAGATTGGGCGCCTGACTTTGGTCCTGCCGAATTCAATGAGCGCGCTCGAGGTACGGGAGCAACAGCGATTGGGGCTCGGGACTTTTTGGTGGCTTACAACGTGAACCTCAACACCACATCGACGCGCCGTGCGAACGCCGTGGCTTTTGATCTGCGTGAGAACGGTCGGATCAAACGCGAAGGAGGATTGACAGGCAAAGTGATCAACGATGCCAATGGCGAGCCCGCCCGCGAGCCGGGAATGCTCAAATGTGTCAAAGGCATTGGTTGGTACATCGAAGAATACGGGGTGGCTCAATTGTCGCTGAATTTGACCAACATCTCGGAAACTGCAGTTCACACGGCCTTTGATGCGGCCTGCGAACGTGCAATCGCCCGGGGAATGCGGGTCACAGGAAGCGAAATTGTGGGGCTCATTCCCAAGCGGGTCTTGATGGATGCGGCGGACCACTACCTGCGCAAACAGGGCCGGAGTTTGGGCATCCATGAAACAGAAAAAGTCAAGGTGGCTGTGAAGTCTCTCGGCTTGGACGATTTGGCGCCTTTTGATGCCAGAAAGCGGGTGATCGAGTATTTGCTGGAAGATGCCGGCGGAAATTCAGCACCTCTGGCGTCCATGAGCTTGGTGGGGTTTGCCAACGAAACAGCCAGCGAGAGCCCGGCTCCCGGTGGCGGCTCCATTTCTGCCTATGTGGGTGCTTTGGGCGTTTCACTGGGAACCATGGTGGCCAATTTGAGCGCGCACAAGCGCGGATGGGATGACCGCTGGGAAGCCTTCAGCGACGCGGCCGAGCAGGGGATGGCCCATCAAGTCCGGTTGTTGCAATTGGTGGACGAAGACACCGCTGCTTTCGACGCCATCATGGCGGCTTTTGGCTTGCCCAAAGGCAATGCCAGTCAGAAAGAGGAACGCAGCGCAGCCATTCAAGCGGCTACGCTGGGGGCGATGGAGACCCCACTGGAGGTGGCCGAAGTGGCGTTGGCCTCCATGGAGGTCATGTTGGATATGGCCAATCGGGGAAACCCCAACAGCATCACGGACGCAGGAGTGGGGGCCATGTGCGCCAGGACTGCAGTGCTCGGTGCGGTGATGAACGTGCGGGTAAATGCAGCAGATTTAAAGGACCGCTCTCAGGCCGAAGCCATGCTCAGTCGGTGCGGGGAATTGGAGGCACAGGCCGAATCCAAAGAAGCCCAAATCAGGGCTCGCGTTCAGGTGGTGTTGTCTGGAGAATGAGGACCACTGGCTCTGGTAAAGCCAGCGCCTTGTCAATCTGCGTCTCGCTCCAACGGCTCTCCACTTTCTTCAAAAGCGATGGCCTTGCGAATGGACTTCACCAGGTGGCTTACCCGTTGGGCATCCACGGGATAAATCTCCCCTTCGAACCAACGCCCTTCATGGGCCACGCCGCCACTTTTCCGCGCTGAAGCGCGGAAACAGGAGAGGCCGGCTCCCCACATGCGGCCAGCGCCTGAGGGCAAAACGGCCCCTGAGGCGTAAATGTCGAAGTCCACTTCGGCCTGCCAATCCACGAGCTGCTGGTGCCCTTTGATCGCATTGCCAGCTCCCGCACTGGAAGCCAACGCTGCGATGGGCATGCTGGCCAACCGCTCAAAATCGCGGTTTGTTCTTTTCGCGCTGTCCAGGGCCCTGTTCACCATGACCTTGCCTCCGCCAAATCGAGAAATGGCGGTTTCAATCAGGTCAAAGTCAAACTCAAGGTGTCCTGTGAGACCTCCGATGAGCACTTGAGAAGCGCCTTGGTTCAGGCTCCATTCTGCGTCGTGAAGAATGATTTCACGCTCTGAAGGACTGTACACCAAATGGCCTTCCCTTGGTCGAAGTGAAACCACCACGGGCAGTTCGCTGGCGGCGATGCAGGTTTGAATGGTTCCCGGAGATGGGGTCACGCCTCCTGCTGTGTAGCACGATGCCAATTCGATTCTTGTGGCACCACCGCGTTGCGCTCGGGCTACATCGCCGGGCGTGCTGCAGATGATTTGAAGGTCGAAAGGGCTGTCCATCAGTATGGGCCTAAGATAGCGAGGACTGGAGCGCTATAAACAACGAAGCCGGACCCTGATGGGACCGGCTTCGTGGCTTGCTGTGTTGTTGCAAAATCACTTTGCAGCCCGGAAGGAGCGCTTCTCCTTGATGCGGGCAGACTTACCCGTGAGGCCACGGAGGTAGTAAATCCGTGCACGACGCACTTTACCGGCTTTCATGATTTCAACGGCTTCGAGGAAGGGGCTTCCCAATGGGAAGACACGCTCCACACCGACGCCGGAGGCCATTTTCCGAACCGTGAAGGTCTCGGTCGGGCCTTCGCCTTTGCGTTGAATAACAGTTCCTTGAAAGACTTGAGTACGCTCTTTCGAGCCCTCTTTAATCTTGTAGCTGACTTTCACCGTATCACCGGCTTTGAAGTCCGGCCATTCTTTCAATGGGTTGAGTTGCTGGGAAATTTGACGAAGACGATCCATGACACTGCTGATGTGGGTCCGTATTAACGGGGTGCAATATTACGACATTTCAAGCCTCGTCCAACAGGTCGGGGCGAAGTCGTTGCGTGCGTTCCATGGCTTGCTCCATTCTCCACTTGTCGATGTCGGCGTGGTGACCGCCCAAAAGCACGTCAGGCACCTTGTGGCCCTGCCATTCGGCGGGTCTTGTGTACACCGGAGGAGCAAGCAATCCGTCCTGAAAACTGTCGGTCAATGCGCTTTCACCATCTCCGATTGCACCAGGGACCAATCGAACCAAGGCATCGGCCAAAACTGCGGCGGCCAATTCTCCGCCACTGAGGACGTAATCTCCGATGCTGATTTCCATGGTGATCACATGCTCACGAATGCGCTGATCAATTCCTTTGTAGTGACCGCACAACAGCAAGAGGTTGCCCGACAGGCTCAGTTGATTCACCCGAGGTTGGTCCAATCGGTCTCCATCGGGGGTTAAAAAAATCACTTCATCGTAATCCCGCTGTGACTTCAAGTCTGCAATGGCGTCTACGATGGGTTGAATGGCCATGACCATTCCAGCGCCTCCTCCGAAAGGGGTGTCGTCAATTTTCTTGTGCTTGTCGGTGCTCCATTGTCGGATGTCATGGACTTCCACTTCAACCACGCCTGCTTGGCGAGCGCGGCCCACAATGCTCTCGCTGAACGGGCCTTTAAGCAGGTCGGGAACGGCGGAAAGAATGTCAATGCGCATGGCCGCAAAGTTACAGGGCAGAGGAACGGAACAAGCTCCCCTGTCGGATTGTAAGTTTGGGGTGCCGGCAATGCTCCGGTGCCCATTCCCAATTCATCATCATGGAGCATTCGATTTACGCGGCGGCGGTGACCCGCCCTTTTGAAGTTTACAACAGCATCTTCCTCACGCTTCCCTTGGATGGCATTCGAGGCACAGGCCTTCGCGTCCCCCTGTTTGCTGAAGCGTGCCGACAAGGGCTGGCCGATGGCCGATCCCCCATGGAGTTGCTTTTGGAACACATGGAAGAGGGAAACATCGAGGCTGACGATCAGATGGGGCTGTTGTTTCGCTATGTGCAATACATCGAACGACAAGTGGTGCTGGTGGATGCCTTGGAAGATGCCCGATACGAAAAGTTGAATGAGCTTGACGGGGCTGAGTCCTTGGCGGGGGTGATGCCAAGAATCGTTCGGAGGGGTTTGCAAGAGGAGATGAAAGGGGCCATGGCCAATCAAAAGGTCAGGGTCGTTCTGACGGCTCACCCAACTCAGTTCTATCCCGGATCAGCTCTGGGAATCATCACGGACCTGACTTCAGAGGTGCGCAATGGCGATTTGGAATCCGCGCACAATTTGCTGCATCAGTTGGGCCTAACGCCTTTTTTTCAGGCACAAGCACCCACGCCGTATGAAGAAGCCGTGCGCCAAACTTGGTACTTGGAGCATGTCTTTTTTGAAGCGCTTCCCAACCTGGCCATGAAGGTGTCTTCCATGACTGGAGCAGACCCTGAGGTGGCTGCCGAGGCCTTCACGTTGGGCTTTTGGCCAGGGGGAGACCGCGATGGCAATCCATATGTCGATGCAGGAACCACCTTGAGGGTGGCACGGCGGCTCAGGCTCACCTTGTTGAGGTGCTACAGGCGTGCGTTCCGGCAACTGCGGCGGCGGATCACCTTCAAGGGATTGGAAGGGGCGTTGGATGCCCTGCAAGCCAACGTTGAAGAGGCCATTTTGTCCATGGACACCCGGGTGTTTGACGAAGAAGAAGTCATTCAAGGTTTGCAAGAAATCGAAGCCAAGGTGAGGTCTGAATTTGGAGGGTTGCACGCCGAGGACATTATGCGATTGCGCCTGTCCATGGTGATGTTTGGCCGCCATTTCGCCGCCATGGACATTCGGCAAGACAGCCGGGTGTTGAAGAAAGCTGCCGATGCTGTTGGACTGCCAGAATCCGTGGAAGGATTGCTGGCTGTGGACAGCCATGACGCCATGCCTGAAGCGGCAGATGATGTGGTAAAGGATGTGGTCGAAGTGATGGCCACCATCCAAAACATCCAGCAGTTCAATGGGCCTCGGGGTTGTCACCGGTTCATCATCAGCAATTGTCGGGGTGCAGTGGATGTGCTTCGTTTGTTTGCGCTGGCGCGCGTCGCCCACAAAGGACAGGCCATGGAATTGGATTTGGCCCCCTTGTTTGAAACGGTGGATGACCTTGCTGGTGCGGCCTCTGAGATGAGAAAGCTCTTGTCTCTCGACAAGTACCGAAAGCATGTGGCCACCCGGAGCAATGTTCAGCATGTGATGCTGGGCTTTAGCGACGGCACCAAAGACGGTGGGTACCTCATGGCCAATTGGTCCATTCATCAGGCCAAGGAGTCTCTTTCTGCTGTATGGCAGAGTTTGGGGTCGAGGTTGTGTTTTTTGATGGCAGGGGCGGGCCTCCTGCCCGAGGGGGTGGAAACACGCACCGGTTCTATGCCTCCTTGGGCCAGATGTTCAAACCAACGAAGTTCAGACCACGATTCAAGGCCAATCCATCAGTTCCAATTTTGGAACGCCTCAAAGCGCTTCCTACAACATGGAATTGCTGTTGACTGCTGGGTTGCAGCACAGGTTGATTGACCCTGAACAATCCAAATGGTCTTTGGAGCAAAGGGCATTGATGAATACGCTGGCTGATCGGAGTTACGAGGCCTACGCCCAGCTCAAGGACCATCCGGCGTTTATGGAGTACCTGTCGACTTACGGTACCCTTCGTCACTATGGCGCCACCAACATCGCCAGTCGACCAACGCGCCGAAAAAAGGAGGGGCCTTTGACCTTGGACGACCTGAGGGCCATTCCTTTTGTGGGTTCATGGAGCCAACTCAAGCAAAATGTCCCCGGCTTCTATGGAATCGGTGTGGCGTTGGCTTCGCTGGAAAAGGAGGGGAGATTGGATGAAGTTGCGGCGTTGTACCGCGACCAACCCTTGTTTGCGGCATTGCTGGAGAACAGCATGCAGAGCATGAGGAAGTGCAACTTCGCGCTCACCGCTCATTTGGAAAAGGATGCCCCGCTTTGGCGATTTGTGGTGCAATGTGAAAGCCGAGTTTGAGCAAACCCGAGGTCTGCTGTTGCGGATCACGGGCCAGTCTCAATTGATGGAACGTTCACCGGCGATTGCCGAGTCGATCGACTTGAGAGAGTCCATCATCTTGCCTCTGTTGGTGATTCAACAGGCTGCGCTTCAATGGCTCGATGGCCAGGCTGATGCCCCGGGGCCGAAGGAGGCTCTGGAGAAGCTGATTGTCCGCACCATGTTTGGTATCGTCAATGCCGGCCGAAATGCAGTCTGATTCGGTTGCGAATCAAAAGAGGATCGCATAAAAAAGCCCCGCCTGGAACAGGCGGGGCTTTTTGTTGGGGCTGAATTCGATCAGCGGCCTTTTTCCATGGAAGGCGCTTCCTCCACAGGAATTTCCATTTTCGCCTCTTTCGGCGTGGTCACAAAGTCAATCTCGTCGATGAGGTTCTGAGCACCGGCCATCTTGTCGATCACCCACATCACATAACGGATGTCCACGCTGATGGTGCGCTGGAGCTCAGGCTCAAAGGCGATGTCGCCACTCATGGCTTCCCAGTTTCCGTCAAAGGCCAAGCCAATGAGGTCACCGTCTCCGTTCAGAACAGGGCTTCCAGAGTTTCCTCCGGTGATGTCATTGCCAGAGATGAAGCAAAGGACAAGGTCGCCTTCTTCGTCAGCATAGCGTCCGTAATCCTTGTTGCGGATGAGGGTCTCAAGGGTGGGGTCCACCACAAATTCAGGGTTGCTGTTGTCCTTCTTTTGGAGGATGCCCTCGGCGGTGGTCACAAAGTCGTAGTGAACCGCATCGGCGGGATCGTAATCGCCCACCGTTCCGTAGCTCAATCGCATGGTGGAGTTGGCATCTGGGTACCACATTTTCTCTGGCTGCATTTCGCGCAGACCTGCGGTGAGCAGGCGGTAGCTCCGGTCGTACTTGGCTTGCTCTGGAGATGCGAAATAGCTTCTGTAGGTTTCGATCATGCTCGAGGCCGCGGCCACAGCGAGGTCTTTGTCCATCACCTTTTGACTTGGGTTGGCGAGGAATTCAGCGAAGCGTGTTGGGTCGGTCAAGAAGCTCTTGGGGTACATCTTGTCGGCGTAGCGGTTGAAGTCTCCCTTGTACTTGTCGCGCACAGTATTGAACAAGGAGGGCTGTTGCTCTGCCGAGATGTCTGCCATGTATTTGGTCATGAGCTGCACAAACAAATCGCGGTCGGTTGCAGCATCGTAGTCTTTGAAGAACCCTTCAGCGAGTCCTTGCAAGCCCGCAGTGGCCCTCGCAGCGCGCTCGGGATCTTCGCTGAGCAAACCTGGTCCATTGGCCGCAACGCGGTAGGCAAACAACATCAGGTCGCACCCAATCAAGCCAGCCTCCAATGAATACACTTGACCTTTCACAGTGGCGTCGGTGTTGTTGTAGTACTCCTCGAGCAAACCAAGGGTCTCGCCATAAGTGGTTTCACGTGCAGGGTCTTCGGACATCCAAGCTGCAAACTCATCCTCAAGGCCTTTCTTTTTGCCATAGACGTCCAATGCGCGGAGGCCTTTGGACTGACCGATGTAGTACTTCCAATAGTTGGCGGTTTGCGCATACTTGGCCGCGTATTGAATGCGAACAGCAGGATCAGCATCCATGTGGGTCTTCATGGTCTTGAGCTTCAAGTCACGTACGTCGACTACGCTGGGGTTGTAGAGGTCCAAGGCTTGTTCTACACCATGGCTGCTCAAAAAGCGGTCGGTGCTTCCAGGGTAACCCATGATCATGGTGAAGTCTCCATTGTCTACACCGTCCAAGGACACCTTCAAGTGACGCTTGGGTGTGTAGGGGATGTTCTCTTCGCTGTATTCCGCAGGGTTTCCGTCGGCGCCGGAATAGATGCGGAGCAAGGAAAAGTCACCGGTGTGGCGGGGCCACATCCAGTTGTCGGTGTCTCCACCAAACTTACCAATGCTCTCTGGTGGGTTGCCCACCAGACGGATGTCGCTGTAGTCGCGGTACACAAACAGGTAGAATTCATTCTCGTGATAGAAGGACTTCACCTGAGGGCGGAAGTCGGGGTTGATGCCCTTCTCTTCTTCTTCAATTTGTGAAATGGCCGCTTGGATCGCCTGCTGGCGTGTTCCTTCGTCCATATCGGCTGTCACATCGGCCAAAACCCGGTCGGTCATGTCTTCAATGCGCTGCAAAAAAGTCACGCTGAAGTCGGGGATGGGCTTTTCTTCTTCCATGGACATGGCCCAGAATCCGTTGGTGAGGATGTCGTCTTCAACGGTACTGAATCCTTGAATTGCACCATAGGCGCAGTGGTGGTTGGTCAAAACCAATCCTTGGTCAGAAATGATCTCGGCGGTGCAGCTGCCACCGTTGAGGGTGATCACGGCGTCGCGCAGACAAGCCTGGTTCATCGAGTAGATGTCCTCAGCGCTTAGGTTGAGGCCCATCTCTTGCATTTCGGCTTCGTTGATGCGTTGGAGCATGTGGAGGAGCCACATGCCTTCGTCGGCCTTGGCTGTGGTTGCCGCGAGTTGGAAAGCTGCAAAGAGCAGCAGGATGATGCGTTGCTTCATGGTGTTGTTCGTCGTAGGCAACAGCCCCGGATCTGGGGAAAGTTGCGGCGCGAAAATAGGAGCAGAGAGGCTTACCACCACATGGGGAGATGGGACCCCGGAATTTGCCGTCAATCAGTGGCCCGTCGGAAGCCACGTTGTGGCTTGTATCAAACTGTCCATTTGACGGTAGAGCGCGTCCAAATCAGGTCCGTCGATTCGGTCAAAGACCGTGTACTCGCCCATTGTGAGCTTGGTCGCAGGGAGGTCCATGACCATGGGGTTGTCATAGGTTCCTGCCCACCGGTGAAGGCGGATTTCTGCTGCAGTTTGGGCCAGCAATTCAAGGTCGGAAGGCGACCATTGTGCTTGGTGCTCGCCAAGGGGCTTGATGTGGGCGCGGCCTTTGAATGATGCTGTGCCGTCCAACTGCACCTCTAGAGTGAATGCGGGACATTGGCCAAAGCACATGGTGCGCTCAAAGCGAAGCCAGGGATCGTTGGAATGCGAGAGGTAATGTTTGGGGCCGTGACACGACGTTGAAAGGGCAGAGAGTGCCCCGAATACCAAAGCAGCGAATAACGTGCGTTGCATGTCCCGGAGTGCGTTATTTCTTGCGCTTTTGGTTGCGAGACTTTCGGGCCTTGTCGCGCTGGTCTTTCATTTCATCAGCGCGCTTTTGCTGCTCTTTTTGCATGGCCTCGAGCCTTTGGGCAAACCGCCTTTTTTCTTTTCCGGCTTCGGGGTTTCCTGTTTGGCCTTGATCTTTTCACGGATCTTGTCTTCATCGATGAAGAACCGCTTCACGACCCCCACCTGACCAATGGTGACCAGGTTGGCCATGAAATAGTAAAGGCTCAATCCACTCGCAAATTTGTTGAAGAAGAACAGCATGAACAGCGGCATGATTTTGGCCATGATCCGCATGTCTGGCATGCCTGGCTGTGTGGGTGCCGCCTGCTGCGACATGGTCTGACCCATGTAGAAGAACATCGAGCCGGCCATGAGCAGAGTGAATCCTGAGACGTGTGCGCCGTAGAATGGGATTTCAAAAGGCAGATCCAAGATGCTGTCATAGGCCCCCAAGTCGTCGGCCCACAAGAAGGACTTGCCTCTGAGCTCAATGTTGGCTGGGAAGAACCTGAACATGGCGTACAGGAGCGGCATTTGAATCAGCTGAGGAATGCAACCGGCCAAGGGGTTAACCCCACTGTCGCGGTACAGTTTCATGGTAGCCTGTTGCCGCTCCACAGCGTCATCCTTGTCTGGGAACTTTGCATTGAGCTCCTCCATGTCGGGTTTCAGGACCCGCATTTTGGCCGAGCTCACATAGTTCTTCCAGGTGATGGGAGAGAGGAGGGTTTTGATGCACAGGGTCATGATCAGCACAATCAGTCCTGCTGAACCAATGTACTGGGCCAAGAGTGCGTAGAATGGGAAGATCAGGTTGCGGTTGATCCAGCCAAAAATCCACCAACCGAAATCGATCACCCGACCAATTTCTCCCCATCCAGTGGTCTTCAGTTGGTTGGCGTCATTTGGGCCAAAATAGAACCTCAATTCGGCGATTTCTCGGCCGTCCAGGTCGGCGGTCGGCAGCTTCACGTCCATGCCGTAGCGCATGGTCATGGAAGTGTCCGACGATTCTGTGGGAGGCAAGCTGCGAAGCAGACCCGAAGTGAATCCCAAGTCTGTGCCCACAATGGCCGAGAAGTAATTCTGTTTGAAAGCCACCCATTCAACCGGGTCTTCAATGTTTTGTGATTTGTCAGTGCCTTCGGTGAGGTAGTCTCGTCCTCGTCCTTGCTCGCGGTAGTAGATGCTGCTCTTTTGGCGTTCGACGTCGATGCCTTTCTCATTGTGCGCGCCGTCCGCTTGCCATTGGAAGCCGACTTCCCCTCGCGCATCCTCGAATTCAGCGCTCACATCGAGCAGATAACCGTCGATGGTGTAGGTCAATGTGCGAAGTGGACCGGAGCCTCGGTTCTTCATCACCACTTCATCGCTGGTGGCCGAAATGAGGTCGAAATTTTGGTTGTAGGATCCTTCGCCACGGGCAATCCAGTTCATGTCGGAACTGTTGGGGTTCCAGAGGCGAATGGGTTGTTTGTTCCAATAGTCGAGGTAGCCGTCCAACAGTTCAGCTGAGAGAGGGATGCCACCATCTGTGGTCAATTCGACCTTGAGCAGATCAGATTCCAGAAAGGCGGTTTTGGGCACATAGGTGCTGTCCGAGGCAGAATTGTTCGATTGGGCGAACTCTGCAATGCTCTCGACCTCCTGAGGAGAATCAGAAATTTCGGTTGGCGCTGCTGCTTGGGGCTCCGGAGCAGGAACGAAATACAGCTGATACACGATGACCATCGCGAAAATCAGCACGAATCCAGTAACGGTGTTGCGATCCATTGGGCGGCAAACTTACGCGTTCACCACGCGTGTGCGAGCTCATTCATCCACAGACCTTTCACTTTCATGGCTTGTTCCAAAATGTCTCGGACGCAACCATGGCCTCCTGCGATGGGACTGATGTAATCGCAAACGGCTCGAACTTCGGGGACTGCATCGTTTGGGCAGCATGCGAGACCGGAAGCTTGGAGGACGGGAATGTCAGGAATGTCGTCTCCCATGTAGCAGATTTGGTCCAAGGAAATGTTCCACTTCTCGGCCAACGATTCCAACTCTCCCAATTTGACGGCTGCACCTGTGATCACTTCGGTCACGCCCAGCCCATTCATTCGACGGATCACTTCGTCGCTTCTGCCGCCGGTGATCATGGCCATTTTGACCCCGTTCTTGGCGGCGTGCTGGACGGCATATCCGTCTTTTGTGCTGGCGGTTCGAACCTGCTCTCCGCCGGGCATGAGGTATACGGTGCCGTTGGTAAAAACACCGTCATTGTCAAAGACAAAGGCTTCAATCTTGGCCAGTCTTTGTTTGAAGTGGGGGGAGGGGTTGGTGTCCATGTTCGGAAAGAATGAGGTTGGTCAAAAGGTGATGCAAAAGGGCCAATTGCGATTCGGTCTCCGTCGACTTAAGCAAATCTGATTGTGTGTTCAGGGTGTCTCTGTCGTTTCGGGCGGCTGGACCCGTTACTGTTTTCAGAGCGTTGCCTGCCAATGCTTTATCGACGCTCGCTTGAACGAGAGGCTTCAGGACCTTGGCGTCGAGGTTGAGTCGAGAAAGGTGGTTTTCTACCGTTCCCATCCAAGCCGCTGTAAGGTTGCCTAGAAGAACGGCTCCCAAATGCAAATGCTTGCGCTGGGTTTCGGTCACAGGGAAGCACTCTGGGGCCAAACGAGCTGCCCAATTCCGGAGGCCCTCATGATCGGTGTCAACGGCCAGTGGCATGGCCTCCCAATCTGGAGCAGTGCCGGGCTGAAAGGTCATGGGGGCCCACAAGACTCCTGTGCGGGACTGGGGCCAATCAAGGGCCTCTCTTTGCACAGAACCTGCATGGTGAATCAGCAGTGTTTTCGGGCTTAATTGGGGCTTGATTTGAGAGGCCACAGTGGATATGGCGCCGTCGGATACGGCCAAGAACACCGCTTCTGGATTTCCGATAGGGGCCCAATGGGCCAAGTCCTGTGCTTCAGCACCAGAGGTGCGGTTCCATCGTTGGACCTGAACTCCAATGTCCTCAAGACGTTGGGCGAGGTGTCGCCCAAGTCGCCCCATTCCAATCACATGGGCGCAATGGATCATGCGGCTTTTGGGGGTTGGGTGTTCCGCCGTTTTCGGCGGGTTTGTCTCACCGACATCAAGGCACCGGCTGTCATGATGATGCAACCGAGCCAAAGCAGATTGATTTGGGGGAAGATGGTCGCTTGCATCACAATGAAATCCCTCCGAATGGACAGGTTCTCCCAGACCACAGCTTCGAATGTGGCTTCAGCAGGCCTAAATCCATCGATTCGAATTTTGACTCCTCGGTCTTTCAGGGTCACCATGTCGGGGATCAGCAAGCTGTCTCGAACAATGTACAGTGCTGTGAAATTCGTGTCAGGGCCGTTTCCAGAGAGCCTGAAATGGGCGGCCACCCCAAGGTCTTTGTCCAACATTCCAAATTCAGGCTTCTGCGCCATGGTGACCGCTGAAATCGAATCCAAAGACAAGACCGATTTGCCAATCAGCAGGCTGTCCTTGCGCATCATGTCGTGTTTGCGTCCATCCATCCAGCCGTCTTCGTCGGCTTCAGGGTCAGACACCCGTCCCCATTTGATGTGCGTGTACAGGTCCTTGTTCCAATAGTGTTTGGTGTCGGGCTCAGGTGCGTTGCCCATCTGCTCGTTCAGCTGGATCTTGGGGTTCAACGTGAATTGATAATCACCGGGTTGTCCGGCAGACCAAGGCTTGGCCTCATTCAATTGACGGGGGTTTGGAATGGGGATGAAGGTCCATTTGGACTCCATGTCTTTTTCAAACTCAGGGCTGGCAGTGTGGCTCTGGGTGCACTGAAACAAAAACCCATCTTTGGCCACGACCTCGCCTTGGCTGTAATCTTGGGGCAGGGTCTCGAAATAATCCACCGCAAATTTGGCATGGATGCCTTCTTGGCGGCGCTCTTTATAGCTCACATAATACGTGCCCATGGCCAGGGTGTCGCCTTCCAAGAGCAGCAGGTCTTCGTCGTTGGATAGGGCCTCGTTGAGGACTTCCAAGTCGCCGAATTGGTTGTTGCTGATGATGTCCTTCTTGGCATTGGACAGTACGGCCCCCAAAATCACCATAGCAAAGCCAATGTGGGCAATGCTGGCCCCGGCATGGTTCCACTTGCCTTTGAGGATTTGAAGAATGTAATCGGCATTGGCTGTGATCGACCACAGGCAGGCAAAAATGAGCGCAATCCGCGGCGTTTCCCAAGCTTCAAAGTCAAAGGCCAATGCCGTCGCAAATGTGAGCACCACTGCGGTCACCAGGCTGCGCAAGGGCTGAAGGAAAACATGCTTGCCTGGTTCGCGACCGAACCGCAGAAATTGAGTGAACGCGGTGATGGAGATGAACAAAAACGCAAGGGGGACCTGAATGGCGTGGTAGGTCGCATCAAAGTCGGTTCCCGGTGCCAGGTCATGCGCAGCCAATTTCCGAGCCAGGGTCGATCCCGTGGATTCAAAAATGGATTGGAACATGCCGCTAAAAGGAGCCAGGAAGTGGTTCAGAACCGGCAGGCTGGTTTGGAAGGTGATGTGAACCGCCGAAGCGAACATGAGCATTCCGCCAACGAACATCCAAAACTCACGGGTCCAAAGTGGGCTTTCTTGGTCGGTGCGTGGCAAGTGAGTCAAATGCCCGCGCAGCACGGCTGCCACCATGACCAACAACATGCCCAAGGCGCAAATGGCTGGATTGAGGACCACAATGCCCACCGCCAGAGCCACTTGAATGGCCCCATAAATTCTTCGGTCATTGCCCGACTTGAGCAGCATGGCACAGAACAGGGAGCTGCATCCGAGCAGAAAGCCCAAAAGCTGAGGCAAGATGCCGCTGTCCACAAAACTGTGCACAGAGGTGTCGCCAAGGATTCCGCTTTTGGTGAGGAAGGTGGAGTACACCACCAACAAAAACGCCATCCCAATCATGAGGTAGGTGGCCGTCACTGCCGTTCCTGGCTTGGCGCGGTTGATCAAGAGCAAGTGGGCGCCCGCGACCAAAACCAACCAAGGAACCAAAGAGCTGTTTTCCACGGGGTCCCAGGCCCAGAACCCACCAAAACTCAAGGCTTCATAGGCCCATGCGCCGCCCATCAAAATGCCGGCGCCCAAAATGGCCACGCCAAAAAACGACCACCCAATGGCCGCCTTCATCCATTCCTTGTGGTCCTTCATCCAAAGGCCCGACATGGCCATTGCGAAAGGCATCAACGTGCTGGCAAACCCCAAAAACAAAGTGGGAGGGTGGATCACCATCCAGTAATTCTGCAGCAATGGATTGAGTCCTTGTCCATCGGCAAATTGAGGAATCAACGCCATGTAGTTGGGGTTGAACGTCCAAGGAAGTCCAGCATTTTGCGGGGTTTCTCGCAAAAGCAGGAACGGATCCATGCCGAACTGGAAATCGCCAAAGTAGAGCCCGAGT